>JBBSMX010000124.1:0-12523 GCA_038232935.1 Rhodothermales bacterium | reverse complement strand
GCCACGTTCGTGCCGGGGCTCCTGCCCGAGGGGACCGTCCACGTCTACTACGAGGCCTCGGCGACGATCATCACGCTCATCCTCGTCGGCAAGTACCTCGAAGCGATAGCGAAGGGGCGCACGAGCGAGGCCATCAAGACGCTCCTGGGCCTCCAGCCCCGCACGGCGCGCGTGGTCCGGGAGGGCAGCGAGCAGGAGATCCCGGTGGAGGAGGTCATCGCCGGCGTCGTCGTCGTGGTGCGGCCAGGTGAGAAGGTGCCTGTGGACGGGGTCGTGACCCAGGGCGCGTCGTTCGTGGACGAGTCGATGATCTCGGGCGAGCCCGTGCCGGTCGAGAAGACCGAGGGCGCGGAGGTCGTCGGCGGGACGATCAACGGGACGGGCAGCTTCCGCTTCCGCGCTGAGCGCGTCGGGGCCGAGACCGTGCTCGCCCAGATCATCCAGATGGTCGAGGAGGCGCAGATGACGCGCCCGCCGATCCAGGCCCTCGCCGACCGCGTGGTCGCCGTCTTCGTCCCCATCGTGATCGGGATCGCCACACTCACAGCCGCCGTGTGGCTGTTCGTAGGGCCGGAGCCCGCACTCCCGCTCGCGCTCGTCGCCGCCGTCTCGGTCCTCATCATCGCCTGCCCCTGCGCGATGGGCCTCGCCACGCCGACCTCGATCATGGTCGGGACCGGCAAGGCCGCCGAGCTCGGCGTGCTCTTCCGGCGCGGCGACGCGCTCCAGACGCTCCACGAGGCGGACGTCGTCGCGCTCGACAAGACGGGCACGCTCACCGAGGGCCGCCCGCGCCTGACCGACCTCGTCGTGCAGGAGGGGTTCGACGAGGGCGAGGTGCTCCGGCTCGTGGCCGCCGTAGAAAAATCCTCCGAGCACCCCATCGGGCGCGCGATCGTCGAGGAGACCGAGACGCGCGAGCAGGTCCTCCCCGACGCTGAGGACTTCGAGGCCGTGCCGGGCTTCGGCGTCGCGGCGACGGTGGAGGGGCAGCGCATTGAAGCTGGGGCCGACCGCTACATGACCCGCCTCGGCCTCGACGTAGACGTGTTCGCGGAGACGGCCGAGCGGCTGGCGAACGACGGGAAGACCCCACTCTACGCCGCCGTGGACGGCCGGCTCGCCGCCGTCCTCGCTGTGGCCGATCCGATCAAAGCCGAGACGCCGGCGGCCATCGAGGCACTCCACGCACTCGGCCTCCGCGTGGCGATGGTCACGGGCGACAACCGCCGCACGGCCGAGGCCATTGCGCGGCAGCTCGGCATCGACGAGGTGCGGGCCGAGGTCCTCCCCGACGAGAAGGCCGAAGCCGTGAAGGCGCTCCAGGCCGAGGGGCACCGCGTCGCCTTCGTCGGCGACGGGATCAACGACGCGCCTGCGCTCGCCCCGGCCGACGTGGGCGTCGCCATCGGGCCCGGCACCGACGTCGCCATCGAGTCGGCCGATGTGGTGCTGATGTCGGGCGACCTCCGAGGCATCCCGACGGCGCTGGCCCTCTCGCGGGCGACGCTGCGCAACATCAAGCAGAACCTGTTCTGGGCCTTTGCCTACAACGTCGTGCTCATCCCCGTGGCGGCCGGCGCGCTCTACCCACTCTTCGGTGTACTGCTCTCGCCAGTCTTCGCCGCCGCGGCGATGGGCACCTCCAGCGTCTTCGTCCTCACGAACGCACTTCGCCTCCGGCGCTTCTCGCCTCCCATGCTGCGCACCCGGGTACCCGATTCCGAAAGCCACGAGGGGGATGGGATGCTCACAACGTCTCCCCCAGAAGCGAGCCCGTCTGTCGTTGGAGTGTGAGCTGGTGACTGGGGCGGAGTGTGAGCTGGTGACTGGGGCGCTCCTGCTGCGCCCATCGCCGCACTATCGCTCGACGCCGCGCGCCGCCTTCGCTGCCAGCCCGGCCGCCTTCGACATGACGGCCATCTGCGGGGGAGAGAGGGTGCGACCGAGGCTGTTCATCTGTGCGGTCGTGAGCGCCTGCGCCCGCTGGCCGATCCGCTCCAGGATCTGCGCGGGCTGGCCGTGGCGGCTCGTGAGTTGCGCCAGCTCCCGCTGGAGCGACTGGACCTCCCGGCCCTTCGACGCTGGGGCCGTCCGCATTTCCTCGTGCCCGGTGCCGCCGATGGCGGCGCGCGTGTGGACGTACTGCTCGCCGACATTGGCCGCGCTGCGAGCCACCTCGTAGCCCTCGGCAGGGCTCACCTCACGGGCCAGCCCCATCCACTTCGTGTGCTCGGTGGCCACCACGGGGCCGAACTGTTCCGGAGACCGGCGCATGGCCCGAGCCGCCGCTTCGGGACCCTCCTGTGCCGCCAGAGCCTCGAACGAGCGCCGGGCAGCGGCGGGGTCGCGGTACGCCTCACCGAGCGCCCGGTCGAAGGTGTCGGACAATCGCGCGGCCTCGTGCCCCTGACGCCCCGCACTCTTCAGCAGCCCCTCTAGCTCAGCGTGCTCCTGCACGCCTCGGCTGAGGCGCTGCTCGGCGCTGGCGACGCGCTCGTAGGTGCGTACCTCGCCAGCGAGCTCGCGGACGGCTGGGTCGGGGGAGGGGGGAGGTTCCGCAGGGGCAGGACCTGCTGGCTCGGAGCCGCGCGTGAGGTTGCTCGCCGTGAGCACACCCGCTTCGACGGCGCGGGTCGGCACCTCGCGCTCGTCAGCCTCGCCGTCTATCGCTCGCACCGTTGCGGCAGCAGCCGCACGCACCTGCATCGCACGGGCGACGTTGGACGCTCCAGCACTCTCTGTACGCTCCGGCCCTGCGACCGTCTCTGCCTTAGGATGAGCGAGCGCCGGGGTGCCGAAGATCTGCCGGTAGACGTCCTGCTGCACGGCCTTCTCCGCCTCTGGCTGCGGCAGCTCCGTCTCGTTCTGTCTTGGTCCTTCAAGGGGCTCGCCGAACCGGGCTTCGAGGCGAGGCCGGCTCAGCCGCTCATCCACCGACGATGCCTTCGCATACCGCTCGCCATCGGTGACAACCATCCCGCGCTCGGTCGGCTCCAGTCGGTAGCCGTGGCGATCGAGCGCCTCGCGGACCTCATTCCAACCCTTCGCGCTACCCAACGTGCGGCTGAGGTCGTCGCCCATCTTCTCTCGGACCTGCTCGGGAAAGGGGAGCTCGCCCGTGCGACGGGTGCGGCGAATCTCCCCCGTCGAGAGGCCCTGGGTGCGGTCGGGGGCCGGGGCGCTAGCCTCGCGGGCGTGGTGGCCCGGCACCCGCGTCATGCCCCACTCCTTCTCCAACTCCCGGAGCACGGACTCGACCCGGCGGTAGTCGAATGAGACGGTCGCAGCCTTTCCCGTGTCGGGATGGACGCGGTTCGCCATCACGTGGAGGTGAGGGTGCCCCTTGTCCTCGTGCGCGACGAGGAGGGCCTGGTGCTCTCCGAGCCCGAGCTCCCCCAGCACCCGGTCGGCCGCCTGCTGCATTTGTTCGCGCGTCGGCCGGTCGGTCTCGCTAAACGAGATCGAGACGTGGTAGACCGGCTTCTCCAGGCGCGAGTCGCCCGCGAGCGTGGCCGCTTCCATCTCACGGGCGACTTCCTGCGGGTCAAACTGACCGTTATGGTCAGTACCGATCATCCAGCGCGGCTCGGTCCACGCCACGCGCCCCTCGTCTTTGGTGAGGTACTGCGCGAGCCCGCTGAAGCTGCTCCCCGTCGAGACCTTTCCGACCATCGTCTCTATAGTCTAGACCGGAGTTCGACGACCTCGCGGACGAGCGCCTCCAGCTCGTCCGCGTCTTCGGTCTGGCCGCCCTCGGCTACACGCCGGGCAAGCGCCTGAAGGCGGACGCCGACTCGGCTGAGCTTGTGGTAGACCACCTCGCCGACGCGACGCTCGATTTGCCCCCCAGAGCCTCCGCGGACACCCACCTCACGGAGGTAGGCCGACGGCGCGAGACTCGCTGTCTCGGCCGCGGTCTCAATGGCCTCTCGCTCAGCATCGTTCACGCTGACGAGATACTTATGCCGACGCCGCTCCGCTGGCGACTTCTTCGGCCGCCCGCCTCGGTGTCGGCGGCCACGCACGGCCTCCTCTGATGTGGCCTCGGGCGGGTCGGCCTCGGGGGCGATCTCGCTTAGTCCAAACCCTTCTCCGACGTTTTCGCTTAGCGGCGTCATTGCTTGCTCAACAGGCTTATCCAGAACCGGCCACACGATACCAGACGCCTCGCTTCGTGTCCAGACGGCGGATGACGCGATTCCGCCATCGGTGCCGCTGGCCTGCCGGTTTCTACCCGTCTCTGCTCTCCTGATGTGCTGCCTCGCTTTAGGACGATGTGCCATATGCCGAAACATCTTGTGCATATGGCCGTACCAGAGATCAACTCAACAGCGCTCTCATGGAGACCCTCGCCCTTCCAGACCTCCGCGCGGTCCCACTCGACCGCCTCGATGGCACCCGCCTCCTCGACCTGAGCGAGGCCCCGATCACGATCATCCGCGATGGACTTCACGCCGAGGCCTTCGACCGGCTCCAGGCGTTCCTCGGCTGCTCCGCTTCGGCACTCGCTGGCGTCCTCGGCCTCGCCCCGCGTACGCTCGCCCGTCGCCGTCAGGCGGGTCGCCTTTTGCCGGAGGAGTCCGACCGCCTTCTCCGCACGGCACGCCTGGCCGAGCTCAGCCTCGCCGTCTTCGAGGACGCCGCCGCAGCAGCCGAGTGGCTCACAACGCCGAAGCGGCTTCTGGACGGCGAGACCCCGTTGGAGCGCGCCGACACGGCCCCCGGCGCGCGCGAGGTTGAGGACATGCTCTTCGCCGTCGAGTTTTCCGCCGCCGCCTGACCGATTCGGGTACGAAGACTTCGGGTATGCGCCGTGGCCAAGACGTTCTGGAGACTCACGAAGGCGAAGTACGCCCGCAGCGGAAGAGGGGGGAACCCAGCCGGGACGCGTGGTCCTTTCTCCGGCTACGGCTCGGTGCTCCACGCCGGACGGTGGCACCCGAAGGGACTGCCGGTCGTCTACGCGGCCGAGAGCGCGGCGCTCGCCCTCCTCGAGACCCTCGTCCACGTCGAGCGCGCCGACCTCCTCCGGTTCGACTACGCCGCCATCCCGGTGACCGTCCCAGACGCCCTCGGCGACCTCGTGGAAACCCTCGCCGATGGCGACCTCCCGGCCGACTGGCAGGCATGGCCGTATCCCGCCTCGACGCAGACCCTCGGGGCCGAGTGGTTCAACGCTCGTAGCTCCGTCGCGCTCGTCCTGCCGAGCGCCGTCGTGCCGCACGAGCGGAACGTGCTGCTGAACCCAACGCATGCGCGCTTCGGGGAGCTGGAGATCGGAGCGCCGCAACCTTTCCCGGTGGACCCGAGGCTCACGACCTGATCGTTCAGCATGGACTCGGCGTCGACGTTCCCACTCGTGTTAGTAACACTGATGGGACAACATCCACCACTCGACGATCGTCAACCTGGACTGCGCGGACGCCATGCAGCCATTTTTTCGAGGGAAGGTGGCGGTCCAGCTCCGCGACAGCTCGGCGCATCGAGTGAGCCGGAGTCGGCGCGAGGAGATCGAGTGCCGACTGGACCTGCGCCTCGGAAGTAGAAGTAGCACTGATCCGATGGTTGCGCCCGGCAGCGCCCCTTCTCGCTTAGCGAGATCATTGCTTGCTACCAAGGCTTAGCCGAAACGCAACGTCTCTCCATCGTTTCCAGCCACCCCTACATCAGCCCTCGCTCGGCGAGGCTGGTGTAGCCGTCGCCGGTGAGGATGAGGTGGTCGTGGACGAGGATGCCCATGAGCCGCCCCGTCTCGACGAGCCGCTTCGTGATCTCAACATCCTCCCGGCTCGGCTCGGGGTTGCCGCTCGGGTGGTTGTGGGCGAGGAGGAGAGAGGCTGCGTTGGCGAGGACGGCCGCCTTGAACACCTGCCGAGGTTCGACGATGGAGGCTGCGAGCCCGCCGACGGAGGCAACATGCAGTCCGACGAGAGTGCTGGCTGTGTCGAGGAAGCAGACAATGAACTCCTCCCGGTCCCGGTCCTGGAAGTAGTCCTGGAGCACGGCCGCGGCGGCAGCCGGTGAGCTGACTTGCTCCCGCTCGGGGAAGGTAAACACCCGTTCGCGCACGAGCCGCGTCGCGTAGAGTGGAACGCCGGAGAAGAGCGCCTGTCGGTAGGTCGGCGGCGCAGTCGGCCGAGGACTCACCACACGCTTCGTTCTGCGTGCGGTAGTCGCCTCGGCTACGCCGTCGGTGAAGAGGTTCTGCTGCATGACGAGCCTCCTATCTCAGCCAGATACAGACGAAGGCGGGGTTGCGGTACTTGCTCGCGCTGTGCGATGCCCACACCCGTCCCGTCTCGCGGTGGACGCCGATGGACCAGATCCACGCTTCGGTCGCCGCGTTGCAGTAGTCGGTGTCCTCAGCGAAGACGGTGTAGCGTTCGGCGAGCTGCAACACCTCATGGTCCGTCGTGGCGGCGGCGAGGTCCTCCACCTCGACCTGCCCCAGTAGGTACTCGCCGTGTGCGGAGCGTGGGCAGCCGGAGAGATCTACAGCCTCGCCGGTCGCCAGCTTCTCCTGCATCCGGCGGTTCTGCATCCCCCGGAAGGGAAACGGGTTCGCTTCGCAGTCTCCATCCACGTAGTAGAGCGTGATGGGCTGCCGTCCGTACCAGGGCGCACACGACTTCGTCTTCTTCAAGAAGCCGAGGCGGACGAGGCGCTCGGCATGGTAGCGCTCGCCCGAGTACAGGTCGTAGGCCGGGAGGGCCGGGAGGCCGTCGATACGGTCCAGCCCACAGCCCAGACCTGAAGGAGCTTGCATTCGCTCTTGGAGACGAGTGAGGACGAGGAGGTTCTTCGGAGTCGCTTTCATCGGCTACCTCGTTGAATGGAGAGGAGAGGGCGCTTCGGCCACACACTCAGCCGAAGCGCCCTCCCCTGGACCGCAGGCGGTCTACCCTCAGGCGGTCCACCCGTCACCAGTTCTTTCCACCTCAGTTCATGCTGACACCGATCGCCAATTCGGTGGCGGCTCGGAAGGCGCGGACCTTCTCCTGCGCCCTCGGGCCGAAGACGACGGAGTGGTCCACGTCGCCGCGACCCTCACGCCAGTCGCTCGTCTCCGTCGCCGCGTTGTAGGCGGCCCACACCGTGCGGGCGAACTGCGGGTGCTCGTCGTTGAACTTCGAGTAGAGCACGCGCGCACCGTCGCGGATCTGCCGAACGCGGTCGGTCGAGGTCACCCACGACTCCATCGCGGTCTCGGCGTCCATGATCGCCTGGTTGAGGCTGGTGTTCTTCATCACCCCGAGCTGCTGCGGCGTCAGGGCGTGGAAGAGGCGGACCTTCGCGGGCATCGCCGGCTCGGGGAACGCCTCCTTCAGGATCCGGTCCAGCCCCTCCTCGCCCACGGGCGTCTTCGCCATCGCCTCGAAGTAGGCCTGCACCTTCTCCGTCGCCCGCGTCATCTCGGTCACGAGCTGCGCGGCGAAGGCCACGGTCCCCGTGGGATCGCCCGTGTGCGGGATGCGGAGGTTGATCGTCGCCTGGCGGATGCCGAGCGAGAGGGTGTTCTGGCAGACGACGCGGCGGGGCGTGAACAGGATGCGGTGCCCCTTCCCCGGCACCTGACTGAGCACGCAGACGAAGTAGTTCTCGACCTCGTCCACGCTCTGGACCGCGAACGAGTCGCCACGGAGGGAGAGGAAGAGCGTCTCGCCCCCTTTGAGCACACCGCAGGTTTCGACGGGGAATGTCTCCGAGAGCGGGTCGAGCGCCTTCGCGTAGTCGAGGTACTGCGCGACGTGCCAGTTCTCCGAGGCGATGCCGAACACGCGCGGCTCGGGGTCGTCGGGCGTCGGTTTGCGGATGATCGCGCGGTGGTCCGTTTCGAAGGCCTCCCCCTCGTAGACGTACTTGAGCGGCGCGGCGTCGATCTCGATGCCGACGGCGGTTTTGCCTACGGCGTCTACGACGGAGACCTCATCGTTGAGGTCGAACGTCTCGCCGAGGCGGTGCCACGCCGCCTTCTGGCGGCTGTAGAAGCGGTTTCCAAAGATCTCGTGCATGGTGTTGTTGCACCTCCGTGCTGGTGATGATGAGAGCAAAAAGGCGAGCCGGGCGACGCGCCTCACTGAGAGGGCGCGCCGCCCGGCGGTCGGTACGCTACCAGCCGACCTCGTCAGCCTCCTCGGCCTCGTAGCCGTTCAGCTCGTAGGTGCTCGGTCCGAAGTGGTCCGTGCCGTAGAGCAGCCCGTCGAGGTAGGAGGCCCGGTAGGCGTAGGGGCTCTCCTCGGCCACGGCGTGCGCGTCGGCCCACGTCCGCCGGTCGTCGGCCCAGTCGATCCAGGCCCGTGCGGCCTCGTGTGCCTCGGCGATGGCAACCTGGACCCCGGAGGCCTCGGCGTCAAGGCCCGGCCGCGTCAGCCGGACGGTGTTGCCGGTGACGTAGAACCGGAGGACGGGGCCTGTGCCATAAGCGTCGGTTTCGAGCCGGAGGAGCGGAGCGACCCAGAGCGCGTGCACGTGTGGCAGGCGTCCGACGAAGCTCTTGCGGCCTCGGGAGCTCGTGCGATCGCGCTCTTCGAGGAAGAGATGGACCTCGTCCGCCGTGGGATCATCGGGATCGGTGACGGCGATGCGGGCGACCAGTTCGGGGAAGCGTGCGCCCTGCTGCCGGGTCCAGTGCTCCAGCTTGCGCAGCCCGCTCTCGGCCTCGGGCGTGAGCTCGAGTGCGGTGGAGAGAACGAAGCCGCGCGTGCGGAGCCGGAGGCTATCTGCGAGGGCCTCCTCCTTGAGGAGGTGCGGGTTGAACGAGGGGCACGTGCTCCGCCGGAGCCGCTTTGCGAAGCGGTACCAGGTGCGGGCCTGAGCGTAGTGCGGGCGCTGTGCGCAGTGCGGGCGCTGTGCGCCGCCCTGAGTAGAGCGATAGGTGGTGCGGGGGTTGGTCATGGTGGACCTCCGTGCTGATGATGAGATGAGAGCGACGGCTGCATTCGCAGCCGAGCCGGAGGGCCAGGCATGTTTGCGCTGGCCAGCGGCCACCCCGCTGGCAGGCGTAAGGACGGACAGGACGAGCGGAAGAGGCGAAGCCGACAGAGCACTTGTGCTCCCGCTCGTCCGGTTGAGTCAAGGTGGAGCGCCCCCGCGCGGAGCGACCGGCGCTTAGGCGCTCAGGCGCTTAAGTGGCGCAGCGCGAGCACGGGGCCGAACGACCTTGACGCTGTCCGGCCGTCGCCTAGATTTCCCATACCCGCTGCCAGCCAGCCCTGTTGGGGGGGGTGGACCCGAGGGACGCTCCCCGAAGGGTCCTCTCCGGTGAGGTAGCGGACGGACTCCCTGAGTCCACGGAGCAGCCTCACCGGGCCGACCTGCAGAATCAGCCGAAGGAGCGGTCACGCTCCAGGCCAGCTTCTGTCGATTCTCCTCCGCGCACGATAAATGCGGCGACCCCGGCGGCGGGCGGGGCTCTCAACTCCCACCCGTACGCGCTCGCGCACCAAAGCCACCGAGGCCGCCGCTCTCACCGGCCCGGCCGCAGGCGTATGCCCGCAGCCAAGCGCACCGAGGTGGTTAGAACGCACCGAAGAGGACTGAGATTACCTGCAGCGCATTCCAGGTCGGATCAATCGAGCGCCACCTCTGCTGCTTCGGACGGCACTCCCCGTGAGGAGGACACCTCGTAGAAACGGTGGTAGCAGAACGCAGCAATCCGTCGGATCTCGGCCTCGCGATACCGATTCCAAGCATCCGGCGAGAGCCCGTGCCCGTCGCGGCTGAGCAGCGCGCCCGCCTTGAGGTCCCCGAACAGCCGAGCGGCGATACGTAGGTCATCGTCACTCTGGCACCGGGACATCATGTTGGTCCGCATCCAGTCGTAGAGCGATTCGAGCTGGCGGTCCGTAAGCTGCTGCGCCGCATCGAGGCACGCGTGGTGCCGGACGACGCGCCGGACGAACGAGAGCATTTCCGGCTTTCGCATCGACGAGTAGAACCGGTCGCCGAACTGGCTCCACAGCCCGACGCCGAACCGCTCGTGGACCGCTTCGAGCTGCTTCTTGGTGTAGGTCGGGAGGGCCGACCACACGCGGTCGAGACGAACTGGCGGGAGCGCATCATCCAGCACGCGCCCGGTGCGTTCTTCCTCGCCCTCAGCCTCCTCCGCAGGAGCTACCTCCACCCTACACGGCTTCTCGCCGGGCACCTCCTCAGCCGACACGCTGGTGATCACCACGGCCGCGGCCTCCACAGGTCCCGGAGCACCGTCGCCGGCGACGTCCACGGCGGGAGCCATCTCGGTGTCCTCCTCCTGCTTGACCTCTTCCGCATCAGGCACCACGGCCGTGGCCTCCAGCGGCCCCATCGTCGCCACTATCCGCCGAGACGCCGCCCAAGTGAACCGGTCGGCGATGCCACGTTTAGCGAGCACCTGCTTCTGCCGATCCCCGAACCCCGCAGCCGAGGAGTCCGACGCAGGATCACAGAGGGCGAGGAGGTCGGTTTTCGTGGCGAGGCGGAAGAGGAGTGCGGGGCACCAATTCTCCTGGTGGAGCCGGTGAAAGGCGGCGAAGACGCGCCACTCGCGGACGGCCCCGGCGAGCGCGTTCAGCTCCCACCCTTCGGCAGCCTCGTGGCGGTCTTGTAAGCGCTCGAGGTCGGCCTCGACCTTCGCCCGCTGCGCGTCGGCCCATTCGCCGAATCGCTCGACGACGGCCGAGTTGCGGGCGGTGATACAGGTGGGGAACGGGTTCTCAGGTACGAGGGGGCAGTTGAACTCCTCGGTGATGGCTTCGAGCGTGAGCCTCGGCGGTTGGGGCTGGACGGTCATGTCGGGAAGGCGTTCGTGAATGGAAGTGCCAAGCGAGCGCCCTGTCTCGTCAAAAGGCCGGGGCGCTCTTCGCTCCGCCAGGAGCGACCCGGCCATTGCCGCCACTTGGGAGTGGCGACGGATTACTGCACTATCGTGAAGAAACCGTTAACACGCCGCTATAGTTAACACATATGACGGTCAAAAATTAGCTGCACCGACGACATGATCATGGCTCAGGCATCGTTATGGAAACCGATGACTACATCCACTTTGCAGGCGACTGGTCCGACGCGGAGCAGGAGGTCGTGGAGCGCGCCATCACCGAGTTCGAACGGGAAGTCGGCGACGCCGAATCCTCAGATGGTCCTCGACCTCTGGTTAGCCTGAAAGTCCAGGCTGACGGCGAACCGCCCGCCTTTGCGGCTTATCGTCTCGGCCGCGATGACATGCTCGTCGCCCCGACGGCGAAGGAGCTAGCCGCGAAGATCTACCGGCTCATCGTCTTCGGCACCAGCGAACAGGTAAACGAGGAGGCGTGGCGGGGTGGAATCCCCCGCGCCCGGCTACGCAAGGTCTTCGACTACGTCCGCTCGCACCTCAGTGACTCCGTCAAGGTGCCGGACATGGCACGGCGCGCTCACCTGAGTGAGGCGCACTTTGCCCGCGAGTTCAAGCGAACGCTCGGAGAGACGCCTCTCGAGTACGTCACGCGCTGCCGTGTCGAGCAGGCCCAGCGGCTGCTGAGGCACAGCGACCTCAAGATTGGAGAGATTGCCCGCCGCGTCGGACTTCGCAACGCGAGCCACTTTGCCAAGGTCTTCCGCGAGCACATGGGGATGACGCCAAGCCAGTACCGGCTCGGCAGCGTGTGAGGAAATAAGGACGAGACCACGGGGTGGCTCGATTGCAGTATAGTCTCACATTCGAAAAGGACAAGATCGAGGAGGCCCGGCAACAGCTCAGACAACGGAACTAGAGGTGGAGGCGCGGCCGTGCGGCTACCGGAGTGCGAACCACTTCGCCGAGGTTTTTCGAGAGCAGGCGGCGGAGACGAGGCCGAAGGAGTACCAGTTGAAGCGCGGGGAGTAATCTCACTGCTCACCAACCTTGCCGCCGTCTCACAAGTAAGAGGTTATCTTGCTAGAACCCTGACGGTGTATTGAATAGGTAAACCGGTACCTCACTCATGGCAGCCTCGCACGTAGCACTCTCAGCCGATAAAAGCACGCCCCCAGACAACGCTGTCCCGAAGCGTCTCCCCGAACCAGCCGTCACCGAGATGGCCGTCCGCCTTATCAAAGCTCTGGCCAACCCGGTACGGTTCCGCGCCCTTTGCCTGCTACGACGTGGAGAGATGAGCGTTAGGATTCTCGCCGATGTACTGGGCGTGAGCCAGTCTGATTTGAGCTACCACCTGCGCGTCCTCCGTCAAGCCCGGCTGGTGGCGATGAGGCAGGACGGCTGCCACGTCTACTATCGTCTCGCTGACGAGCGTAGCCGAGCGTTCCTATCATCCGCGCTCGATTTCGGTTCGGTGTCCGCGGGGCGGCCTCGCTGAGACATTGGAGGGTGGTCCTTGCCACCAACGTCCAGCTCCTTCAAATCCCAACCTACTCAAGCACGCGAAGACCAGGGCCGGGCGAACAGAGCGGGAACGCGCGGGTACTACTTCTTGCTCTGCATCCCCCAACCCGAGTCCAACCCCATGAAGATTGCCATCTCAGGAAAAGGCGGCGTCGGCAAGACGACGATCGCCGGCACGCTCTG
>JBBSMX010000123.1:0-12525 GCA_038232935.1 Rhodothermales bacterium | reverse complement strand
TTGTGGGATCGGTTCTGCGACCGGGTCTACGCCCGTTCGTGGCAAGGTCTCTGGAGCGTGTCGTTGCTGAAGCTGGTGCATCTGAACCTCTGCTACGCAGGAATTGCCTCGATCTGATCAACCCGCGACTGACGTTTACTAAGGTCGACAGAAGCAATATCAGCTTGGGCGGAGCGGATGTAGTGCTGGAAATTCTCCTGCTCGTCGGCGCTCCATGTGGACTCGGAGTTGCATGCGAAAATCGGCAACAAGACGAGCGACATCATCGCAGAGATGGCGAAGGATCTCGGAGTAATCATGTGAAGAGAGGCGTGTTATTATGCGGGTGTCCTGGCTGCCTAACAAGATGCGGCTCAGCCGCGAAACGCAGTCGGGCCGTTCGGGACGGGGCAGCGTAGGCATCTAAGAATTGACCGGGCCTTAGAGGGTAGAGCGATGGCAATCGACTATTCAGGAGTGAGCGCGGCATAACCATGGATTGAGCGGAACGCGTCGGCATAACACGCGGAGCGAAAGCCGAACCGTTCGGCATAACACGAACGGCTAGTTATGACTGCGTAACCGCCGGGTCTGAAGATACCTCGCTCGCTCGCTTCTGCAAACGGCGTTTTCGACATGCTTCGATTACCGGAGCGCCTTCCGAACTGCTGCCTCCCCGTCGTGTTATGCCGAATGCGTCCGCATATCCGCGGCCTCTCACCGCTCACGACTTCCGCCCTACTCGATCACCTCTATCGTCCGTCGCTCTACGGCGATGCCGGCGGCGATCCCGATCCCGCCTTCCACATTCCCGACAGGCTCGCGGCGGCCGGGGTCGGTGCGGCTGAGGGCGTAGCGGCTTATGCGCTTGCCGCTCGATCCCGGACCTTCCGTTTCAACATGCCGGCCGCTAGCGTGTAGCCTCCATCCGCGCCGTCCACGAAATGGATGTGCTGGTCGGTCCGGTCACTCACGTAACAGGACATGACAGATTCGCGGCTGACGGCCAGGCCATAGGTAATCAAGCCTTCGCGCTCCATCGCCTGGAGTCCCGCCTCCAGGTGCTCCCGCTCTTGTCTTGAGCCTGCGATGACCGTGTTGATCCGCCCGTCAATGACGAGCGTGTCCGCCAGAACGACGATTTGATCGAGATAGCGTTTGCCGCGCTGGCTCCACATAAAGAAGGGACCTCCGAGGCGAGTGGTTAACCACGCCCGAGCGAGGTCCCAGAACGTCACGTACCCCTGCCGCGCCTTGAGTTCCGCGGTCAGCTTAGCGATGGACCCGTTGAGTCGGAGACCCGACCGCGAGATGGGGTTTCGAGCGTCGAGCGCCCCATAGACTTCGTCGAGGAGGTCTACGATGCGCTTGAACACGGCGGCCTGGTTCTCCTCAACGGGCGTCGTTACAAGCAGGCTGATCACCTCATCGGTAGGGACCGACGGTCCAATCCGATCCCAGCGACACTCCATCCCCTGAAGGTCGAGGTCGTCGCTCGAGGTCAGCGGGGTGGGACCGTCGAGCCCTTTGACGCGGCGTTCGGCCTCGGCCAAACCGTGCCCCAGCACCACCGGAATGGAGAAGAGGTCGGAGAGGTACAACCGGCTGATCCGCAGCGTCCTATGGGACGAGGCGAGGTCGAGGACCGGAACGGAGCCGACGCGAAGTTCGAGGCCGAAGTTTTGACGGGTGTTTCGCCGGTGGGCGGCCAGCGCGGCCAGCGCGGGTTCCAACAGAAATGGAGGCATGAGGATGGTGGCCCCATCGCCGCCAAAAAAGAACGGGAGCGTGAGGTCAGACTGCCGCGCGAGGTTGAGCGCCGCGATGATACCGCCCGTCGCGATGAGGTTGACGATCTCGTGCCGACCCGTGCGTATGACGGCCGTCGAGTTCTCAATGTCGGTGACGATCACATGCCAGTCCTGCGGCACTTCGGCGAAGAGCGATGCGTCGCCAAACAGGGCGCTCAGTGTGACCCGCTGGACCGGCAGGTCTGAAAAGAAGCGAGCGGACGAGGTGCCCATGCGAAGAAGGGGGCAGGTGGACGGAATGGAATGTTGCCGTACTGCTCGCCAGTCGTAGATCCGTTGACCGCTCGGTTGCAGCGGACGAGGGGCACGAGAGATCCGAAGCGCAGAATACGCCAACGTTCGTGCTGCGAAGAATCGCGGACACCCTCAGCGTGCGGCGGCGAAGGATGCGACGGCACTCTGCCCCGTCCCCGCTTCTCCTACTCCCCCACCGCGAGCGTCCGCCGGTCGAGGGCGAGGCCGGCGGCGATGCCGAGACCGCCGCGCACGTTCCCGACGGGCTCGCGACGGTCGGGGTCGGTGCGGCTGAGGGCGTAGCGGGCGTAGTCGGTCCCGCTGCGGAGGACGAACACGTCGAGGGCGTGCGGCGGCAGCGGGTCGCCGGGCGAATCGACGGGCACGGCGTAGACCCCGCTCCACCGGCGCACATTCGGTCCGGCGGCGAGGTCAGCCTCGCGCCGCGTCGCGTCCGTCAGCAGCACGAAGTCCACGACGGCAGAGGGGAACGCGGCGGGCGGGCGAAGGCGGGCGCGGACCCACGACGAGTCGGCGTTCGGGTCGGCCTCGGGCGCGGTCCAGTAGAGCGTCACGTCCACGGGGTAGAGGAAACCTTCGCGCACCTCCAGCCCGAGCGAGTCGGCGAAAACGGCCTCGACCGGGGCGGCGGCCGGGACGATGCGGACGCTGTCGAGCGCGATGGGCGCGGGCATCCGGCTCGACGCCGTCGCCCGCTGGCTCTGCCACGTCACCGCCAGCGCCAGCGTCTCGCCTGCCTCGGCCGTACGCGCGCGCTGCGGGGCATACTGCCCGGGCTGCCCCGGCACCGGCGCGTACGCCACGTCCTCGCCCCCGAGCGTGAGCATCACGGCAGCGTCCGACACGGGCGGCGCGGCGTCGGGATCGTCGAGGTCGGCCGTGCGGCGGATCGTCACTGGCGGGAGCGGCTGCCCCGTCTCCACGAACGCTTCGACCACGAGCCGGGCCGGTTCCGGCTCCGCCACGTCGCACGCGGCGAGCGTGAGGAGCATCGCCCACACCCCCAGCCTCCCGTACCTCCCCACCCGGCCGCTCACCATTGCCCTTTCAGGTTGACCATGGGCAGGATCGGAAGGCCCTGCACGTCCGTCGCCGTCACGACCGGCGGGTCCGGGTCGAACCGCTGCCCGACGGTGTTGCGCCGGTTGAAGAGGTTGTACGCCTGCACGTTCGCGTCCCAGTCCATCCCGAATAGCCTGAACGCGTACCCGACGGCGAGGTCCACGCGGGCGTAGACCGGGAGGCGGCCGTTGTTGATGGCGGGCCGGGCGAGGTAGTACGTCGGATCCGCCTCGTCGCCGTCGAGCACGTCGCCGAGGGCGTAGCGGGCGACGGGGACGGTGACGGGGTAGCCACTGCGGGCCGTCGCGGCGAGCGAGACCGTCCAGCGTCCCAGCGCGCCTTGCAGCAGGCCTTTGAGGGTGTGCGGCGCGTCGTAGCGCGCGCGGCGGTAGACCTCGCCCGGCGGGCGCTCCTGCGAGCGGGCGAAGGCGTACGAGAGGCCGAGCCGCCAGCGCCCGCGCTCGGCCTGCGCCGCCGCCTCGATCCCGAACGAGCGCCCGGACCCGGCGACGTACTGCTCCAGCAGCGCGCCCGGCAGAATCCCCGGCCCCTCGATCCCGTCCTTGTCCTGAAACGCATCGGCCGGGAGGAGGATGTCGCCGAGCTGACGGCCGTAGACGTCGAGCCCGAGCGAGAGCCAGTTCGCCGGCACGGCTTCGAGCCCGGCGGCGACCTGCCAGCCGACGGCGGGGCGGACGGCACCAGAGGCCGGAATCCAGCGGCTGGAGGCGAGGTCGTACGTGTACGAGTAGCGGTCGCGGAGGCGGTGGAGGTACTGTACCTGCCGGCTCAGGCCCGCCTTCGCAAACAGCCGGCCGGGGGTGACGACGTAGCGGACGTTCACGCGCGGGCTCACCGAGACATACGGCCCGAGGCCGAACAGCTCGACGCGCACGCCGGGCTGCACCTGCCACTCGGCGCTCGGCTGCCACGTGTCCTGCACGTACGCCACCGCTTCGAGCGCCCGCACGGCGTCGCGCTGCGTCCGCACCGCGCCGTCGTCCGTCTCGGAGCGCCGGATGGTCTCGTCGAGCGTGCTCTCGAACGTCCGCCCGACGAGCCTCGTCCCGAACCGAATCTGGTGTTCGAGGGAGTAGTAGTAATCGACGTCCGCCGTCAGCCCGGTCTCGGCGAAGTGGACGCGGTAGTCGCTGTCCACGAGCGACGTCGTGGTCGGCTGGACGAAGGCCTGCTCCCCCGCCCGGTAGCGGGAGTAGTAGCCCGTGGCGGTGAGGAAGAGGCGGCGGCCGTAGAGATAGCGGTAGCGCGCCGAGAGAATCCGGTTGCCCCAGCCGTAGTTCAGCCTTAGGCCGAGCGGATTCGGCACGTCCGTCTGTCCCGGCTCGATGAGCGAGACGAAGGGCACATCGGCGTTGAGGTCGTCGCCACCCTCGTAGTAGCTCACCGAGAACCGGTGGAACGGCGACGGCCGGAGCGTCACCTTCGCCCCGACGTCGAAGAAGTAGTAGCCCAGATCCTGCTTCGACTCCGGGGCCACCTCGCCCTCGCTGAGGAAGAGCGCGGACGAGGTGGCCTGGACACGCGGCGAGAGCAGCAGGTCGAGATAGCTCCGGCGGCCGGAGAGCATGAGCGAGGCCCCGCGCCCGAGCGGGATCTCCCCCACGGCGCGGACCGACACCGGGCTGAGCGCGACGACGCCCGCCACATCGTCCCGGTCGCCGTCCTTCATCTCCACATCGAGCACGGACGAGAGGCCGCCGCCGTATTCGGCCGGGAACGACCCTTTGTAGAGCCGGACGCTTTTGAGCGCTTCGGTCTGAAACGTGGAGAACAGCCCGAAGGTGTGCCACGGGTGGATGATCGGCGCGCCGTCGAGAAGGTAGCGGTTGAAGTGGGAGTCGGAGCCGCGGATGACGAGCTCGCCCCCGGCCTCGCCCGCGCGGCCGACGCCGGGCAGCCATTCGAGCGCCTGAAACAGGTCGCTCTCGCCGAGGAAGGCGGGGATCGCGGCGGCCTGCCGCACGTCCACGGCATCGCTGCCGGGCACGGGCAGGAGGTCGCTCCGCTCGCCCTCGGTCCCCTCCACCACGGCCTCGCCGCCTACGAAGACCTGTGGCACGAGCCGGACGGTCGGCGGCACCTCTTCGGACTCGGGATAGACCGAGATCTCCCGCTCGACCGTTCGGTAGCCGATGTACGAGACGCGGACACGGTACGAACCGGCCGGCAGCCCCGGCAGCGCGAAGTACCCCGCCGGGTTCGTGGCCGTGCCGAGCCCGAGCCCGACGAGCACGACGTGCGCGCCCGGCAGCACCTCGCTCGTCTCCCCGTCCACGACCGTCCCGCGCAGCGTCCCGTAGTAGGGCTCCGGCTCCAGCCCCGGCGTCGGGAACGCGCTGACGATGACGTACTGGCCGGGACGGAGGCGCTCGGCGCGGAGCCCGCTGTCGCGGAGGATCGTCGCGAGCGCCTGCTCGGGATCGTCGCCGAGGTAGCGCCCCGTGACGGCCCGCCCCTCGACGAGCCGCTGCGCGAAGACGACGTCGATGCCGGTCTGCGCCGCGAGCTGCTGGAGCACCGCCTCCAGCGGGGTCCGCTCCGCCGTCAGCCGGATCGACTGCGCCGCAGCCTCCGGTACCGCGAACGCGAGCACGGCGATCCAGAGCAGCAGGAGCGGAGACGAACGGCGCATGGGGCGGTGAACGAGAGGCTAAGCGGAGAGTTGCAGGCAGCACCGGCCGCACCCGCAGCTTCACGATAACGCACGAGCGGCGCGGTTATGGCCCGCGACCCCGTCACGCTGGAGCGGCGGACAGATCATCGCAAGCTGCGGCCCCCTCTCTGCCCTTCCGGGCATCTCTCCCCCAAGGGGGCGAGAACGTGATTCCCTGCCGCGCCGCGCATCGAATACCATGGCCGTTTTAGATCACGTCCCCTCGCCCCTCCAGGGAGAGGGACAGGCCTGCCCTGAGCGTAGTCGAAGGGGTGAGGGGCCTTCAAGCAATGTGCTACCGCCCAGCCGGGACGATCCGGAAGCCGCTCGTCGCATCGCCTTCGGTGCGGGCTCCGAGCGATACCGCGAGCGCCTGCGACGACTCCTCGACCGGCCGATCTGCCGAATACGCACCACCGACGCGGACCGCCGCCAGCGACGGGTCCAGCAAGATCGGCACGCCGTAGTGGGTGCTGAAACGCGCAGCCACTTCGTCGGCCGGGGCGTTGTGGAAGTACCACGTCCCGGTCCACGCGAGCGTCTCCACCACGTCTGCCCGCACCGGCGGCTCGGGAGGCTGTCCGCCGACGACGCGGCTGCGCTGCCCCGGCTCCAGCCGCACCGACTGCTCGGGCTCGAGCCGCGTCGCCAGCTTGACCGACCCGTTCGCCAGCACGACGTCCGTCTCCAGCTCGTTCGCCTCCACGCCGAAGGTCGTCCCCAACACCGTCGTCAGCGCCGTCGCCGTCTCGACGACGAAGGGCTCGTCGCTCGGAACCACTTCGAACAGGGCCTCGCCTGCCAGCCGGACGCGCCGTTCGCCATTGTCCTCCGTCTCGACTAGCAGACGCGAAGACGCAGCCAGCATCACCGTCGAGCCGTCGTCGAGGGTGACGGTTCGGGTCTCGCCCGCCGCCGTCTCGTAGGTCTCGAAGCCGGCATCGCGCTGGAGAATGAACACGAGGATCGCCGCGAACGCCACGACAGCGACGGCCGCCGCCGAGCGCCACGCCCAGCGGCGCGCCGCCGGCCGTTCGGGCGCGCGGTCGGCGGCGCGCTGCCGTACGGGCAGCATCTCATCGTGCGGCTCAGCAGACTGTGCGGGCATCTCCTCCTCCCACAGCGCGTCGAAGGCCGCATGGTCGGCGCGGACGCGGCGGATCACATCGTCGAGCGCCGGGTGGGCGGCGATGGCCCGCTCCAGCGACGGACGCGCAGCGATCAGCCGGGCCTCTTCCTCGGGCGCGAGGGCCGCGGGATCGTCCTCACCGATGGCGTAAAGCACGAGGAGGTCGACGTCCGGGAGGTCGTGCCGGAGATCGGCCCCGAGCCGGGCGCGGAGGGCGGCCCAGAGCGCGAGGGCGTCGGCCGCGCTCGCGTCGTCGCCGAGAGCCCGGCGCAGGGCTTCCTGCTCGGCCGGGGCGAGCGCCTCGAAGAGGGTGGGGTCGTAAAGGGGATGGTTCATGGCGTGCTGGTCCTTCGGCGGGTCGTTCAACTGAACAGGAGAGAGAGCGGGCTCAGGACGAGCGCGAGCAGCTCGGCGCGGAGCCGTTCGAACGCGCGCTTGACCTGCATCTTCACGGCGGCCTCGGTGGTCTCCACCATCTCAGCGATGTCTTTGTACGGGTAGCCCATCTCGCGCAGCTCGATGATGCGGCGGGCCTTCGGCGTAAGCGCTTCGAGCGCCCGTTCCAGGTCCACGCGCAGGCCGGCCGACTCGGTGCCGCCGGGATCGGCTGGCGGGCGGTCCGGGTCGTAGAGGTACTCGCGCCCGCTGTAGCGGCCACGGTAGAAATCGTGTAGCTCGAACACGGCAGCTTTCATGGCGAACGCCTTGAGGCGGGCGGGATTCTGGAGCGCTTCGAGGCCGGTGTGGACACGGAGCAGCGTGTTCTGGATGAGGTCGTCAACGTCGGGCCGCCCACCGATACGGCTGAGGAAAAACCGGCGCAGGATGGGCGCGAGGGCGTGGAGCAGTCGCTCGCGGGCCTCGTCGTCGCCTGCCTGCGCTTGGAGGACGGCATCCGAATCGAAAGCGTGCATGAGGGTAGGCTCGCCCCGCTGGATGGGGCATCCGTGCTGTAAGCCGCCGCCTTCGCGCGCGAAGTCACGGGACCGGGGCAGCAGGGGGGTGAAAGAATGCAAAAAGCCGGCGCGGCGGCTCGATGTTCATGGATGGTGCGCCGCACCGAGCCCCAACATACCACGCTCAGCCCATTAGTCGCGCGGCAGCGAGGGCGAGGATGCCCGCGATCATCGCGGTTTTGAGGAGCGCACTAGCTGTGCCCGCCCGACGTGCGAGGGCCGCGTCGGAGGCTCCGAGCAACGCCCACGCCGCCGCCAGCAGCAACCCGGCCGCCGGGAGCACGAGCGCGAAGAAGTCCGCCCCCAGCCCGGCCGGGAGTGCGAGCGGAAGCGCCGCGAGCGTCGCGCCCACAGCGGCGACGGCCACCCACACCGTTACGCGCCGACCGGCGACGAGGGGCAGCGTCCGCGCGCCCTGCACCGCATCCCCCATGGCGTCTTCGATGTCCTTCGCCACCTCGCGCGCGAGCGTCGAGCCGAAGGCGAACGCAGCGCCGAGGAGGGGTACGGCCCAGCCCGTCTGTTCTCCGGCGGGCGCGACGGCGAGACCGCCGTAGAGGATCACCAAGGCGAGCACTGCCGCGACGGTGAGGTTGCCCACGAGCGGCGCCCGCTTCAGCCATGCGCTGTAGCCATAGAGCAGCAGCGTGGCACCCACCGCGATCCCGAGGTGCACCGCCGACAGGTACGCGCTCAGCCCGATCCCGAGCGCCGAGCACCCTACCCACAGCGCCCGTGCGGCCGCGACCGTCAGCACGCCCGAGGGCAAGGGCCGACCCGGCCGGTTCACCCGGTCGGTCTCCAGGTCGAACACGTCGTTGATCGCGTTCGCCCCGGCCCCGATGAGGGCCGCACTCCCCATCGCAAGGGCGAGCGCGCGCCCGTTGCTCCCGACAAAAGCGCCCGAGCCGGCCGCGAGCAGCCCGCCGAGCGCGATGCCCGCGAAGAACATCACCACGTTCAGCGGGCGCGCCAGCCGAACCAGCCCGCGCCGCCGCACGCTCCACGGCGTTGTGTTCCGGAGCGCCACCTCCACGTCAGCGGCCCACGCGCCGCAGTTCGACTTCCAGCAAGCCCGGCACGTCCGACAGGTCTAGCCCCGTGTTGCGGTACTCCTCCGAGTACGCTTCGAGGTCCACCCGCTTCGTCGTGCTCAGCGTGAGCGTCTCGGAATCCGCGCGGTCGAACCGTAGGGTGGGTTCCAGCAGGAGCCTTTGAAGCCGCGCCTCGTTGCCCGCCTCGAACGTGAGCGTCAGCCGGTCGCGGTTTACAGTGAACGTACCGTTGACGATGTTGTCCAGCCCGCCCAGCAGGCGGTAGCGGAACTGGAACTGGCCGCTGTCGAGCAGCTCAACACTCGTCCTCTCTTGATTGAGCGTGTCCAGCACGACGGCGTCGGGCACGAACTCGGGCTGCGGGTTGAAGCGGAACTCGGTGAACGTATAGGTACCCGCAACCTCCTCAGGCTGCACCGGAGGGACAGGGTCTGTGGTGTCGCAGCCGGCGAAGAGGCAGAACGCGAGCACGCAAATCAGCGCGGCTGCCGGCCGGCGGGGGTTAAAGCGAGGGGACATAGCGAAGGACAGGGATGGGAAAGAGGCGGGAGTATACGGCAGGGTAGCCGCTCCTCTGCAAGCCGACGCGACTGGAACGCAAGTAACAGCGTCGAGCCCCCCTACGCTTCTTCCTCGTCGTCGCTCTCCAGCCCCATCAGGTAGTCCTCGACGCTGCCGATCACCACGCGCGTCTCGTCATCGACTTTACGGGATTTGAGGTCGCCCTGGCGGAGCAGCTTCTGCACCTGGCTGCGGTCGATCATCTTGAGGATGCGGCGGGCCTCGGTCCGACTCACGGTGTCGTCGCGGTATTCGTCGGCGAACCCTTCGAGGAATTCGAGCGAGCGCGGGGTGATGCGGATGAGGCGGAGCTCCTCGTTGTCGTCCGAGATGGCCCAGTCGAGCTCGGCGTCGATGAGGCCGCGGTCGGCCCAGCGGACGAGGGTCTGTTTGGAGATGGAGACGCCTTCGGAGAGCTTGTCCAGCTCCAGCTCCCGGGTCTCGTCGTTCAACGTGGAGATGCCTGCCATGCGAAATCCTCAGCGTCCTTTGTTCCGACAGAAATGCGAGCCGGTTACACGGCGCGGCAAGCGAAATGATCCATTTTGGCGAGTGAGGAAAGCAGACGCAGGACGTGCAGCAAGACGGATTTCGAAATCTAATAGAGCGCTCGGTCGGTCAGCTCGGCCAGTTCGTCGCGGGTGAGGAGCCGCCACGACGGCGACCCGATGTTGCCGGCTTTGGTGCGGGTGAACGTCGCGCGAAGCAGGAGGAGCTTGTCCGAGTCCGCCTCCGCGTGGAAGCTCTCGCCGGTGAAGCGGAAGACGAACGTGACCTCCGTCGGGTCGTACCCGAACTGCCGCCCGAACGTGTCCACGAAGTAGCGCACGTCGTCCGTGACGGCCCCCGCGTGGTTCTCGGCGAGCTCGTCCACGACGGCGGTGATCGGGCGGTCCTCGTCATCGGAGGCGAAGACGCGCACACGGGTGACGCCTTCTTTATCGTAGGTCTGCCACGTGAAGAGGGTGTCTATCGCCTGTGCGGAGGCGGCCGGCGCAGCCCCCCACAGCAGGCTCGCGAGCAGCGCTCCGCGCATCCATCTGCCGTCCATCGATCATCCGAGGTTTCGTGAGAGAGAGACTATAGACACCGAAACCTCGCTCGCGCAACCCCCGGCGGTTTTCTCCCACTCGCTGCTGCGCCGATCCATCACCGCACCGACCGGGTGCCGGGCACCGGCACGGTCCACTCCACGAGGTCGGCGGCGCGCCAGAGGTACCAACACGCGACACTCCGGTACGGCGCCCACCGCTCGCCGAACGCCCGCAGCTCTTTCGGCGTCGGCAGCGCCTCCAGCCCGTACGCCCGGCGGAAGCCGTTGCGCACGCCGAGGTCCGTCGTCGCCAGCACGTCCGGCCGGCCGAGTTGGAATATCAGCAGCATCTCGACCGTCCACGGCCCCACGCCACGCACGAGCGTGAGCCGGTCCACGATCTCTTCGTCGTCCATCGCCAGCAGGTCGTCGCGCGGCGGCACGGTGCCGTCGAGCGTGCGGCGGGCGAGGTCTTTGGCGGCGGCGGTCTTGGCGCGGGAGAGGCCGGCCGAGCGGAGCGCCTCATCGGGCGTATCGAGGATCTCGTCGGGGTCCGGGTGCTCACCGGGAAAGAGGTCGAGGAGGCGGCGGTGGATCGTCGCGGCGGCCTTGCCCGAGAGCTGCTGGTAGATGATCGAGCGGAGGAGCGACTGGAACGGGGTGTCCATCCGCCCGAACTCCAGCCGGCACGGCCCGACCGCCTCCACGATCCGGCCCATCACCGGGTCGGCAGCGGCGAGGTGGTTGGCGGCTTCGTGGACGTCGTACATCAGTCGCCGTAGATCTCGATGGTCACGCCGCCATCGGCGTCGATCATCCCGCGAAACATCCCCGGCGTGTTGAACGGCATCGCGACGTGGCCCTCGCCGTCCATCGCGATCACGCCGCCCGTGCCCCCTAGGTCCGTCAGCCGCTCGTGGATCACGGCGGCGGCGGCGTCCGTGACGGACGCACCGAGGTACATCATCCGCGCCGAGATGTCGTGCGCGATGGCGAGTCGGATGAAATACTCCCCGTGGCCCGTCGCCGAGACGGCGCACGTCCGGTCGTCGGCGTAGGTGCCGGCCCCGATGATCGGCGAGTCGCCGACGCGGCCGTACCGCTTGTTGGTCATCCCGCCGGTGGAGGTCGCGGCGGCGAGGTGGCCGTTCTGGTCGAGGGCGACAGCCCCGACGGTGCCGGTCATCTGCCACGCTTCGGGCGGACGGCCGAGGTCGCCGGAGGTGCTGCGCTCCTGTTCCTGCACGCGGTCGAGGGCTTCGCGGCGCTCGTCGGTGTAGAAGTAGTCGTTCGGGACGGCCTCGAACCCCTCCTGCTCGGCGAAGGCCTCGGCCCCGTCCCCGACCATCATCACGTGCGGCGAATCCTCCATCACGCGCCGCGCGAGGAGGATCGGGTTGCGGACGTGCTTCACGCCCGCGACGGCACCGGCTTCGAGCGTGGCCCCGTCCATAATCGAGGCGTCGAGCTCGACGGTGCCTTCGCTCGTGAAGACCGCGCCTCGGCCGGCGTTGAAAAGCGGCGAGTCTTCGAGGATCGGGAGCGTGGCCGTGATGGCATCGATGGACGAACCGCCGGCGGCGAGGACGGTGTGGCCGGCGCGGAGGGCCTCTTCGAGCTTGGCGCGGTAGGCGGCCTCGCGCTCGGGCGTCATGCTGCCGCGCTCGATCACGCCCGCGCCGCCGTGGAGGGCGAGGACGTAGCGAGCGGGTTCGGCGGGCTGCGCGGCCACGAGCGGAGCGGCGAGAACGAGGGTGGCGAGGACGAGACGGAGCATGGGCAGTGGCGATGAATGGATGGAGGCTAAAAGTTAACGCGCGGTTACGCTGCCGGCGGATTCGCTGATGCCAGTTCCGCCTCTCCCTGACTCAACGTCAGTCGCGGGTTGAAGTAGAGAACGGGTTGGCAAGTCGCTGCGTCGTGCGTAGGGTGGAGTTGACCACTCCCCTCGCACCAGAGCAACCCCGCCAACCCGATGACCAGCAATGTACTCGACCAAGCCACGCGCCT
>JBBSMX010000122.1:0-12653 GCA_038232935.1 Rhodothermales bacterium | reverse complement strand
GTTGTGGGATCGGTTCTGCGACCGGGTCTACGCCCGTTCGTGGCAAGGTCTCTGGAGCGTGTCGTTGCTGAAGCTGGTGCATCTGAACCTCTGCTACGCAGGAATTGCCTCGATCTGATCAACCCGCGACTGACGTTAACTTAACCGCAGCCGGTAGAGGCACCACAGTTCGGGCAGGAGTAGCAGGCGCCCGCGCGGATGGTGATGCCGCCGCAGTTGGGGCAGGCCGGGGCGTCCTCCTGGTTGCGGAACGTCGAGGTCGCCGTCTGGCCCGCAGTCCCGCCGGGGCCGTCCTGCACCTGCATGAACGCCTCGACGGTGCGCCCCACAAGCGGGTCCACGGTGCCCGTCGGCTCGTCGAACATCCCCATCTGCGTCTCGTCGGAGGCCGGGCCGCTGCGGACAACCTCGGCCGCAACGGCCTGATTAGGGTTTACCGGGTCCTCTAGCGGCTCGGGCACGCCGTGGCCGAGGAACTTGATCGAGAGGTAGCGGAAGATGTAGTCCATGATGGACTTCGCGATCGGGATCTTCTGGTTGTTCGTGAACCCGGCCGGCTCGAACCGCATGTGGGAGAACTTGCTGCACAGGTCTTCGAGCGGCACGCCGTACTGGAACGCGAGCGAGATCGCCGTGGCGAAGGCGTCCATCATGCCCGAGACGGTCGAGCCCTGCTTCGCCATCGTGATGAAGATCTCGCCGGGGAGCTGGGTGTCGGGGTAGAGCCCGACGTGGAGGTAGCCCTCGTGCCCGGCGATGGAAAACTTGTGTGTGATGCTGGGCCGCTCGTCGGGGAGCCGCTTGCGGATGGGCTTGTAGACCACCCGCTCCACGATCTCCGGCTCGGCGAGCATCGCCGCCTCGGCGGCGCCGTCGCCTGCGTGCTCGGCGACGGCCGCCTCCTTGTTCTTCGTGTTGCCGCCCTCCTTCGTCGAGAGCGGCTGGCTCCGCTTCGAGTTCTCGCGGTAGATGGCGACGGCCTTGAGGCCGAGTTTCCATCCCTGCATGTACGCGTCGGCGATGTCCTCAGCGGTCGCGTGCTCGGGGAGGTTGACGGTCTTCGAGATCGCGCCGGAGATGAACGGCTGGCACGCCGCCATCATCTGGATGTGCCCCATGTGGCCGATGGAGCGCTCGCCGTTGAACGGCTTGAACGCGCAGTCGAAGACGGGCAGGTGCTCGTCCTTCAGCGCGGGCGCGCCCTCGATCGTGTCGTGCTCGTCGATGTAGTCGAGGATGGCCTGCTTCTCGGCGTCGGTGTAGCCGAGGTGGGCGAGGGCTTCGGGCACGGTCTGGTTGACGATCTTCAGCAGCCCGTCGCCCTTGCCCGCGAGCAGCTTGTACTTCACGAGCGCGATGTCGGGCTCGATCCCCGTCGTGTCGCAGTCCATCATGAACCCGATGGTGCCCGTCGGCGCGAGGACCGTCGCCTGCGCGTTCCGGTAGCCGTGCTGCTCGCCGAGCGCGACCATCCGGTCGGCCGATTCCTGGGCGGCGGCGCGGAGGTAGTCCGGGCACGACGGGTGGATCTCGGCGACGGCGTCGCGGTGCATCCGCATGACCTTCAGGAACGGCTCGCGGTTCTGCTCGAACCCGTTGAACGGGCCGATCCGCTCGTTCGCGGCGATCTCGGCGGAGCGGGCGTAGCCCTCGCAGTGCTCCATCGCCATGATGGCGGCGGCGACGGCACGGCCCTCGTCGGAGTCGTACGGCAGCCCCATCGCCATCAGCAGCGCGCCGACATTCGCGAAGCCGAGCCCGAGCGGGCGGTAGTCGTGCGAGTTCCGCGCAATCGACGCCGACGGGTAGCCCGCGTTATCGACGAGGATCTCCTGCGCCGTGAGAAAGATGCGCGCCGCGGCGCGGAAGCGGTCCACGTCGAACGTGCCGTCCGGCCGCTGGAATTTGCGGAGGTTCAGGCTGGCGAGGTTGCACGCGCTGTTGTCCAAAAACATGTACTCGGAGCAGTTGTGGACGGCCACGCCATTGGCGACGAAGTGGTCCGTCACCGGCTCCGTGAGGTCGTAGACTGGCTCTTCACCGAGGAGCGTCAGGCTGGCGACTTCGTCGGTGAGGAGGTCGCGGTAGGTGCGGACGCGGGCGTTGAGGGCGCGGAGCGCCTCGGCCTTCGCGCTCTCGGCCATGAAGCCGATCTCCCGCTGGAAGAGCATCCGGCTGGACCGCGTGATCCGCAGACTGTGCATCTGCTCGACGTCGTATTCCTTGAGCCCGCCTTGCCCGTCGGGCAGGAGCGCCCGGTCGGTGAGGCGGCGGTTGCGGTAGAGCTTGCTCTTGATCCCGAACGAGAGGAGGAGCGTCTGCACCTGCCGGAGCAACGCCTCGCTCGTCGAGTCGAGCCCGACGTACTGGCTCTTCTCGCCGCTGTCCACGACGGTCCCGTCTGCGGTGAAGAGGCCGCGGAGGAGAGCGGCCGTCGCGTCTTGGTCGAGGCAGAGGGCGCGGTCAGTGAGGCGCTTGCCGCCGCTCCCGGCGTCGAGCACGGCATACTGTCGGAGGAAGTCGGTGACGGTCCCGGCGGCGGTGGCGACGGCCGCGCTCGTAGTACGCTCCGTCACAGCAACCCCCGCGTGGTGCGTCGTCCGCTCGAACCCGTTGACGACCGAGGCGGCTTTCTCCGCAACGGCCCACTCCAGCGCTTTGTTCACCGCCAGCGTGGCGATGCCGCCCGAAACACACCCGTCGCCGACCATGAGGCCGACGTACTCGGCGCGCTCCGCGTTGAGGGCTTCGGTGCCGAACCGGCCCGGCACGAGACGGACCACGTCGCCCCTCATCAGTTCGGCGGCCGGGACGTCGCCCCGGTTCTCGGTCCAGACGCGGTGGTCGGCCGTCAGCTTGATCTCATAGCCCGAGCGTGTGCGGAAACGGTAGACCGGCTTCGTCCCCGTCTCGATCACCCGCGTCGTGCGGTGGAGCTTCCCGTCGAGGCCAACGACGCGGGGCGTCTCGTTCAGCATCGAGTCGATCCGCCGCAGCCCGTCGTCGGTGGCGACGAGCGTGTCGCCGGTCACACACGGGTTGCTGCTGTTGATGGGCGCCGTGTTCGGGCACGTGTGCCATTTCTGGATCGTGTCCTCGTACTGCAAGCCGGGGTCGCCGCAGAGGTGGGTGCCCTCGGCGATGCCGTCGAGGATCTGCCGGGCAGGCACCTGCTCCACGACCTCGTTCGTAGTGACCGCGCGGAGGTCGTAGAGTCCGTCGTTCTCGACGGCCTGCATGAGCGCGTCATCCACACGGACGCTCTGGTTCACGTTCTGAAAGGCGACGCTGCCGTAGGCCGGTCCGTTGAAGGACCCGTCGTAGCCCTCCTCGATGAGCGCCCACGCCTTCTTCTCCTCCGTCATCTTGGCGGTGACGAACTCCATGATGTCGGGGTGCCACGACTTCAGCGTCTGCATGATCGCCGCGCGGCGCGTCTTCCCGCCGCTCTTGATCGTACCGCCGGTGGCGTCCTGTACCTTCATGAACGAGACGGGCCCGGAGGGCTGGCCGCCGCCGGAGAGCTTCTCCTTCGAGGAGCGGAGCTTCGACCAGTCCGCCCCCACGCCGGAGCCGAACTTGAACAGCCGGGCGCTCTCCTCCATCAGCTTCCAGATGTCGTCCACCGAGTCGTTGACGGCGATGATGAAGCAGGCGCTCGCCTGTGGCCGCTCGTACGGGTCGACCGATTGGATCGTGTCCGTCGCGGGGTCCCAGCCGTAGATCGTCTTGCCGCCGGAGTCGCGGACGCCGTACTCGTGGTGGAGCCCGACGTTGAACCAGACGGGGCTGTTGAAGGCGCCGTACTGGTTCACGCAGAGCCACGTCAGCTCGTCGTAGAACGCGTCGGCGTCGGCGTCACTCGCGAAGTAATGCTGGTCCTGGCCCCAGTCCGTGATCGTCCGCGTGACGCGGTGGATGAGCTGGCGGAGCGAGTGCTCGCGCTGCCCGTCCTGCGGCGAGCCGTTGCCCGAGGCGAGGTCACCGTAGAAATACTTCGAGGCGACGACGTTCGTGGCGAGTTGGCTCCAGCTCTCGGGGAACTCGACGTCCTTCTGCTCGAAGATGAACGCGCCCGTGTGGTTCTTGATCGCGGCGTCGCGCGTACCCCACTCGACGCTATCGAAGGGGGTAGCACCCGCGCGAGAGAAGGTGCGGTCTATCACGAGACCGCGGGTGAGGGGGTGAGGGGGCGACTTTGGGGGCGTGTTCTTCTTGGACATCGAGTGGCGGTTGGGAGGGTGAAAAGGAGTAGGGCGGGAGAGCCCGAGCGTACCCCGTAAGTAATCGGAAGCGGGGGCGCTTCGCAAGTCAAGTTGCCCACACGATATCGACACGGCCCGCGCCGCACTCGTGCCGACTTGTCCACAGCACGCTAATGAGGAGGAAGCCCTAAACGGACCTGCAGGAGCAGGTTGGATATCCGTTATTCAGAGAAGTGGACATCTATCACCGCCGTGTGGATAGTCGCGCGTCTCCGGGCTGAACCAATAACGGCATACAGGAGGCACGCATAACGGACGCCCCGTGTGCTGCCAAGCGACCGGGTGCCCCCAGGGTTGGGATAGAGGCCTGCGTCACGCAGCTGTGCTCACACGGTCTCCTGCTGCCGCTTGAGGTAGACGCGGTAGTACTCGCCGATGACCTGTCCCTGCCGCACGAACCCGACGATGGCCCCGAGCGCGCCCGCCACACCGACCACGACGGAGTAGAGCATCCAGCGCCCGGTGATGCGCCAGTCGGAGTTCTGCTCGGAGCGGAGCAGGGCGCGCGGGGAGAGCGAACGAGCGAGGAGGGAGCGGAGGTCAGAGTCGGGCGTGAGCGCCTCAGGAGAGGCGGGGAAGGCACGTCGGAGACCCGCGCAGTGCAGAGGATACCCTCGGGGTGGGTCGCGGCGCGCTCGTCCAGCGCACCCGTTGCCACGCGGAACTGGGCTCAAGTAAGCAAAAAGAGGCAGGGGAAGCAGGAAGCTTCCCCTGCCGGTGGTACGTTGGCCGGCGACTTCAGCGACTAAAAATCGTCGTCGTCGAAGTCGTCGTCGTCGTCGTCGAGGTCGTCCTCATCGAGGTCGTCGAAGTCCTCATCGAGGTCATCGTCGTCCAAGAGGTCGTCATCGTCGTCTTCAAGGGCGAGGTCGTCTTCGAGGTCATCGTCGTCCAAGAGGTCGTCGTTGGTTTCGTAGGCGAGAGGCGTCGCTAGGGCTAGCAGGTCCATGGCGTCGACAGGGTGCGGTTAGAGAGAGAAAGTGCGGGCAAAATAATCCAGCGGACGCTTTCGCCCACGGGCAGCCGGTACGCGTTCCCCTGCCCTTCTCCGGACGAAGAAACTTCGAGCGGTTTTGGCGAGAGGGGCCGCCGGCCCGGTAGTAGTTTACGAAGCTCTGCCCTTTCTGCAACGCAGGACTAGAAAAACGCTGGACACGAGACTATGTACGACTCCGAACGCAGTGCCTACCCGCACCCCGACGACTTCAAGGTGATGCGGCCCGAGTACGTCGAACTCGAAGACGAGAACGAGGTGCAGGCCATCATCAACATTGCGCCCTTCCGGGTTACGGGCCGGAGCACGACCCGGCCCGGTGCCCGCCGCGCCGCGCTCTACGAGGCCGAGAAGACCTACCGCAACTACCACCCCTCGCACCGGATCGCGAGCCCCTACCCCGACGCGTTCGTGGACAACGAGGGGACGAAGTGGACGCGCATCCGGGCCAGCCAGCGCGCCGACCTCGGCGACTACTCGTTCCTGCTCGACGGTGAGGACGAGGAGGACTACGCCGACATCGAGCAGATGCTCGCGTGGGACATCCGCGTCGCCAATGAGGACGAGGAGTAGCTAGGCGCTGCCCATGGAGATTGCATGCGCGCGCTCGGCTCCGGCAGGGCGCGCGCTCCGTGTCGTACGGGGATGCCTGCTCTGCTTTTTGACGCCACCGCTTGCGTAGAGGGCGTGCACGTGCGATACCCCTTCGTCCACATGATCCCTCGCTGACGACCCCGACGCCCGTACGCATGCTTCGCCGCTTCCCGTTCCTCTTCGTCCTCCTCGCCGGCTGTGCCGTACTTCAGCCGACCAACCCGGCCGCCGAGTCCGTTCCCGGGACGGCGACCCCGTCCGACAGCGCCGCGGTATCGAGCACTGCCGAGGCGCTGCAGGCCGGCCCGATGCTCGGATACGCCACGCACCGCGAGGTGGCCGTGTGGACGCAGACGACCCGTCCGGCCAGCGTGCAGATCCGCTACGCCCCCATCGAGACGGTGACGAACGGCACGATGAGACCCGCCGTGTCGCCGGGCCTGACGCCGGTCGTGGAGACGACGGCCGAGGGCGATCACATCGCCGAGTTTCACATCGCCGAGCTAGAGCCCGGCACCCGCTATCGCTACGATGTGCTGATTGACGGGGTCGTGGCGGAGCGACCGTATCCGACGCAGTTCCGGACGCAGCCGCTCTGGCAGTGGCGCACCGACCCGCCGGACTTCACCGCCGCGATCGGCTCGTGCGCCTACGTCAACGACCCGGCGTACGACCGGCCCGGCACCCCGTACGGCGGCGACTACCGCATCTTCGAGACCATCCGCGCCCAGCGCCCGGACCTCATGCTCTGGCTCGGGGACAACACGTACCTCCGCGAGGTGGACTGGTGGAGCGAGCAGGGCATCCGCACCCGCTACCGCCACACGCGCCGCCTCCCGGTGATGCAGCCGCTCCTCGCCGCCACCAACAACTACGCCACGTGGGACGACCACGACTACGGCCCGAACGACTCGGACCGCTCGTTCGTCCTCAAAGGCGCGGCGCTCGACGTCTTCGAGGACTACTGGGCGAACCTCACGTACGGGCTGCCCGGCGTCCCCGGCGTGTTCACCCACTTTGAGTGGGCGGACGTGGAGTTCTTCCTCCTCGACGACCGCTACTACCGGACGCCGAACCGCACGCCGAGGGGGCAGGAGCGGGAGATGCTCGGCGATGCCCAACTCGAATGGTTGCTCGAGGCGCTCACCGCGTCCGACGCACCGTTCAAGATCGTCGCGCTCGGCGGACAGGTGTTGAACCCGATCGCGCTCTACGAGACGTACGCGAATATCGCCCCGGAGGAGCGTGAGCGGCTGATCGCCGGGATCGTGGAGCGCCGGATCGAGGGCGTCGTCTTCCTCTCCGGCGACCGGCACCACACCGAGGTCATCAGGATCCAGCCGGAGGGGTTCTACCCCCTCTACGACTTCACGAGCTCGCCGCTGACGGCCGGGGCTGCCACGCCCTCGCGCGAAATGGACAACCCGGCCCGCGTGCCGAACACGCTCGTCTACGGGCAGCGCAACTTCGGGACGCTCACGTTCCAGGGGCCGCGCACGGACCGCACCCTCATCATGCGGACCTACGACACGGACGGGAAGCTGCTGTGGGAGTTCACCGTGGATGCGAGCGACCTCCAGCTCCCGCGCGGCGGCTAAGAGGGATGGTTAAAGCGTAAAGGACGTAAAACGTGAGGGCGCCGATCTCAGTGCACGGCAGCCGTTGGTTCTGCGGCCCGCACCACCGTCCGTGCTCACGATGAACACCTCGGCGTCTGAGGCGTGCTCAGTGGTGTCGCCTTCGCTACGGCACCCTTACGTTTTACGCATCACGTTTTACGGCTCGCTATCACCCGTCCTATGGTTCGAGGCGGTGCTACTGCTTCGTGGCGAGGTGCCACAGAAACGTCAGCTCCGGCTGTACCGACAGGAGCGCTACGACGCCGAAGATGGCGGTCAGTCCGAGCGGCACGCCCAGTCCGAGCACGAGGGCACGCGGCATCGACACCCGCGTCACCCGGCCGAAGTCGTAGAGCACCCGCACGCTCGACGCGAACTCGGCGAGGACCCACAGCGACAGTAGCCCCGGAACCCACCGGAGCGTCGCCTCCGACTGCGCCGCGAGGAGCACCGCGCCCACCATCAGCGCCAGCACCTGCCACCGGCTCCAGACCACGAGCGTGAGGGCCTGGGACGGGCGGATCCGGTGGCGCCGTCCCGTGAGCACGAGCAGCCACAGCATGTTGAGCCCGAGCCACACGGCGTACACCGCGCCCACGAGTAGGATCGTCGCCCACGGCGCGCCGAGCACGCCCAGCACCCGCGCCTGCGCCTCCGGCCGCATCCCGCTCATCGCGGCCTCCACGACGACCGTCTGCGCCGCCGCTTCGAGCGCGACGGCCCCGATGAGCCCAGCGCTGAGAACGACGGCCACCATCAGGCCGAAGTTCGCCCAGTCCTCCACGGCGCGCCCTCGCTGGAGCGACTCGCGGTAGAACGCGTGGCGGGTGAAGTAGCGCGGGGCGATCTGCCGGAAGCGCGGTGCCATCCACAGCAGCAGTGCCAGCAGGATCGCCAGCGCCCACCCGATTAGCACGAACGTCGAGGCCCCCTCGCGGGCGACCGGCTCTGCCCCGGCGTCGAAGGCGAAGACGCGCTGCCGACCCGTGTAGAACCCGCGCAGCACGTCGAAGGCCGGGCGCGCGGTGCCGTCGCTCGCGAGAAGGCCGAACGGGGCCTCGACCCCGTCCCGCCACCGGTAGACGAAGACGGCGGCGGGCGGCGGCATGGAGAAGAGCGCGCCCAGCCCGTTTTCGAGCGTGCGGGCCTGCGCGGCACGCGAGCGCGGCGTCCGGTAGCCCCCGCCCACCTCGTCGTCCACCGATGTCCCGAAATACCCGAGGCCCACGGGCGTCCCGTGCGCGGCGCGCCAGCGCTCGACGAGCCGCATCGGGTCGCGCTCGCGTGCATCGAGCAGCACGAGGTCGACCGTCTCGGCGCAAACGTCGTCCTCTACGAAGCGGGAGACGTAGTAGGTCTGCGTCCCCGGCGGTCCCTCCGACCGGACGAGGTCCGTGAGGATTCGGAAGTACGCGCACGCCGTCGGGGTGCTGGTGTCGGCGAAGCGGGCGAGGCCGAAGGCTCGGGCCGAGGGGTGCTGCTGCGCCAGCGTCAGCGCCGTCCGCAGCTCGCGTTGGGCGAAGGCGAGGGTGTCGGCCAGCCGCCCGGCGGGCAGGTCCGCGATGGGGAGGTCCTGGTAGAGGTCGAGCCCGAAGATGTCGGCCGTGCGCAGGATGGGTGCGCGCGTGACGAGGTCCGTCCGGACCGCCGTGACGCCGGCATCGCGCATGGCCTGCAGATCGCGCAGCGCCGCATTCAACTCGTCCGGCTGCCGCCACACGACGCCGCGCGCCATCTCCTCCTGCACCCCTTCTTCCGGTGCCGGCACGGCCGACGGTTCGGCCTGCTGCGCCAGGGACGGCGTGGCGACGAGGTACAGCAGGACGAGCAGCAGACGGGCGAGGGGCATGCGAGGCAGAAGTGGGAGGCGGAGGTTCAACGCGGCGGGCACCAGCCCGCCCGGACCAAGTTACACCGGCGGAGCCTCAGCGTATCAGCACGGTGGCGCTGCGCGGACCGAGGCGGAGGCTATTGCCTGCCTGAAAGCCGACGCCCACGCCGAGGACGAGGACGTAACCCGGCTCGATCTCCAGCACCTGCGGTCTGGTCGAGAGGTTGAGGATCGTCAGTGCCGCCTCGTCGCCGAGGGTGCGGCGGAAACCGAGCAGGCCGCGCGCGTCGTCCGTCACGGTCCACCTAAAGTCGCCCGTAGCGAAGAGGGCGTCGTACTGTCGGCGGAGACCGACGAGGTCGCGGTAGAACCCGAGCAGGTTCGCATCCACCGCGACGGAATCGACGGGCCGGGGCCGGCCGAACGGATCGGCCTGCTCGGGCGCGTAGTCGAGGTCCGTCCACACCATCGGCTTGCGCATGTCGGGGTCGTCCGCGCCCCACATCCCGACCTCATCGCCGTAAAACACGTGGGGCGCACCGGGCAGGGTGAACTGGAGGGCGAGGAGGAGCCGCTGTGCCCGGCGCGTTCGGTCGTCCGGTGCGGCGATGCGGTAGTCCGGTTCGTCGCGCGGGGTCGCGCGGTACTTGTACCGCTTGTCACCGTTGAACAGCGAAGTGGTGAGGCGGGGCGTGTCGTGGGTGGCGGCGACGTTCATCAGCGCCTCGCGGTGCGCTGCGTCGATCCCGGCGGTGAGCGAGTCGAGGTGGGCGGCGTAGCGGGAGGGTGTCATCGAGTCGTGGCCCGTCACGAGGCTCCGCGTGGGCATGAACCAGCGGTAGTTCATCACGCTGTCGAACACGTCGCCGAGGTAGGGGCGCGGGTCCATCATCACGTCCGGCCACCGCTGCCACCAAATCTCCCCCACGAGGAGCGCCTCGGGGTTGATGCCTTTGACGAAGCGGCGGTAGTCGCGCCAGAACCCGAGCGGAACCATCTCGGCCACGTCGAGCCGGACCCCGTCAATGCCGTCCGACGGGTCGCCGTCGCCGTTCGGGTCGAGCCAGCGGCGGGTGACGGCGAAGACGTGCGCTTTGACCTCGGGGTGGAGGTCGCCGTCGAAGGGGATGCCCTCGGCCGGATCGCCGGTCTTGTCCACCTTCTTCAGCTCCGGCAGCTCGGCCACGCCGGCCCAGCCGCGATAGGCGAACTCGTTCGTGTCCGGCGTCGCCGGGTCGTCGAAGCGCTCGATCTCGTACCAGTCGGCGAAGCGGGAGGCGCGGCCGTGGGCGAGCACGTCCTGCCACGCCCAGAACGTGACGCCGGTGTGGTTCCACGAATAGTCGAGGACGATCCGCATCCCGCGCATGTGGACTTCGTCGATGAGCCGGAGCAGGAGGGAGTCGGCCGCGGTGAAGCGCCATGTGGCGGGGTCGGCCGGGTCCTCGGCGGCGATGGTCGCGCGGTCGCCGTCCGGGTCGGGGCCGAAGTGAACGTCCACGTGGCGGTAGGCGCGGGCGTCGTACTTGTGCAGGCTCGGCGCGTCGTTGACCGGGTTGAGGTAGAGCGCCGTCACGCCGAGCGAGTCGAGGTACGGCAGCGCGTCGATCACCCCTTGCAGGTCGCCGCCGTAGCGGCGGAGCTGAACGGTCGTGTAGAAGTCCTCGCCGAGCGCCTTCGCCCAACCCTCTTGCTCGTACCAGTCGTGCGTCCACGGCGTCGGCTGCCAGCCCGCCGCCTCCAGCCGCTCCGGTGCGACGTGCGGCCACGCGCCCTGCATACTAGCCACCGTCGGGTCGTTGGAGGCGTCGCCATTGCGGAAGCGCTCGGGGAAGATCTGGTACCAGACGGCGTGGTGCGCCCACGCGGGCGGCGCCTCCATCGCGGACTGCGCCCAAACGGGCACGGCGGCGCAGGCGAGCAGGACGATGGGGAGCAGGCGCATGAGGATAGGTAGGGATGAGGTGGGTGAAGCTACGGCACGCGCCGGAGCCTTCGCCCGCTTCCTCTGCGGCGCGCGGCCGATCCGGCGCTTTCGCAGGGATCGGGGGAAGGTCCATTTTATTTGCAGGGCCGTGACAGTTTGGGCGGCATGTCTGCGCAATGCAGATAGATAGCCCTCGTATCCGCACTGCGCGCGCGACGGGGGATTCCGGGCCAGAATCCCGAGCCTGCTGCCTGCCATGCCGCACACCCCGAGCGCTCCCGCCGCGAAGCCTGCCTCGTTCGTCGTCTACGTCGCCGCTGTGCTAACGGTCGCGATGGCGCTGTTCCCACCGTTCACGAGCCTGGGCGGAACGGAGTACGCCTTCGTCCTGACCGGCCCCGAGTGGGCCCGCGCGATGGGGGCCGTGGGCACCGATTTAGGCCTGGAAGCACGCCTCCACTGGCCGCTGCTTCTCGTTCAGCTCGCCGCCGTGTGGGCGATTGCGCTCGGGGCGAAGCGATATCTCGTGCCCCACCCCGAGCGGGTGAACGGGGTGGGGTAGCTGGAAATCACTCGTGCAAGCATCTCACCAACCCAGAGAGGTCATCATGACTATCCGCCAACAAGTATTCATTCTGCTCGCCGTCCTCCTCGGAGCCGCGCTCTTCGCGCCCTCCTCCGAAGCGCAGTCCTTATGGGACAAGGTGAAGAAAGGGGTGAGCAACACCGCCAAAGAGACGGTGAACACCGCCAGGAGCACAGCGATGGAGGAGGGGATGGCGCAGGCCGGGTTCGTCATGCTGGCTGAGGGCGGCTACGCCGGGACGGCTGCGCCGTGGATCGTGGAGGAGGAGGCCGTCGCCTTCGCCGAGATGCCGGGCAACGGCTACGTCGCCGCGAACCGCCTCGCGCAGGACGAGGGCGAGCCATGCCTTCGCCGCGCGCCAATCCCGCGCGACGGTGGACTCGGAGACCCCCAGCAACTCGGCCGTCTCGGCGAGGTCGAACCCTCCGAAGAACCGGAGTTCGACCATGTCGGCCTGGCGAGGGTGCATCCGGGCGAGTTCCTCTAGCGCGGTGTCGAGGGTGAGCAGGTCGTCGGAACTCGTCGCGGTCCCGTCGAGCGCCTCGTCGAAGGTGACGAAGGTGTAGTCTCCGCCGCGCTTCAGCGCGTTGCGCCGCCGTGCGGCCTCGATCAGCACCTGCCGCATGGCGCGGGCCGCGATCCGCTTGAAATGCAGTCGCGACGCCGGAGCCAACTGCTGCGAGGCCGCGAGCTCGAGGTACGCCTCGTTGACGAGCGCTGTCGGATTGAGCGTCTCGCTCGAGGCCCCGCGTTTCACCGTGGCCGCGAGACGCCGCAACTCCTCATAGGCCGCGCTGAACAACCGGTCGAGGTCTCGACTCGCGGCCTGGGCTGGGC
>JBBSMX010000121.1:0-12721 GCA_038232935.1 Rhodothermales bacterium | reverse complement strand
GGAGCCGATTCGCCAGGCGCGTGAGGAGCTCGATGCCATAGCATCGGGCGACGAACGCAACGCCGCGAGCGGGTTCAGCGGCCTCGCGCAGCCCGGAGCCGTTTCCCCAAACAGTTTCTGAAAGGGCAACGTGAAAAGGGTAAAGGGTGAAGTCTGTTGGCCCGGCCGCAGAAGCCTCTTTTACCCTTTACCCCTTACCCTTTCTCTCACGTTGTCGCGCCACCGCAGGACGAGCCGGCACCGGCCGTGCAGCCGTAGCAGTGGCGGGCCGTGACGACCTGCCGCGCCTGCCACGTCGCGAGGTCGAAGTCCTCCACGTGCGGGCGAGCACCGCCGGGCAGTTCGGCCTCCATTTCGAGCTGCTGGTTGAAGTCGCAGTCGAAGAGGCGGCCGTCCCAGCTCACCGAGATCGTGTTCCGGCACATCAGCCCGCCGACGGCCGCCGGGTTGAAAGCGTTGACGAGGCGCTCCATGTACGCCTCCGTCATCCCCTTCTCCAGCAGCCATTCGAGGTAGCGCGACATCGGCATGTTGTTGAGCGCGAAGAGCCGGTCGAACGTGACGCCGTGGTTCTTCGCCAGCGCTGCCTTCCACTCCGCTTCGAGCGAGCCCTGGCTGCCCGCGAGGAACGCGCCGACGGGGTTCGTGACGAGCGTGAGCACGCGGTCCGGGTCGCCCTGCCCGTAGCCGACCTCGTTCAGCCGACGGAGCGCCTCGATGGACTTGTCGTAGGTCCCGTCGCCGCGCTGCGCGTCGGTGCCGAGCTTGCGGTAATGCGGGAGCGAGCACGCCACCTCGACGCCGCGCTCGGCCATCCACGCCGGGAGGTGCCGGTAGCGGCGGACGAGCAGGATCGTGAGGTTGCACCGGTCGATGACGTGGAGCCCGCGCGCCACGCACGCCTCGACGAGGTACTCGAAGTGCGGGTTGAGTTCGGGCGCGCCGCCGGTGAGGTCCACGGTGTGCGCCCCACTCACGTCGATGGCCCGCAGGCACGCCTCAACCGTCGCACGGTCCATGTTCTCGTCGGTCCGGTCGGGACCGGAATCGACGTGGCAGTGCCGACACGTCATGTTGCAGAGCTTGCCGATGTTGATCTGGAAGATCTCCAGCGCCGCGGGCGTGAGCGTAGGCCAGCCGCTCGCCGCGAGGTCCGCGTCGAAGTCGCCGGTGCCGGTGGGGCCGCCGGTGAGTTCGACGGCGTGGAGCGCCCGGAACTGCTCGGCGGGATCGGCGAGGGGCGTCCGTCGGGCGTGGAGGCTCGTCGTCCGCTTCGGGCCGGTCTCGGGCGAGTCCAGCAGCAGTTCGCGGCTGAGAACCTTGAGGTCAATAAAGCCGGTGTCGGCAGAACTCATGGAGTCGGGGCGAGGGTGAAGCGAAGGCTACGGAAGATCAAGCGGAAGAGTGCGTGTAGCCAGACCAATCGGTGCCCGATCGGTGCTCAGGCGTGGAGTTCGAACGTGAAGCGTACGCCTCACATCATCTTGGCTTTCGCGTGCTCCAGCATCTGCACGCCGTGCACGAGCGAGGCCCCGCCGCGAATCGCCACAGCGACGTGGACGGCCTCGGTCATCTGCTCCAGGTCCGCCCCCTTCTCCAGCGACTCGGACGTGTACGCGTCGATGCAGTACGGGCACTGGACGGTGTGGGCGACGGCGAGGGCGATGAGCGCCTTCTCGCGTGCCGAGAGTGCGCCGTCCTCGAACACCTTGCCGTAGTAGCTGAAAAAGGCGTCGGCGAGGGGCTGACTGCCTTCGGCGATGTCACCAAACTTGGCGAGGTCTTCGGGCTTGTAGTACGTCTCCATGAGCGGGGATAAGGGTTAGAATGGGTGGATCGGCCCGATGGCGGACCGGGAATAAACCGGTGGTCTTTAATGAACCGGTTGGTCTTTGTCGTAACAAACGTCACGCAGGTTCCGCCCCGGTTCTCACGAAACGGAAACGTCGGCGTCGGCTACGGCTCCCGCACGACGGCCCCACCCTTCATCACGAAACCCACGTCCCGGACAGCCCCAATGTTCTGCGTCGGGTCACCTTCGACGGCGATGAGGTCGGCGAGCAGGCCCGGACGGACGCTGCCCAGCCGGTCGGCGAGGTGTAGGATACGAGCATTCCCGGACGTAGCCGTGCGCAGCGCTTCGGTCGGCGTCATGCCGTAGTCCACCATCAGTTCCAGTTCGCGCGCGGCCTCACCGTGGGGGAAGACGCCGACATCGCTGCCGTGACAGATGGGGACGCCGGCGGCCATCGCCTCGCGAAAGGCTTCGCGTTTGCGCCGGATGCGCTCGGGCTCGGAGTCCTCGCCCTTCTTCCAACCCCGATACTGCGAGATCGCATCCACGGCGGCGAGCGTCGGGCAGAGGGCGACGCCGCGCTCGGCCATGAGCGCGAACACCTCCGGCGTCCCCCCATCGCCGTGCTCGATGGTCTCGACGCCGGCGAGCGTGGCGCGGCGCATCCCCTCGGCCGTGGAGGCGTGGGCCGCCACCGGCACGCCCGCGCTCGCCGCCACCTCGACGACGGTCCGAAGCTCTTCTTCGGAGAACGTCGGCCGCGCCTCGCCGCTCGGACCCCAGCTGTAGTCGGCGTAGACCTTCACCCAGTCGGCCCCTTTGCCGATCTGGTCGCGGACGACACGGATGAGATCGTCGTGGCCGTCGGCCTCTTCCGCGCCGAGCGGGACGTCCCACGTCGGGTCGAACCCCTTCGGCCCGTAGCTCCCCGTCGCGACGACGGCGCGGGTGACCACGAGCATCCGCGGCCCTGGAATCACGTCGTCCTCGATCGCCCGCTTCAGCCCGACGTCGGCGTAGCCGGCCCCTTCGGTGCCGAGGTCGCGGACCGTCGTGATCCCGCCGTTCAGCGTGCGCGCGGCGTGGACCGTCGCCCGCGCCACCCGGTAGGCTTCCGACTCGCGGAGCACCTGATCCGTCCAGGGCGTCTCATCGTACGGGTGGAGCAGGAGGTGCGAGTGTCCTTCGATGAGCCCCGGCAGCAGCGTCGTCCCCGGCAGTTCGATCACGCGGGCGTCGGACGGCGCGCGCACGGCACCGGACGGCCCGGCCGCTTCGATCCGCTCCCCGCGCACGAGTACCACCCAGCCGGCGTGCATCGTCTCCCCGTCGAAGACGTGAGCCGGGCGCAGCAGCGTCGCATCGGACGGCTGGGCAGCGAGCGGCGCCGCGAGGAGCAGCGAGAGGACGAACAGGCGAGGGGCGGCAGAGAACACGGGCGCGGTGGGCACAGGAAACAGGATAGGTCGGCGGTACGGAAAGTACACGCCGACGCAGCGCAATCCGACGCACGCTACACCTGCCCCGCCGATGAGAGCCCCGGACGGCGTCTAAAAGACGAGGATCTGCCGGACCTTCGCGCCGCTGAGGGTCAACCGGGTGTCCACGGTCTGCTTGAACAGCTTCCGCTCGCCGGGGGCTATCTCGCGCACCTCCACCCGCATCGCCTCGACCGGCTCAACGCCGGGCTCGACGGGCTGGTCGTAGAGGTCCACGTTGATCGTCGCGCTGGCGATCTCCCGCTCGTTCGGGTTGACGAGCACGCCGGTGACCACCTGCTTGCCGTCCTCGCCCCGGACGAGCCGGAACTCCTCCACGTGGGCGTCGAGGGCGGCCTCGGGCTCCCCACAGCCCCCAGCGACGGCCGCGATCAGGAGCAGCAGCGTCAGGCCCTGCATACGCGTCTTCCAGCTTTTCGCCATCATCTTTCGCGTTAAGGTCGTACGGGTAAAGAGGCAGAACGAGTGCGCGGGCGGACGGGTGCCCCGTCTCGGCCTCTTCGCAAAAAGCTCGCACGCCTAGCCGTCCAGCGGCCGGGCGAGCTCAACGGTGAAGCCGACCTCCTCGTCGGCCATCTGCTCGTTGTAATCGACGCAGATGCTCGTCGGCTGGCCCGTGGCGGGGGCGTACGTCACATCCACGCGAGCGGCGTCGCGGTCGTACGCCTCCGCGATGAGCGCGAACAGGTCGTCCACGGTCTCGTACTCCGACAGCGCGCGGTCGGTCGGCTCGCCCTCGCCTTTGTACGCCACGGCCGCCACCTCGCCCCCACGCACCGTCACCTCGAACGGGCCGCGGTACTGGGGCGGGCAGAAGCAGTTTCGCGTGTAGGTGAAGCGGTAGCCGTCGGGGCGTTGCGCCTGCCACCTCGTCCGGCTCTCGGCGAGCGCCTGCGGGCCATCCTCTCCCGTTCCGAGTGGGGCGGGTTCGGCGTGAACGGAGTCAGCACGGACGGGCACCGTCGGCGCGGGCGGCGGTGAGCACGCGGCGAGCGTGAGGACGAGAAGAGCGAGTACAGTGCGGTGCATGGGGCGACTTCGGTTCGGGGCGTGGGGGGCGGTGCGGACGCGTTACCGGCCGCGAGGATGGTAGGAGCGGATGAGGTCGAAGGGCGGGGTGGGGCGGACCGGGGCGTCGAAGGCCGCGAGGTAGTCGGCCTCGTCCCCCATCACCATCTCGTCGATGAGGTCGGCCCGGTAGAGGGCGAGGACGCGGGGCTGGCTCGCGCGGTCCTGCAGGTCGAGCAGGCTGTTGGCGATCCACGTCCAGAGCTCGACGTGGTCCTCGTCCACGGGCGGCGGCGTGACGAAATGCCCGGCGGCATCCACGAGCGGGAGCCGGGCGCGCAGCGCCTCGGTGACGCGCTCGCGCTCGGCCGGATGCTGCCGCGCGATCTCGGCCAGCACGTCCGCGACCCGAATCCGCCCCTGCTGCGAGGCGCGCGGGTCGCGGAGCACGCCGAGGAACGTCTCGATCCCCGCCGGCCCGAAATGCGCCAGCGCCGTGTCGAGCCATTCGAGCAGGTTCTCGTGCTCGTCATCGCGAAGGATCTCGGCGACGAGGGGGAGCGCCCGCTCGTCGCGGAAGGCGATGAGGAGCAGCCCGGCGTGGACGGCGCGGTACCAGCGCGGGTCTTCATCGGGCCAGTCGCGGTCTTCGGCGAGGTCGGCGGCGAGCCATTCCAGCAGAGCCGGGGCGATCTCGTCGCGGCGCTCGAGGCAGGCGTAGAGCAGGGGCTTGTCCGGCGTGCGGCCGGCCCGTTCGAGCGCGGCGAGCAGGGCCTCGGGGGAACGTTCCAGATCCTCGTTGTGCATGGCGTTCGGCGGCATCGGGCCGCGTCTCCGGATAGGACCTCAGCCGAGGTCTTCGAGGTTGGCGCGGAGCTTCTGGAGCTCCGCCTTCGCGTCGGCGGCCTTCTGCCGCTCGCGCGCGACGACGTCCTCCGGCGCGCGGGTGACGAACTGCCGGTTTTGCAGCTTCCGCTCGACGCCCACGAAGAAGGCCTCTTTCTCGTCGATGGCTTTGCGGAGTCGGGTGCGCTCCTCGTCGAGGTCGATCATCCCGGCGAGCGGGACGAACATTTCTATCGATGCCGTCGCTGTGCGTAGCGGAATCACCGCGGTTGCACTTGCTTTGGGCTTCTGTCCCTCACGCACTACATCGAGATCGTCGACTCTAGCGAGTTGTTCGAAATACGAAGCGTGGTTCTCAAGCATCCGCTCAAGGCTGTCCGGGTTACCGATGGGGTCTACTACATTCCACTCCTCCGATGGAATGCTCAAAACCACTGAAATGCCACGCGAGGGCGGGACGTTGTAGCTGCTTCTTATTGATCGGATGCTAGTAGTTATTTCCTGAATGAGGCTGAAGCTTTGGATGGCAGCGCTCCCCCTTTCTCGAAGCCGGAAATCTTTCTTATCCATCGTAACCTCTGAATCTTTCCAGGTGGGCCACGCGGCGACGATGCAGGCGTCGCCCTCGGCGCGCGGGCGAAGCCGGTGCCACATCTCCTCGGTGATGAACGGCATGAACGGGTGGAGCAGCTTCACCATCTGCTCGTACACCTCAACGGCGAGGGCGATCTTGTCCTCGTCCATCGCCTCGCCGAAGGGCGGCTTGATGAGTTCGAGGAACCAGTCGCAGTAGTCGCGCCAGAAGAGGTCGTAGATGGCGAGCGCGGCCTCGTTGAGCCGGTAGCGGCCGACGGCCTCGTCCACCGTTTTGATCGTCTCGTTCAGCCGCGTGAGGATCCAGCGCTCGACCAACTCTAGTTCGTCGAAGGAGCGGCTGCGGCGGTAGTCCCTCAAACGTCCCTCGGGACCCGGCTCCATGAACCGGCCGAACACGTTGAACGCGTTCCAGATCTTGTTGGCGAAGTTGCGCCCCATCTCGAACTTCGACGGCTCCAGCTTGATGTCCTGGCCCGGCGTGCAGAGCACGTTGAGCGAGAAGCGGACGGCGTCGGCCCCGTACTCGTCGGCCATCTCCAGCGGGTCGATCCCGTTGCCGAGCGACTTCGACATCCAGCGGCCCTGCGCGTCCTTGATCATGCCCGTGATGTAGACGTCGCGGTACGGCACTTCGCCGGTGAAGTGGATGCCGGCCATGATCATCCGGGCGATCCAGAAGAAGAGGATGTCGTAGCCCGAGACGAGCACGGTGCCCGGATAGAATGCCTTGAGGTCGGCCGTCTCGTCGGGCCAGCCGAGCGTGGCGAAGGGCCACAGCCACGACGAGAACCACGTGTCGAGCACGTCCTCGTCCTGCACCATCCCCGGCTCCGGCTGCTCGACCGAAACGACGAAGTCGCGCGACTCGTCGCGCTCGCCGTGCTCGTCGGTGTAGTACCACACGGGGATCCGGTGGCCCCACCAGAGCTGGCGCGAGATGGTCCAGTCGCGGATGTTTTCGAGCCAGCGGAAGTACTCGTTCTGCCAGCGCTCGGGGTAAAACGTGACTTCGCCCGCGCGGACGGCCGCGAGCGCGGGGTCGGCGAGCGGCTTCATCTTCACGAACCACTGCCGCGAGATGAGCGGCTCGATCACGGCCTTCGAGCGCGACGAGATCGGCACCGTGTTTTTGTACGGCTCGACGCGGTCGAGGAGGCCCTGCGCGTCGAGGTCAGCGACGATCCGCTTGCGCGCTTCGAAGCGGTCGAGCCCTTCGTACGGCCCGCCGTGCTCGTTGATCGTCGCGTCGGGATTCATGATCGTCAGCACCTCCAGCCCGTGGCGCTTGCCGATCTCGAAGTCGTTCTTGTCGTGGGCCGGCGTCACCTTCAGCGCGCCCGCGCCGAAGGCGGGGTCGGCGTGCTCGTCGGCCACGATGGGGATCTCCCGGCCGAGGAGCGGCAGCGTCACCGTCTTCCCGATGAGGTCTGTGTAGCGCTCGTCGTCGGGGTGGACGGCAATCGCGGTGTCGCCGAGCATCGTCTCGGGCCGCGTCGTGGCAATGGTGACGTGCCCGCTGCCATCGGAATACGGATACCGAATCCACCACATCTGCCCGTCGCGCTCGACGTTGTCCACCTCCTCGTCGGAGAGGGCCGTCATGTTGTCGGGGTCCCAGTTGACGAGGTAGTTGCCGCGGTAGATCAGCCCCTCGTCGTAGAGCCGGACGAAGATGTCCTGCACGACACGGTTGTACTCCTCGTCGAGGGTGAACCGCTCGCGGGACCAGTCGCACGAGTCGCCCAGCCGGCGCTTCTGCTGGAAGATGATGCCGCCGAATTCCTCGACGTACGTCCACACGTGCTCGATGAACGCCTCGCGGCCGATCTCCTTCCGCTCGATCCCCTGCTCGCGCAGCCGCCGCTCGACGACGTTCTGCGTGGCGATGCCGGCGTGGTCCATGCCGGGCAGCCAGAGCGCGTTGTAGCCCTGCATCCGGCGAATCCGGGTCAGCGCGTCCTGCACCGCGTCTTGGAGGGCGTGGCCCATGTGGAGCCGCCCGGTCACGTTCGGCGGCGGCATCACGATCACGTGCGGCGGTGCGTCCGAATCGGCGTCGGCGCGGAAAAAGCCGTGGGCGTCCCAGAAGGCGTACCACCCGGCCTCGACCTGCTTCGGGTCGTAGGCGGTGGCGTCGGCGTCGGGGGTGACGGGCGGAGCGGGGCGGAGGTCGGCGTCGGGCATGGCGGCGATGGCTGAAGCGAGTCCGAAAGCTACGGCGCTCGCCGCGTCGTGCGGATGGAAACCGCGTGGACTCGGGCCTCGCAGCCCCCTCGCGTTCCCATCTAAGAAACTGTTTGGGGAAACGGCTCCGGGCTGCGCGAGGCCGCTGAACCCGCTCGCGGCGTTGCGTTCGTCGCCCGATGCTATGGCATCGAGCTCCTCACGCGCTTGGCGAATCGGCTTCATCGATTCTCGCTCGCGCTCGAACCTGCTCCCCAAACAGTTTCTAAGGATACCACCGGATCGGAGGGGCCGTTCCCCATGTGGTACGCGCCCGGCCTTTCCCAAAACTCCTTTTGCTCCCCGCCGCCGCCGCGCTCTATATTGACGGCCCGTCCAAAATCGGGGTGTAGCGCAGCCCGGTAGCGCGTCCCGCTCAGACGGGAAGGTCGCCGGCCGCACCGCACACCGTACATTAGACCTCTCGGGGTGTAGCGCAGCCCGGTAGCGCGCTTCGTTCGGGACGAAGAGGTCGTGGGTTCGAATCCCGCCACCCCGACAGAGGCCAGCTTCTCCTTGCAGAGAGGCTGGCCTTTTTGCTTTCAGCCTATGACGTTTACGGTTTACGTCCTTCAGTCCGAGACCTCGGGACGCCTCTACATCGGTCACACGCAGCATCTCGAACGCCGGCTCAGCGAGCACGCGGTGGGGCAGACGCAGTCCACGCGCGGGCGCGGCCCGTGGAAGCTCCTCCACACCGCGCCTTTCGCGACGCGCAGCGAGGCCATGCGTTTCGAGTCAAGGCTCAAACGAATGAAAAGTCCGGCGCGGGTGCTGGTATTCCTGCACGAACGGTAGCGGGTCCCGCCCCGGCGGCAAGGTCGTGGGTTCGAATCCCGCCACCCCGACAGAGGCCGGCCTTCTCTGGTGAGGGGGTCGGCCTTTTCTTTGGCTCTATGCCTTTCCCTGTCTACGTCCTTCAGTCCGAGGCATCGGGCCGGCTTTACATCGGCCAGACGCAGAGCCTCGAACGCCGCCTCGCCGAGCACGCGGCAGGGCAGACGAAGTCCACACGGGGGCGCGGCCCTTGGCAGCTCATCTACCAGTGCGACTTCCCTACACGCTCTGAAGCCATGCAGTACGAGCGTCGCCTGAAGAGTTGGGAAAACCCGACGCGTATCCTCGAACACATCGCCATCCGGTAGCGCGCCCCGACTTCAGTCGGGGAGATCGTGGGTTCGAGCCCGCCACCTCAACTCTATCAAAACGGCCTCCACGTCAGCATGATGGTCGTTTTTCTTTTGCAACGGCGCTCTTCGTTTACGCCCCTGCCTCGTTCCCCGACCTAGCTGTGGCCTCCCCACGATCCCGTTCAGTCCTGGCACACAACGCTCGCTTGGCGGGCCACCAGGAGCCACCTGCCGCCCGTCATCATCCACACATCCGTGAACCGGCGACGAGTGGTCTGCCCTGCGTCGGGCGAACGGCCCGATGGCACGACCGTCTCGCCGCCCATCACGATGACGGTTCCGCCGTGGATCAGCATTCGCTCCACGTCCCGAACGAACGAGGCGTACGTGCGGGTACCGGCGCGAACCGGACCCTCGGCGGCCAGGCCGACCTCGTTGCGCGGGTTGTTGACGGTGTAATCATCCGCCCAGTGACGCGCGAGTCCCTCTAGATCACCCTGGAGTAGGGCGTCTACCTGCTCCTGTTCGAGCGTTCGGATGGCTCGCTCCGTCGCCTCGTCCGGTGTGGCGACCTGACCGGACGCAACGCAGGGCACGAGGAGCGCGCAGGTGGCCGCGAGCAGAAGCAGTTTTAGGGTTTTCATCTCAGCGCGGTTATGTTACCACTCATGGTGAGGCAGCCTATCCCCTGAACCAAACTCAATCCGTTTCAGGAGCCGGCCTGATTCAGGTGTTAAAGGTACAGGTCGGTCGTAGCGTGAGGCCACTCCCGTGAGGCCACTCCGTCGCTGTATCGCATCACTGCCGTGCAGCGATCCGGCCCCCTCAGCTGCTTTAGACGTGTCCAGACAAGGACGGCAGGCGCTCGACGTCGAGCTGCGCACCCCTTGCTTGCGTCTCACTGCTGCCGCGCCCCAGTCGCAAGAAGTAGGACCCGGGTTCCAGATGGCTGGTCTCGACCGCCACGGATGCGTGCACGCCGTCATCGAGAGGCGTCCCCACCGAAACTACGTCGCCGGCATCGTCGAGGAGTTCGGCCTTGAACGGCGCATTGTTGACCGCGCCGAAGACGAGCCGGTTTAGCGCGCCGCGCTCCTGTGTGAGGTCCACGAGGAAGTGCTGCGCCTCCTCGCCGAGGTGGAACGCGGGGTCCCCGAGGTCCGGCACCGGGACCACGACGACCTCCTGATTCGGCCCCGGCAGGTGCGCCTGGTCGATCTCGTACTGCACGTTCATCGTGTAGCGCGTCGGACGGCTGGCGGTGACCTCGACGAAGCTCACGACGTCCTGTAGCAGGTTCAGCGTGGGCGCGCGGACGCCCGTCTGCCGGCTGACGACGGTGCGGTCGGCGTCGTACACCGTGACGTCGAGCAGGGCGTCCGTGCCCGAGAAGCGCATGGTCGCCACGGAGGGCAGAGCGCCGGACGGATCCACCTGGATGCGGAAGAAGTCGCGGTCACCGTCGTGGATCGTGAGCGGGTAACGGCCGGGGCCGTGGAGGAAGACCGCGGGGAACGCGGGCGCCGGGGCACCGGGCGTGCGGAGCCGGAACTGCGTCGCCTCCTCGAAGGAGTCGTTCCGCTCGAACTCGTCTGGCCCGATGGGCGCCGGGCTGAGGTTCACGGACAGCTCGTAGAGGTTCATCGAGCCGTCGATGCGGAGCTTGTAGTCCCCGGGGGCCAACGGGCCAGCGAGGTGCGTCACGCCCCGCGAGAACGTGGCCACCACGTCCTCCTCGGCGCGGCTGTCGGGGTCGTCCGGCACCAGGGTCGCCCGGACCGGACCGAGGAGGGGGTAGAAGCCGAGGTCGAGCGTGAACGTAGAGAAGTCGTTCACGCGGAAGCGGTACCAGTCCACATCGGCGCGCTGCGAGAGGGCGGCGGCCTCGCGGTCGCCGAGATTGCCGAGCGGGACGAGGGCTCCGTTGGCACCCAGCGGGTAGAGCATCGCCGCGGTCTCAGGCGTGTCGTTGCGTGCGGCGCTCTCGGCCAAGTCGGCCGGCAGCACGCCGCCCATGGCCGCGAGGACGGCTGCGAAGGCATCGACCCCGACGGTCACGCGGCCGTCCCCGCGCCACCCGGAACTCTTCAGCAGCTGATTGGCCTCGAACGTCGTGAGCGACGGCTTGATGGCCCGCATCATCGCGACGATGCCGCTGACGAATGGCGCGGCCACGGACGTCCCGGACGGCCGCGAGCCGTTGGGGTTGTTGGGGTCGGGCATGACCGGCAGGTTCTCGCCGGGAGCCCAGACGTCCACGGACGCGCCGAAGTTGGAGAACCCAGACGCATTGTTGTTGCCATCGAGCGAGCCGACGGTGATCGTGCCGGGCGTACGGGTCGCGGGCCGCGGGTTGTCATCGTCCGGGAGGTTCAGCGTACTGTTGCCGGCAGAGGCCACCAGGATCAGCCCGTTGTCCGCCGCGAACTGGAACGCGTGGTCCCACGCACTCGTGGGGAACACCAGCTCCCAGTTCGTCTTCGCGAAGCTCATGTTGAGCACGTCCACGCCCCAGGCCAGGCACACCTGCAGGCAGCGGAACACCTGGCTCACCGTAAGCTCCGACTTGAAGAGCACGGGCCGGGCGACGGTGCCGCCCACACCCGCCGCGCCAAGCCCGTTGCCGACGGGCGCCGTCGCCACGCTCGCCACGGCGTTGCCGTGCCAGGGGCAGGTGTACCCATCGCCGCACTTGTTAGGGTTGGCACCGCCGGCCCCGACGCTTTCGTCGAGCAGGTTCAACTGGAACGCGAACGAGCCGAAATCAGACCCCGCCTGGCCGCTGGGGAACCCCGGCGTCCCGCCGTTGAGCCAGAACCCGCCGTCGAGAACGCCCACAGTGACCAGCGGCTTGACGGAGGCCAGCTTGCGGTACGCTTCGATGAGCTGCCACGCGGCCGTCACGCGCGCGCGGCCCATGTAGGCCGGCCACGCGAACGGGTCCGCGCCCCCGGCCGCGCCGTCCGCCTCCGCCGCCGCCAGCAGCGGCAGGCTGACCGAATGCCCGACGGCGTTGAGGCCGATCCCTCGGCCCTCGGAAGCCCACTGCGCCACCTGGGCCAGCACGCCCGCGGCCATCTCGGACGTGACCGAAACGGGGGCGTTGTAGGCGTCGCGCAGCCGGACCGTGGTGCCGGCCGGCACTGGCGGCGGCGCGCTGAACCGGACGCGCGTGGGCAGCGGCATCGCCTCGGCCTCGACGCCGGGCGCCGGCTCCATCCCGCTCGGCGCGGGGGGGATGGGCGGCGGCTCGACGACCTCCGCCCCGAACTCCTCGACGAGCCGCCGTACGAGCGCGGGGGCTTCGCTGTCCACGAGCACCTCGTCGGGCACGAACGTCATCACCGGCCGGCCGCCGACGTCGAGCGCGGCCAGGGGCGTGCGTCGTTCTCGGGAGGCCCATCGAACCCACTCGGCCGAGGCGGAGGTCGGGTCTACGGGGATGGTATCGGGGTCGGACTTTTGGTAGGTCAGGGCTCTACTATGTAACCCAAGTTGTGTGGTATGCCTTGCCGCCCAACGGGCGGGTGTCGTAGTTCAGGAGAACCCCTTCTTCCGAACGCAAACACCCCCGCCCGATGGACGACCAGGTCACCACAATCTACTGCCTCAGTGACGACTTC
>JBBSMX010000120.1:0-12766 GCA_038232935.1 Rhodothermales bacterium | reverse complement strand
TGGTCGGTGACGATGACGGTGCAGTCGGCCTCGGCGAGGGCGACGTCGAGGTCGTCGACGCTCGTGAGCGCGATTCCCTCGTGCTTCAGCGACGGCACGTGCGGGTCGTGGTAGACGACATCGGCCCCTTTCTCTTGCAACAGCTGGATGATGTCGAGCGCGGGGCTCTCGCGTATGTCCGAGATATCCCTTTTGTACGCGACGCCGACGACGAGGACGCGGCTGCCGTTGACGGCTTTGCCGTCCTCGTTCAGGGCGTCCTGCACCTTCTGGACCCAGTGCGCGGGCATGTTCGTGTTGATCTCGCTCGCGAGCTCGATGAAGCGCGCCGTGTAGTTGAGCGTGCGGAGCTTCCACGAGAGGTAGAGCGGGTCGATGGGGATGCAGTGGCCGCCGAGGCCGGGGCCGGGCGTGAACTTCATGAACCCGAACGGCTTCGTCGCCGCCGCGTCGATGATCTCCCAGGCGTCGAGCCCGAGCTTGTCGCACATCAGCAACAGCTCGTTGGCGAGGCCGATGTTGACGGAGCGGAACGTGTTCTCCAGCAGCTTGACCATCTCGGCCGCCTCGGGACTGGAGACGGGCACGATGGTGTCGAGCGCGGCCCCGTAGAGCGCGGCCCCGGCTTCGACGCAGGCGGGCGTCACGCCCCCCATGACCTTCGGGGTGTTGATCGTCGTCCAGTCCTCGCGGCCGGGGTCGACGCGCTCGGGCGAGAAGCAGAGGAAGAAGTCCTCGCCGGCCTTGAGCCCACGGTCTTCGAGGGCAGGCAGGATGACCTCGGTCGTCGTGCCGGGATACGTCGTGCTTTCGAGGACGACGACCATGCCGGGGTGGACGAACTCGGCGATCTGCTCCGTCGCAGCGATGATGTACGAGATGTCGGGGTCGCCCGTCTTCCGGAGCGGCGTCGGGACGCAGATCGAGACGCCGTCGCAGCCGGAGAGCAGGCTGAAGTCGGTCGTGGCCGTGATGAGCCCCTGCTCGACGAGCGGGCCGAGCCGGCTGTCGAGGATATCCTCGACGTGGGAGTGACCGGCGTTGATACCGTCGGTGACGCGCTCCTGCACGTCGATGCCGACGACCTGGAAGCCGGCCTCGGCGAAGACGACGGCGAGTGGGAGGCCGACGTAACCGAGCCCGATAATGCCGATGCGGGCGTTCTTGTCGTCGATGCGGGCGAGGAGCCCCTGGAGGGCTTCGGGCTTGGAAGATGCCATGGAGCTAGAGGTCAAGGATTATCGAGCATGGGTACTGGGCAACGAGGAAGACGATGGCGAACCCCCTCCGGCTGCTGCGCAGCCACCTCCCCGTGGGGAGGAGTACCGGCTATGAAGGGGCACCGCTGCATGAGTTGCTCCGCTTGGTGAGTTGCTCCGCTGCGTGAGTGGTGCCGCTGCGTGAGTTGCTCCGCTTGGTGAGTGGTGCCGCCAGTGGAGGAATGGTGCCGCCAGTGGAGGAATGGTGCCGCTGAATAAGTGGTGCTGCTGGAGGAGTAGCTCCACGCCGACGCTAACATCGACGCCGAGGACACGGACCGCTCCCCTGGGGGAGCTCCCCGCAACGCGGGGTGAGGGGGTACGCGACGCCGCCGCGTCCAGCAGTCCAGTTCGGGGCGACATTATGGTGCAGGATCGGAGGTCGAGGAAGTGTCTGACGCATCGTGCTCGGCCAACGCACCCGGTCTACCACCGAGTCAACGTCAGTGAGCACCTCGTCGTTCGTGAATCGGAGTACGTGCAGTCCCTGCTTTTCCAGCTCGGCCTGCCGTGCCGCATCTTCTTCGTACCGGCCCTCGTGACTGTGCCCGTCTAGCTCCACCACCAACTGCGCCGCTGCGCAGTAGAAATCCACGACGAAGGAGGCGACCGGTCGCTGTCGCCTGAAGGACACGCCGAGTTGCCGACCGCGCAACCGGGACCAGAGGAGCCGTTCGGGAAAGGGAGCGCTCCGGCGCAGCGAGCGCGCCGTGCCGGTCACGTCGTGGCGATAGGTCGGATACGAGCGGGTCACGGGGCGACAGACGCATAGGTGGCGAGGTACCACGCGATGGCCTCGCGGAGGCCGTCCGCGGCCGTGTGCGTCGGGGCGTAGCCGAGCCGCGCGCGCGCGGCGCTCACGTCGGCGAGGGAGTGGCGGACGTCGCCGGGTCGGAACGAGCCGTATTGCGCCTCGGGCAGGGCGAGGTCGGAGCGCTCGGCCTCGATGTTCTGCACGATCGCAGCGTAGAGCTCGTTGAGCGTCGTGCGGTCGCCGTAAGCGATGTTGTAGACGGTGCCCGTGGCCTCGGCCGGGGCGACGCCCGCGCGGAGGTTCGCCTGCACCACGTTCGCGATGTAGCAGAAGTCGCGGCTCGTCTCGCCGTCGCCGAAGATCGCCGGGCGCTCGCCCGCGAGGAGCTGGTCGATCCACTTCGGGATCACGGCGGCGTACGCTCCGCTCGGGTCCTGCCGGCGGCCGAACACGTTGAAGTAGCGGAGCCCGATCACTTCGAGCCCGTAGTGGTCCTGAAACGTCTGCGCGTAGAGCTCGTCCGTCCGCTTCGACACGGCGTACGGCGAGAGCGGCGTACCGATCTCAGCTTCCACCTTCGGCAGGCCCGGATGATCGCCGTAGACCGACGACGACGAGGCGTAGACGAACCGCCCCACCCCGGCATCGCGCGCGGCGACGAGCATGTTCACGAACCCGTCTACGTTGACGGCGTGCGTGCTGAGCGGGTCCTCGATGGAACGCGGCACGGAGCCGAGCGCGGCCTGGTGCAGCACGACGTCGGCCCCGTCGCATGCCCGGCGGCACGCGTCGAGGTCGCGGATGTCTCCTTCGACGAAGGTGAACCGCGCCGCGGCCTCCTCCCCTACCCGCTCCGTTACATCGTCGAGGTTGTGACGATAGCCCGTCGCGAAGTTGTCCAGCCCGATGACCCGCTGCCCCAGCCCGAGCAGGGCCTCAACGAGGTTGGAGCCGATGAACCCGGCACAGCCCGTGACCGACCACGTGAGCGGCTCGGCAGGGAGAACGGAACGAAGATCGTCTAGCGACACGGGGAGAGCAGCAGGAGTGGAAAGCGCAGATAGGGCTTCGCCACGTCAGTCCCAGGAGGAATCTCGGAACGTCTCAACATCTAGCCGTGGCGGACGAGCCCGGTATCGGCTGGGCAGCGCCCATGATAAAGCGGTTTGCCAACGTTCCGTGACGATTCCGGGCTATTAACCGAATCATAGTAATCGTTACTTCAGCCCGGGCGTCTCAGGTTGCGACACGGCCACGGGCTCAAGCCATGCTCGGCTGGCTACGCCTCGGGGGGCTCCCCACGGCTCTATTTGTATCTATTTGTATCGGTATACGATGCGGCCTTTCGTGAGGTCGTACGGCGACATCTCGACATCGACGCGGTCGCCGGGGAGGATGCGGATGAAGAACTTCCGCATCTTGCCGGAGAGCAAGCCGAGGATCTTGTGCCCGTTCTCGAGCTGGACGCGGAACTGGGCGTTGGGGAGGGCGTCGGTGACGACCCCTTCGAGCTGGATGGGTTTCTGCTTAGACATAGGCAATGCGCCTCAGCGCGGTTGTGAAGGCGTCGGGCTCGCAGGGGTGTCCTGCAAACAACCGCCGCCGGTTGCTAGAGCATGTTGATACGGGCCAACACCCTGTGAGGTCCGCACCCGACGGCCCTCAGACGTTTCTGCATATAACCCCCCGACCTCCCCGTAATCCTCAGCGTCCTCCCTGTGCCGCGCCGCGTGACCGTTCACGAGCAGGGAGTTCTGCAAGAGCGGCCCTTCCATCACCACCCTCTGACCCGCCCATGGTCGCTCGGCCCACTGCAGCGGAAGGAACCCCTCCCCGACTATTCGTTGCAGCCGATCTTCCCCTGCTGCTCAGCGCAAGGCCGGAGGTAAGAAACTGTTTGGGGAAACGGCTCCGGGGGCGACGGCCGCTCGAAATAGCCTACCGTGGTCTCTCACCCAGCGATGCGGAGTATGAGGACGGCGAGCGCGGCGACGGAGGTCGTCACGCTCAGGGCGTCGCGCCACGTGAAGCGCTGCCGCGTCTGCACGGAGAGGCTTACGAGGTCGCCGTCCTGCAGGTCGGGAAGCGGGGTGTCCAGCGCCGTCAGCGCGGCGAGCGTCGTCGCCACCACGACGGCGCGGGCCCCGGCCGTCTCGCGCAAGATTTCGACGTTGACCCTTCGCACCGACCGGTCGTCTTCATACGGGATCGCAGGGCCGCCCGCCAGCGTCAGCACGTCGAGCAGGTCCGCATCGCGTTCCACCTGGTACACGCCGGGCGTCCGCACGGCCCCCCAGACCCGGATGTCCATCGTCGGCTGGCCGGGGTTGGCGTACCGGAAGACGGCCACGCCCGAGTTCGTCGTGATCGCCTGGGCATGGGCGGATCCAGTGCCGGCGAGAGCAAAGCAGGAGAGCAGAAGGAGGAGACGCATTGCGCGGCAGGACTGGAGAGGCGAGAAGGGAGCCGGCAGTTCTATCCCTGGGGAACCGGCTCGTAGCGGCGTCAGGCGTTGACGGCAGCCGGCGTGGCGCGGCGAGGGGATCCGTTCGCGAGCGCGAAGCTGTCGGCGGCACCGTAGCCGTAGCCGTAGCCATACCCGTAGCCGTACCCCTTCGCCTCGCGGCCCGTGAACCGGTTGAGCACGCACCCGATCACCGGCGCTCCGGCCACTTCGAGGTGCTCGCGGGCCCGCACGAGCGTCGTCCAGTCCGTAACCCTCGCTACGGCCACGAGGACGGCCGCGTCGCAGAGCGTGGCAACGAGCACGGGGTCCGTGACCGCGAGTGCCGGCGGCGTGTCGAAGATGACGATGTCGAAGGCGTCGCGCATCTCAGCGACGAGGTCGCGGAACCGCTGCGAGCCGAGGAGTTCGGCCGGACTCGGCACGGACTTGCCCGCCGGCAACACGTAGAGGTTCTCCACCTCGTCATCGAAATGCTCCCACGTCACCTTGAGGCGACGGCGGAACGCCTCCCAGTCCGGCGGGCTCGACCGGAAGAGCAATTCGCTGAGGCCGTTCTGACGTGGGATGCCGAGCTGCTGGTGGACCGTCGGCCGCCGGAGGTCGGCGTCGACGAGGAGCGTGCGGTGGCCGGCCTGCGCCATGGAGATCGCGAGGTTCATCGCCGTGGTCGACTTGCCCTCGCCTGGCCCCGCGCTCGTCACGAGAAGGGTCTGCACCCGCTTGTCGGGGAGGCTGAACCGGATGCTCGTCCGGAGGTGGCGCACGGCCTCGGTCACCGGCGAGAGTGGGTGGAGCGCCGCCGCGAGCGTCGCCTGGACCTCGTGCGAGTCGATGGAGACGACCTCCTTCCCGCCGAAGTTCTTCTTGATGATCTCGGTCATGTCCGGCACGACGCCGAGGACGCTGAAGCCGTGGTGGCGGAGGTCCTCCGGCGTCCGGATGCGGTGGTCGAGCGTCCGCCGCATGAGGGCGAGCCCGACGCCGAGCACGAGGCCGAGCATCATCCCCATCCCCATGTTGCGCAGCGGCCTCGGGCTGACCGGGCCGCCGGGCACGTCAGCCTGGCGGATCACCTCGACGTAGCCCAGCTCGGACTCCTCGGCCACCCGGGCCTCCTGCAGCTTATCGATGAGGAAGAGGTACGTCCGCTCCGTGGACTGGCGCTGGCGCTGGAGCTGGGCGAGCTCGATGGCCTGCCGCGGGATGTCGCGCAACCGCGTCTCGTACCCGCGGAGCTGGTTCTGGAGGGCACCGAGCCGCGCTTCGAGTCCCTGGATCCGGATCCGCTTCTCGACCACCTGCCGCTTGAGCTGGGTGATGTACAAGAGCGCGGAGCCCCCAGCTTCGGGGCTCACGCCGCCCACGGCGAGCACTTCCTGCACATACTGCCGCGAGAGGGCTTCTACCTGCCGGCGTAGCTCGTTGATGCTCGTCGTGATGGTTCGCAGCTCCTCGTTCCCGCTTTCGTTCCCGCGCAGCGTCGGATCCACCGCGTAGTAATCGCTCGCCCGGAGTTCGAGCTGGGCGATGCGCTCCTGCAGCACGCGGATCTCGTTCTCCACGCCCGAGGCGATCCGCCGCGCGAGGCCGGGCTCGACTTGCTCCACCTCTTCCTCGGTAGAGCGGAGCGCTGTCCGCTCCACCTCGATCTCTATCCTCGCCTCCTCGATCGCCGCGTCGATCGCGGCGATCTGCGAGACGGCGTTCTGCCCCTCCGAGTCCAGCGCCACGGCCCCCTCGCGCGTCATGAACTCGGCGAGGCGGTCTTCGACGCCGCCTAGCTCTTCGTGGCGCTTCTCCGCCTGCTCCTCGATAAAGGTCCGGGAGCTCACCACGCTGGCGCGACTCGTCTCCTGGCTGCGCCGCCGGTACTCTTCGGCGTAGAGGTTGGCGATGAGCGCGGCTTCGGTCGGCACGGTGCTCTGCGCCGTGATGGTAATGAGATCGGAGTAGTCACTGATCGGGGCGAATCGGACCTGGCCGCCCAGGATCCGACGGGCCGTAGCTCCTACCGTGGGCCGGTTCGCGTCGTCCTCCCCTGCCGGCGAGGCGTCCGCCGATTCTTCTTCCAGCAACCGCGCGCCCACTCGCTCCGCCAGCGGCAACGACTGCCGCAGGATCTCGACCTCGTTGTAGAGCGTCCGGTTCGCGCCTCCGACCGAGAGCAGGTCCTCGAGCGACGTCCCGCCCGAGCTCCGCCGACCGTTCGTATCCACGAGCACGACGCTCGAAGCCTGGTAGACCGGCTCCTGCGTAAACGTATAGACCGCGACCGTAACTACGACGCCCAGAAAGACGAGGGCGATCAGGAGCCACTCCTGGCGGAGCATCCCTAACAGATCGGCTAGGCTGAGCCCCTCTTCATCCGCGAATGCAGGGGGGACCGGGGCCACGCCTCCCATCGCGGGGGCACGTCCACTCGCCGGGACGCCTACCGGCGCGGCGCCCGGGCTATACCCGTTCGGCGTACCCCCTCCGTTCTCTGCCATCGGAGGCTTGAACTGCGCCGACTCACTCGTCTCGTTCATAGTAACTGCTCTGGCGTGAAGCGCCCTTGCGTCGCGTCGATCCCTCGAAGCGCGTGGGAGAAAGGAACACAGGGAGGGGATGCGTCACACGCACCTCAGTACCAACCACGTCCTTAGGCTGCAAAGATACACGGAGAAGCCACCGCGTCCCATCCGTTGCACCGCGTATCGGCCGCTCAGCCCGGCTTATAAATGAATCTGCGGTGTATTTATGTGATTAAATCCGCGATGTATTCCCTCCCAGCTGCCCGATCTGCCGGCGCACGCATGCCCGCACGCCGTCTTTATCCATCGTCGCCCGGTACCACGCCACTGCCGCCTCCGGTCGTAACCGAAGGCGGCAGATTTGGAAAAACAAGGGCTTGGCTCTCAGTCTGTTGAGAAGCTCTTCCCGATGTCATCCTGAGCTTGTCGAAGGATCTCTGCTAAGCACGGGGTTGCTCATCAGGGATCCCTCGACGGCGCTCGGGATGACAGGAGGAGTCGTATCGCTACGCTTCAACAGAGCACGTGGCGCTCAGTTTAGCAGCACGATTTTCTTCGTCTCGGCGAAACCGTCGGTCGTCATCCGGACGAGGTAGACCCCACCGGCCAAGCCACGTCCTGACACCGTCGCAGTGTGGCGACCGGCCTCGCGCAACCCCTCCACCAGCGTCGCCACTTCGCGGCCGAGCAGGTCGTAGACGGTCACGCGTACGTCGGCGGCCCGAGGCAAGGCGTAGCGGACGGTCGCCGTGGTCACGAACGGGTTCGGGTACGCGCCCTCCAGCGAGAACTCGGCGGGCCTGGCTCCGGTGGGATCGCCGGCCGTCATGGGACCGCTGACCGTGATGAGGAAGCGGGACGCGCCGTCGCGCTGAGCCGGCCGGAGGGCTTCCAGCGCCTCGCCGCGCCGTTCGGCCGTAGGCCCGGTGATGGAGAAGGTGTAGCTGGACTGATCGCGAAGGTCTACTTCTGCCCCCGTCTCCGTATCGGACAATACGAGTTCCCAATCTCCGGGGATCTCGTGGAAGACCGGCCACGAGACGGTGTACGTGCCGGGCTCCGTCGTCGCGACGCGAGCGTGGAACGTTTCGGTAGTGAGGGCGAGGTCGCGGGCGTCCATCGACAGCTCCCGCCCGGTCTCGTCCGTCAGCACGAGGGTGGCGAATGCGGAGGAGAACGGATACAACAGTCCGGCGTCACCGGGGTCGTACCCTTCGGCTCCTTCCGGATAGAACACGAGGTACGTCTGCGTCGAACCGAGCCCCTCAGCCTCAGCCTGTCCTTCGAGCCGGAGTTGGACGTGGGACGCCACCTCCTCCAGCCCCCTGCCGAAGTTCCCCCTGCCGACGAGCAGCGGCGTCTCCCCCGTGTCTTTCGTCTCGTACTGGTAATCGAGCGTCACATCGGACCCGACGGTCTGGACGACGAACGATTGGAAAGGCGCGACGTAGCGACCAGCTCCGCCCATACTTGGATCCACCCCCATCTGGGTGACGGCGTTGTACGTGCGGAACTCTTCGGTCTCCGGGTCGAGCACGTAGAGCGTCGCGTTGAGGCTGTCCGCCGGCGTAGTAGACAGGTATAGCTCGCGGAAGTCGATGGGGCCGGCGAACGGCTGTGGGACCCAGTTGAAGTCGTTGTTGGGGTTCTGCGAATCGCCGTCGTCGTTGTAGACGAGGTCCAGCGTGTACTCCTCGCGGACGGTCCCGGTCACGTCCCATGTGGCGGGGATGTCGAAGTCGAACATATAGAAGACGTATCCGCTATCCGGGTCGAACGCCCCGCTGAAATCGGTGATGGCGATGAATTGCTGCGTCGGCGCGTCGAACCGGTACAGGTTGGGCTGCGCACTCGGGAAGTCGCTCCCGGCAGCCCCCTGCGTCTGGAAGTCGTCGTTGAGTTGGTCGAACGTGACGCCGGCCAGGGGCGGGAAGATGCCCCGAAAGGAACCGGCCCCTTTACCGCCCGCGTCGTCCACATAGCCCCGCGCCGCAGTGAGATTCCCGTTGACGGTGCCGAACTCGTTGGTGAGCGAGGCGATCCGCCCGGTGTTGTCGGCGTTGGCTTGCAGCGTCACGGCGTTGTTCGACGTGAGCGTCCCCGAGACGGAGAGGTCCGTGCCGACGAGCAGCGACCCACTACCCGCGACGGTTAGCGCCCCGGCTACCGTGACGACGTCGGCCGTGGCAGCTACCTGCAGCACGAGTTCGCCCCCGGCCTCGACCACCACGACGGCTGCCGCCACCGTGCCCATCGCTGCGGTGACGACGGAGCCGTTCAGGATTCCAGCAGCGTCACCCGCTCCGGGCACGCCCCCGCTGCAGTTCGACCACGTGGCCGCACTGTTCCAGTCTCCGCTTCCCTCTGCGTAGCAGTAGTCGGCGATGCCCACGCCGAACGGGCTCGCGAGGTTGCCGTGGACGCCGTTCGTGCCCGGCGACCCGTCGTCGCCCAGTGGCGTGCTGTCGTCGAAACCTGCCTCGCGAGAGATCGAATCGACCCAGTTCCCCCTCACCGTGTTATCCCCGTTGGGGCTCCCAACGTATACGGTGGACGTACCGGCCGTCACCCAGGAAGCCGTGTACTGGAGGCTATCGACGAGGCCACCCAGATCATCCTCCACGATGATCTCGTCGGTAGTGTTAGTGAGCATGAAGCTGCTGTAGTCGTAGTCGCACGTGACGCCGCCGTTGAGGGCCGGGTCGCTGTTGGCGCACAGCACGGCGAAGCCGCCAGCCGGAACCTCCACGGAAGACGCTATGGTGTGGGTGTTACTCCCTGCGTCCCGAATGACGTACCCCATCAGGTCGATCACGCTCGCGGTGTTGTTGAACACCTCGAACCACTCACCGGCCGTGTCGGCGACGGATGCCGGGTCCGCCATAAACTCTGTGATGACGAGGGCGTTGTCCGGGAGCGGCGGGGCGTCGTCGTCGTTGATCGTGAGGGTGAAGGTGTTGGGGCTCCCCTCCTCCACGCTCCCGCTCTGCGAATCGATGGTGAGGTCGTAGGTGCACGCCTCCGTCCCCTCCTCCACTGCGTCCTCGGTCGCCGTGAGCGTGATGATTTGACTCGGGGTTTTTTGATCGAGCGCGACCTGCTGCGAGGTCGGCGTCACGTCGCCCGCCGAGCACGTCGTGCTGACGGTGACGGTAGCGGACTCCCCATTGTTGGCGTTGACGAGTTCAACGACGAGGTCGTACGTGTCCCCCTCCGTGATCGTCTCCGCGTCATCCCCAAACCGGACGGTAGCGACGGGGGTCTCGCCAGGCGCTAACCCGAACCCGCTCAGCCCGCCCGGTCCGCTTGGGTTCGTACTGATCGTTTCGAAGCGCTCGCTCGGATCGGTGAATCCGTCGACGTCTCCCGCCATGATCCCGTCGAGTAATGCGATGTTCTGATTCGCCGTGCTAACCCCGTTGCCGGACCATGCGGTGCCGGGGTCTACCTCTGGCGTCCCAAACGTGTCCTCCACGTTACCGCCGAGTTGGATTTGCAGTGCGTCGTCTCCGTTGAACACGAACGACTTCTGCTCAAACCGCACCGAGCCCAGCCCGTTCGCGGCGAGGTAGGTCCCGATGTCCGCTGTCCCGATGACGAGCACCTCGCCGGGTCCCAGCGACCCGGTCTGCACCGCGAATATGGAATCGAGCGGCTGCCCATTGGTCCCTTGCAAGACCTTCAACACGTCGGACGAGAAATCGATCGTCGTGCCGGACACGTTCCACAGTTCGATCCCCTTCGGTGTGGTGCCGGCATCCGTCTCGACGTATTGGCTGATGATCAGCGCGGATTGCGCCTGTACGACAGGAACGGCGGTTAAGAGGATGGACAGGCTGAGCAGGAATCGAAGGTGGCACATAATGATCTAAGGCTAGGTCCCTAACAGGAGGTTGAAATCAGACGCAGCGAACTGGCTCAATCGTCGTCTTCGCCGGGGTCGCGGCGGAGGCGGCGGACGGCGTAGCCGGTCCCGAGGAGGGCCAGAAGCGCGAGGCCGCTGCTCACCGGCGCGGGCTCGATGTCGATGCAGTTCGGGTTCGCGCTGGGGCAATCGAAGGTGGATAGCGCGGGCTGGACGTCGATGCAGTTCGGGTTCGCGCTGGGGCAGTCAAAGCGGGAACCGTGCGCTGGCTGCTCCGCTGGAGCAGCCCATGCCGGCATCTCCTGTGCAGCGGCGGGAGCCGCCGTTAGTACGAAAAACCCAAAAACCAGCAGGAGCGCGCGCATAGTAGACCTCTTAGATGGCCGATCGGGATGGCTGGTAACCGCAATGGATCAGGAAAGGGGAACCGACTCGTACCAGCCTTGACCTCTTGAACCTGAACCCTGTAGATACTAGACACAGCGCATAACGTCAAGCTTCCTCTTCTCCAAATCCTTCGCCTTCCTCTTTAAAGCCCTGTTTCAGTTAGCTTAGAGGCTTCTTCGTGGGAGTGCGTTCGATGGGGCTAGGCGAAGGGTCCAGCCCGGCGCGAAGGCGACCAGCAGTGCCAGCAGGCTCGCGGCGCGCAGGAGGTACACGCGGAGGAAGGTCCCGACGGCGAACCCCGCATCGGCCCACCCCACGCCGACGGCGAACGCCCCCAGCGCCACGGCGCCGAGGGCGAGGTGCACCAGCCACAGCCACAGCCAGTAGCGCCGCCTCGGGAATACAGCGATGAGCACGAGCGCCGCCAGCAGGTAGTCCATGTTGGCCGGCGAGCGGTAGATCTCTACCGCATCCGGCCCCGCGCCCTCGCGCGTCGCCGTCACCGTTCGGTCGAAAGACTCGGCGTCGAGGGTGAAGCCGGCGGACCGCTCCGTGTCGATGGCCGCGACGAGGGGGTAGGCGACGTAGCCGGCGAAGGCGTTCCGGGCCGCTCGCCACGCGGTCATGTGGACGACGAGGAGCAGCACGGCCATCGCCACTCCGAGGAGCACGCGCCGACTCCGCGCCGTCCGCCCACCCGCTCGCCCCATCGTCATCCCGCTGCGGGGTGCGGGACGGCACGGTGCGGTATCCCGCGCCCCGCGCCGTAATGCGCCCACACCATCCACAACACGAACACGACGGCGTAGTAGAACGGCAGGACACCCCACTCGTGTACCGCGTCGAAGAAGGCGGGGTACCCCTCGTTAAACCACGCCAGGAAGGCGATCCGTACGACGTTGGCGAGGTGAATGGCTACCATCCCCATCGGGATGAAGAGCATCCGGCGGAGCTGGCTGCCGGGGAATGCGAGTACGAAGCCCAGGAAGAGACCGATGGCCGCCAGACCGGTGCATTCGTCGGCAACGAAAATCCCCCGGCCCGACGCCATAAGAACGACCCGCCCGTCCACGCTCGCCTCGACTCCGAGGAGGTGGAGGGCACCGCCGCTGAGCAGGGCCACGTTGCGCGCTACGAGTGCGTCGAGGCGGCCGTCGGGGAAGAGCCAGAGGTGGTACATGACGTACCAGACGACGTAGGCGAGGAGCATCTTCCCCAGAAAGCCGATGATCGGACGATAGGTGGTGAACAGGGCTCGCATTGCGCTAAGGTAGGACAGGCCCGGTCTCGAATCCAGGACAGTCTCTGCTCATCCAAGCCATCCCGCTAGATGGGCGAGAGGACCTGCGACGTGGCTGCGTTTGATTTCGCTTCATAGTATGTTAACGTCAGTCGCGGGTTGAAAAACAGCTTTTCTGCTCGATCATTCCACCCTAACACAACGTCAGTCGCGGGTTGATCAGATCGAGGCAATTCCTGCGTAGCAGAGGTTCAGATGCACCAGCTTCAGCAACGACACGC
>JBBSMX010000119.1:0-12893 GCA_038232935.1 Rhodothermales bacterium | reverse complement strand
TCCGGCGCGGGCACAGGGACGAGGCGGAAGTCGGCCCCGTCACCGCGCGAGATCACGACCTCCTCGCCGCGGGCGGCTTCCTCGATCAGTTCGGGAAGCCGATGCTGAGCTTCCTCTAGCTTCACTTTCGGCATCTGAGTCACCAGTGAGTTTGGAGAATGTACGATGCCGTCCTCAGCCGGTTCACGGAGGTCACGGCGAGCTGGGCGTACCGAATTCACCCAACTGGCCCGCACTCCTGCGCCGGATCATCGGCGAGGCCGCCGAGGAGCGCGACGAAACCGATACGCGCGCGGTCGAGACGGTGCTGATCAATGAACGACGAGAAATCGAGAAGCGGGCTGGCGGATTGATGCGGCATGGGCCTAAACAATAGCGCTCTGAAGGAGGTCAGACTGTATTCTGAAGGAGGTCAGACTGTATATCGCTTATCGGTAGCCCTGGGGGGAATTAAAGCCTAGAACGACCTCATACAATCAATTCCCACCTCAACCTCACACGATTACACATACGGAGGGTGAACCTATGGGCCGTCCTGAAATCGCCGAGGCAGATCAGGGTCGGTAGAGCCAAGCGCCGGCCTGTGCCCCTTGCCCCTCACCGTAGCCGCCCGTGATCAGTACCCGCCAGCACACGGCCATCGTCCAGCCGTACCGCTGGGTGGCTCGCGCGTGGGAGACTCATACCCCCTGTGGGGGCAAACGTCGCCGTCGAGTGGCGGCCGGCCCCGTGCGAACCCTCGGAGAAGGGCGAACACGAAAGCGTGCCGCACGTATCCCGTCCCTTCTCACCCCTTTCCGCACGACTCACCCCGTACATGCCCGACACCCGCGCCCAACTCAAGCGCCAGATCCTCGACCTCCTCCGCAACAACGGCAAAGAAGCGTTCCGCTCGAAGGAGATTGGCAAGCAACTCGGCATCAAAGACAACCAGCGCTACAAGCTCTTTCAGAGCGTGCTCGGCGAACTCGGCGAAGCCGGACTCGTCGAGTCCGTGAAGGGCGGGCGCTACCAGCACCGCTCCAAAGAAGAGCGCCACGGCGCGGAGGGCGTGCTCCACATGCACCCGCAGGGCTACGGGTTCGTCACCGTCGAGGGGCAGAGCAACGACGTGTTCATCCCCGCCACGCGGATGAAGACCGCGCTCGACGGCGACCGCGTCCGCGTCTCGCTCGCCGCCCCCGTCCGCGGCAAGCGCAGCGACCGCCATCGCGAGGCCGAGATCGTCGAAGTTCTTCAGCGTGGGCGGACCCGCACCGTCGGCACGTTCGACAAGATGGGCCACTTCGCGTTCGTCAAGCCCGACGATCAGCGAATCACGAAGGACATCTACGTCGCCAAAGAGCATTTCAACGGCGCGACGGAAGGCGATAAGGTCGTCGTCTCCATCGACAAGTACGACGACCCGAAGGCGTCCCCCGAGGGGCGCGTGCTCGACGTCCTCGGCAAGGCCGACGACCCCGGCGTGGCCGTCCTCGCCATCGCCCTCAGCCAGGGCATCAAATCCGACTTCCCCAAGCCCGTCGAGCAAGAGGCCGACGCGATCCCCGTCGAGGTCCCCGCAGCCGAGATCGGGCGGCGGCTCGACCTCCGCGACAAGGCCATCTTCACCATCGACCCGGAGGATGCCAAAGACTTCGACGACGCCATCCACATCGAGCGGCTCGACAACGGCAACTTCGAGCTTGGCGTCCACATCGCCGACGTCAGCCACTACGTCCGGCAGGGCACGCTCCTCGACGCCGAGGCTTACGAGCGCGGGACGAGCACCTACCTCGTCGACCGCGTGATCCCGATGCTCCCGGAGAAGCTCTCCAACGGCGTCTGCTCGCTCCGCCCGAACGAGGACAAGCTCACCTACTCGTGCATCATGGAGGTCTCGGCGCGCGGCGCGGTCAAGAGCTACGAGGTCCGCGAGACCGTCATCCACTCGAAGCACCGGTTCACCTACGACGGCGCGCAGAACATCATCGACGGCGGAACGCAGGAGCACCTGCTCAAAGACGACGTGCTCCTCGCCGCCAAGCTCGCCCGGACACTCACCAAGAAGCGCATGCGCCAGGGCTCCATCGACTTCGACACGGACGAGATCCGCGTCGTGCTCGACGAGAAGGGCGCGCCCGTCGAGATCGTCCGCAAGGAGCGGCAGGAGGCGAACCGGCTGATCGAGGAGATGATGCTGCTCGCCAACCAGACCGTCGCCGCCCACATCGGCGACACGAAGGGTGCGAAGCCGTTCGTCTACCGCATCCACGCCCGCCCCGACGCCGAGAAGATCAAGGCGCTCCGCGACTACGTGAAGGCGTTCGGCTACCAGCTCCCCATCGGCTCCGATGGCAGCGTGGACCGGAAAGACCTCAACGAACTCATCGAGCACGTGAAGGGGATGCCCGAAGGCCCGGTGGTGAAAGTCGCCGCGCTCCGGGCGATGGCGAAGGCGGTCTACTCGCCCGACAACATCGGGCACTACGGGCTCGGCTTCAAGTTCTACTCGCACTTCACCTCCCCCATCCGCCGCTACCCGGACCTCATCGCCCACCGCCTCCTCAAGCACTACGCGACGGGCGGCAAGGGCGTGGACGAAGGCGCGCTCGACCAGGCGTGCGACCACTGCTCGGGGCAGGAGCGGCAGGCCGTCGAGGCCGAGCGCGAGTCGATCAAGCTGAAGGTCGTCGAGTACGTCAGCCAGCACGTCGGCGACGTGTTCGAGGGCGTCGTGACGGGCGTGACGAAGTTCGGCGTGTTCGTCGAGATGACGAAGCTGCTCGCCGAGGGCCTCGTCCACGTCCGCGACATGAACGACGACCACTACGAGTACGACGAGCGGACCTACACGCTCAACGGCGTCCACACCCGGAAGACGATCCGCCTCGGCGACCCGGTGAAGGTGCAGGTCGCCGCCGCCAACGTCGAGACCCGCAAGATCGACCTCGTCTTCGCCTCCTAGCGATGGGCGCGTTGAGGGCCGAGCTTCGACTGGTCCTTTATGGCAAATCTGCCGTACCGAACTCTTTCGCAGAGTGGAAGACGGGGAGCACGTCCGCCCGTTCGTCACCGGTGTCCACGATGTAGATGATGCGGTACTGCCGGTAGATCAACTCGCGCAAGTCCTCCTCTCCGATCTCCGGCACGATCCGGCCGATGCGCGGAAAAGCTTCGAGTTGGAGCGTTTTCTCGATGGCTCCCTCAACGAAGGTCTGCGCGTAATCAGGCGCGACCCGCTCGTAGTAATCGCGGATCGCTTCCAGATCGGCCTCCGCCTGCGGCATCCACCTTACTTCCGCCACGAGACTCCGAACCGCCGTTCGATCTCCTCTTGCGGAATGCCCTCGCCAGCCTCACGCTGCTCAAGCCCTCGCTCGATCTTGCGAAGGAGGATCAGCTTTTCAATTGCATCGTCGAGTGTGGCTTCCTCGGGAAGCTCCTCGACCGCCTTGACCGCTTTTCTCTTGGTGCTGATCTCTGCTATAACTGAGCGACCCCGATTTGTTGCCGAATGGTGGTTCTCTTGTATCTCCAGAGCGGCCGTTCGTTTCCGTCGCGGCTGCACCCGCCGGGCAATCCGTCTCGGCGACCCGGTGAAGGTGCAAGTCGTCGCCGCGAACGTCGCAACCCGCAAGATCGACCTTGTCTTCTCGGACTGAAGGGATCGGGGCTTTTCTAGCGCTAGGTTACGCGGGCGAGGAACGACGGGACGCCTATATTCTCGGCGATCCCTCACCTCTTTCCCGCTATGCATCACGTCGCTCTCCGCCCCGTTACCCTCCTCGCCTTCGTGCTCGTCTCTGTGAGCCCGTCTCTCTCGCAGGACCTGCCCTCGGCCCCCCGCGCTTCGGGGACGACGGGACGCTGGTGGAGCCGGCGCGGCTGACCATCCTCCAGAACGGTATCCTCGTGCAGAACAACGAATTGCTGGCCGGGCGGACGATCTGGCTGGAATCGCTGCCCTACGTGCCGCGCGCACGCGAGGGCAAGATCCAGCTCCAGGACCACGGGAGCCCCGTGCGCTTCCGCAACCTGTGGGTGCGCGAGACGCCGGAGCGGGCGGCCCCGCCGGCGGGCTACGCCGCGTTCGACGCCGTGACGCTCCCAGCCGAGACGTTCAACCGGCTCGCGGGGACGTACGACCGGGGCGGCGGAGACCTCCTCACCATCGAGCGGACGGACGACGGGCTCGGGCTGTCGATGCCGTGGCGGCCCGGCGTGCTCCGCATGATCCCGCTCTCGCCGACGCGCTTCCAACTGGCGAACACGGCCGGCACGCTGACCTTCGACCTCGACGAGGCGGGCCGCCCGACGGGGCCGACGTTCGAGATGGGAGGGGGCACATACCGGGCCACCCGCGTGTCAGGCTGACCGCGCACCCGGCAGGACGAAAGATCCGCTTCGCCGCACAGAGCCGAGGGCGTAGTCTCCGACCGGCAGGAGTGTAAACGAGGTGATCGGTCTACTCTATACAGGACCTGCCCGGCCCCTACAGTCACCCTTCAGCCCGGCTCATTCATGCGGCGATTATCTCAAACACGTCTTGGCTAAGGAGCCCCTGCGTCTCCTTGCAACTTCTTGCCACCGGGAAGGCCCACAACTGCTCCAAATCCAATTTTCGCAAGATCGAAGAAGCCCATTATGATCTTCTCAAAGAGAGGCGGAGGCTCCTTGCCAGCCAGGAACGTGAGCACGACGTATAGGATAGCGAAGCCTAGGGTTCCAAGCACAGCAGTCAAGAATACAAGCTTTAATTGAGGGTTTAGGGGGGATTGGTCTTGCTGAGGGTGCTCTGCTCTAACTCTTTCTTGGCAACGCCTTCGGCTTCTATAAGCGCCTCTTCTGATGCAGGACAAACGTACTTCCCCTGCGAAGGAATCCATACCGACTTGCGGCGTGGGTGCTCCAGGCATTCAGCCGCCATGAGAACCATATCCTTAACCATGGATGATCACCTCTGAACCTTGATGGGTGCGAGACGCATGACGGCGAAGCTAACCGGCGCAACGCGGGTTGCAGACGATGTGGACGCGAGCGGAAACATCACCCCGTGATGCGTCCGCGTTGAGCGCAGTGTTGGGCGTTTCTGCTCCTTATGGAAGAGGCTCAGGGGGGAGCATCTGTGATTCCCAGGATCGGTACAACCCCCTCAATCGCGCCACTTCCTCAGGATGCGAAGACATGAGGTTGCGCTTCTCGCCTGGGTCATCCACCAAGTTGAACAGGTACTCCTGCTCCCCATCGTCCAGGTATTTCCAATCCCCACTGCGCAACGCCTTGTGGTTGGTCCGCTGAAACGTCCTCCACGCCAGCGTGCGGGGCTGGACTGGCGTTACTCCCCTGGAAATGGGGAGCAGGTCGATGCCGTCCAGCGGGTACGGCAGGATCCGGCTCCACATGCGCAGCGGCTAAGATGGCCGCCGTCCAATCCATGGTGACGGCGACTTGATCCGTCTGCCGACCGGCCGGTACGACGCCAGGCCACCGAATCATGGCCGGCTCTCGAATCCCTCCCTCCCAGAGTTGCATCTTGCCTCCCGAGAAGGGGCCCATGCTTGAGTACCGATCCCCACCGTTGTCGCTCGTGAAGATGACGAGGGTGCTATTCTCCAGCCCATGCTCCTCCAGCGCATCCAGAATCTCGCCGACCCCTTCGTCGAGCCGCCGGACCATCCGGGCATAAACCTCCATCGAGCCACCGCTTCTCATGTCGGAGGTGTCCGCGTGCGGCGGATCGCCTGGGCCCTGCCAGGGCCAGTGGGGAGCCGTATACTGCAGGCTGAGGAAGAAGGGGTGGGCATGGGGACGAGTGATGAAGGAGATCGCCTCCTCCGTAAACAGGTCGGTCAAGTAGCCTTCTCGCTCGATCCGATCGGTGTTGCGAAACAGGCCCGGTTCGTGGCTGCTGTAATCCGCATAGCCCTCGACTACCCCGAAGAACTCCCCGAAACCGTGCCTGTTGGGGTGGTGCTCGGGTTGAGGGCCGAGGTGCCACTTCCCGATGAGCGCGGTCTCATACCCGCTCGTGCTCAAGAGAGAGGAGACGGTGGGATGCTCTACCGGTAGCCCAATCGTCCGGTCGGACTCTTGCCCCGTCAAAGGCTCCCACAAACCGACCCTCGTTCGCGCGGGATAGCGACCGGTCATGAAGGCAGTTCGGGAAGGGGTGCATACTGGCGCAGCCGCATAGGCTTGTGAGAAGCGCACCCCCTCCGTGGCAAGCCGGTCCAGGGCAGGGGTGAGGTACTCCTTCCTCCCGTAGCCGCTCAGGTCCGCGTATCCGAGGTCATCGGCGACGATGAAGATGATGTTCGGGCGGGCATCATTACGTTGAGCGAACGCGGAGGCGGCAAGGAGTTGCATAAGCACCAGCGAAATAGCGGTGCCAAGGAGAATAGCGTGATGGGCCGATTGCGGATTCATGCCCCTCTCTCATCGGAAGGGATTAGCCGTAGACTCCTGCGTGAAAGAAACGCCTGACTACTACTTCGGTGGACGGCGCCCACATAATCCCCGCCGGGGCAGACGGTATGCGGAACGGTTCCGGATAACATACCGCTTATGTGCAACAAGCGGAAGCCCCCTCCCATACCGTCCGCTGGCCCGAGCGGAAAGCGGCGAGCGAGTGCATCCCCGCTACCGGCACGTCGGCGCCCGCACGAAGTCCAGCATGGCTGGACCGGCCGTCCGGTCGTCGCGGCTGAGGGTCAGTTACGGAGCCGCTCGGCGACGCCGCGTGCGAGGGCTTCGAGTTGGTCGAGCGTGCAGACCTCGGCCCCCGGCTCGTCGGACATCACTGTCGATTTCATCTCGACGAGATCGACGCCCGAAGCGACGGCCAGAACGCGGGTGCTGGTTCGGGCCGCCTCGGAATCCTGGACGTAGCGCGTCGCGGCGTCGCCGAGGCCGGTCACCTCGCGGAGATCGCGCGGGTTCTCGATGTCGGAGGCGACGCGCTGGCCGGCGCGGGCACGGGCTGCATCGTCGTACCGGGAGATGATGAAATTGAATCCGCTCAGGTTGCCGGGGATGGCGTACTTCCGGTTGCAGCTCGTCGCTCCCTCTTCGCTGAACGCCGACGGATATACCCGGACACCCGAGACGCTACACACGCGCTCGACCTCAGCCACGGGTAGCACCTCGTCACACGAAGGCAGGGGCGAACGCTCCGCGACGGGCTCGGGCGTCGTGGCAGCCTCGGCGGTGGCCGCCGCATCCTCCCATTCCGCGACGGCGCTCGTGGCCCACGCGGGCACCTCCGGTGCGCCTGCCTCGCCGTGGACGGGCGCTCCTGCCAGCCGGGCGAGACCGCTGGCATCGTAGAGCTCCCAGAGCGCATCCGGCTCCATGTCGCGGCTCTCGGCACGGAAGGTGACGAAGAAGCGGTCGGCGAGGAGGATGTAGAGTTGCGGGAAACCGCCGCCCTCGGGTGCGTAGTCCCGACCAACCCCGCCTTCCAGCGTGCGCAGATCGCTGACCTCCCCGGTCCCGTAAGGATCGATGTCTCGGCCGTCCTCCACGCTCGTCCGATCCCGGCTATCCGGCTCGTCCACGAGGTCCGCCACATCGATCTGGATGACGGCGGAGAAGTTGTCGCTGTAGTCCCGATACAGGACCCGCACCGCGCTCACGCCGATGTCGCCCGCAGCGTCGTGGAGGGATTTGGACCGAACGACGGGCTCCCTAGACCCGAGCGCCGCTGGGAAGTACGAGAGGAGTTCCGCAGGCGAGAGTCGCTGGCGGACGGCCGGGTCATCAGCGACGAGGCGGGTCTCGACGGGGCCACTGGTGCCGGCGGCGCTCGCCACCGAGGTCGGTGCGCCGTCGGAGGGCGCGGCATCGCCGCCGCAGGCACCGAGAACCAGTAGGGCGAGGGCACAGAGGGAACGGAGCATCCGCCGTTCGAGCGCGGGCATAGCGCCGGTCCATTCGTAGAGTGATGGAGATGCGTCAGACATGGTCGTGGGGGTTGAGGCGGTTGGGGGCGCGGCCAAGCTGCTACTTCTGCTAAGGGCGTCTACATAACCCTACGGGAAATAATACCCCATGGGCAAGAAGGCAGCAAACGCACCACACGTCCGCTACCGGCACGTCGTCGTCCGCACGAAGCGGAGCATCGCCGGGCCGGCCGTTTTGTCGTCGCGGCTGAGGGTGAGCACGATCCGCTCGTGACTCTGCCCCGGCACGACAACGACCTCGCTTTCGGCACCGGCCCCGCTCAGCGCCTCGTCCAGCAACCGCGACTGCCGCTGGAGCGCCTGCGACTCGCCGCCCGCGTAGAAGAGGATGAATGGCGGCGCGTCGGCATCGACGAAGCGGATCGGCGACGCCTCTCGCTGCCAGTTGGGGTCGGCACCGGCGGGGTCGAAGCGGCGGGCGTAGTAGCCGGGGTCGTTGCTAAGCGCGTAGGTCTCTTCGTCTTCGAGGTCGTAGCCCGCGCCGCTGACGGCGATCACGCCGCAGACGAACTCCGTCGAGAGGCCGAGCTGTTGAAGCGGCTCGGGGTCGAGGGCGACACGCACGGCGAGCTGCGCGCCTGCCGAGTGGCCCATAAGGAAGAGGCCGTCCGGGTCGCCGCCGTAGTCAGCGATATGCTCGTGGAGCCACGCGACGGACTGCGCCACATCGTCGATTTGCGCGGGCCAGCGGACGCCGGGGAGCAGCCGGTAGCTCACCGTCGCCGCGCCGATCCCCCGGCTCGCGAAATAGCGCCCGATGTTGTTGTAGATGTCCGCCCCGCCGAACTCGAAGTCCTTGTCACCCTCGGTCCACCCGCCGCCGTGGACGAACACGACGGTCGGCCAGCCGTCGGCCCCTCCTTCCGTGCGCACGCTGTCGGGCGTCGGGAGGAACAGGTTCAGGCGGTGCTTGGCGAGGCCATCCCCGGCATACGGCACGTCCTCGATCACCTGCGCGTCGGGGAGATCGACCTCGTCGTAATAGATCCCGACTCCGAGGCGGTAGACGAGCGCGCATCCGCTCGCGGCAAAGGTGAGGGCCAGCAGGACGAGGAACGGGAGCGCGCGGGCGGACAGATGCATCGTCTCAGTCGTCGCCCTTGAATGGAGGTGAAGTATGACTCGAAGTGAAGGAGCGCTAGCTCCTTCTCAGCGGCGGTTGCGATCCTGCATTTCGCGCTGCCGCATCGGCATCTGGTCGATCTGTTCGAAGAGGGCCTCGATGGGCACGGGCCGGTCGCTCCGCCGCTTCTCCGTTCCGTCTTTGCCGACGAGGATGACAGCGAACGTGCCCGGCTCGATACCGTGCCGCTCCCGTATGTTTGCGGCCGATGCGGCATCCATCGCCCCACCGTCCGCGAGGCTCTCTCCATGTTCGGGCACGGAGACGAAGAGGAGGTCGCGGTCGCGGAAGCCGTCCACAAACCCCGTCGTCATCTGCTGCTGGGCGATCAGGTCCGGGTGCTTGTCGGAGGGGGCGAACACGACCAGCAGCCGGTGGGTCCACCGGTGATCGGATTCATCGAAAGACATGGGAGCGGGGCGGTCGGGCTGGCCGAGCGCGGCGGCCGAGCCGAGGAGGAGCAGGAAGAAGATGCCGGAGAACGGCATCATGACGCCGTCAACGGGACGGCGGGACGCGTTGCGGCAGAGGCTTCGAATGCCAGACGCTCGTCGCTCCGCCGGTCGAGTTCCTCGCGCCACGCCCGGTTGAGGTAGGCGTAGTCGAGCGCTTCGATCTCATCGCCGAGGTCGCGCCGCGCCTGAAATCCGAAGTCGACGGGCGAGAGACTGGCGAGCGGGGCGCTGGAGAGGTCGAGGATGCGGGCGCGGAGGAGGCCGTGGCGGAACTCGCCGTGGAGCTGGCCGAGGATGCAATGCGACCCGTCGGAGAGCTCCAGCGTGGAGGGATTCAGCCGGGTGTGCCAACCGCTGTCGGCGGTGTCGAGGTAGGCGGCACCCCTCCCTGCGCGAGAGCGGGCCGCGTCGAGCGTGACCTGGAGGGCGAGCCGGACGCGGCGGCGTTCGCGGTACGAGAGGAGGAGGCGCTGGAGCATGGGCGAGGAGATAGATTCCCTTCCTGTACCGCCCCCGCCGTTCGGATGTTCTGTAACCGTTCGGACATCGTTATCATGCGTCACCGCCGGCTTTTCAGGTCACAATGTGCTGTGACCCCGCACCGCCCGATGCATCTCCGCCGCCCCTCTTTTGCTCCAACCGTCGCCGCCGCATTCCTCGCGTTCGGTCTGTCGCTGGCGTGGCCGCTGCCGGAGCGCGCCGCGCCCGCCGGGGCCGTCGTGAGCGTCCGCGTGACGGACCGTGACGGCCGTTTGCTCCGTGAGGTCCGGCCCGATGGGAGTGGACGGCCAGTCCCGCTCGCGGCCGTCAGCCCGGACGTCGTCGCCGCGCTCGTCGCCACCGAGGACCGGTTTTTCTATCGACACCCCGGCGTTAACCCGCTCGCGATTGGGCGGGCGGCGTGGCAGAACGCGCGCGGCCCCGTCCACAGCGGTGGCTCGACGCTGACGATGCAGGTGGCGCGGGCGTTGCGCGGCCGGACAGATCGCGGGCTGGGCGACACGCTCGCCGAGGCGCACCTCGCCCTCCGGCTGGAACTCCGCCTGACGAAGCGGGAGATCCTCGCCCTCTGGCTGAACCGCGTTCCGTTCGGAGGCGGCACCCACGGCATCGAGTCAGCGGCACAGCTTTACTTCGGCAAGGGGGCACGCGACCTCACGACGGCGGAGGCGGCGTACCTCGTCGGCCTGCCGCAGAGCCCGAGTCGGTACGACCCGTTTCGCTATCCCGAACGCGCCAAGGCGCGGCAGCGCCGCGTGCTCGACGCGATGGCGCACGAAAAGCTGATCTCCGCCGCCGAGCGGACCCGGCTCGACGCGCTCCCCCTCCCGCTCGCCTCGCCCGACCGGGCGTTCCGCGCGCCGCACTTCGTGGAATGGGTGCTGCGAGAGACCGACGGCACGCCCGCCGAGATCCGTACGACGCTCGACGCCGGGTTGCAGGCCGAGACCGAGCGGATCGTCCGCGCGCACCTCGCCGTGCTCGACCCGAGCGTGACGGCGGCGGCGGCCGTCGTGCTCGACAACCGGACGGGCGCGGTGCTCGCCTACGTCGGCAGCCCCGATTATTGGGAGGCTCACGGCGGGCAGAACGACGGCGTGCGGATGCTCCGGCAACCCGGCAGCGCGCTCAAGCCGTTCACGTACGGCCTCGCGCTCGCCTCCGGCCGCTACTCCCCCGCCACGATCCTGCCCGACCTCGACCTGCAAATCCTGGAGGCCGGCGGCGCGTTCTCGCCGGAGAACTACGACCGGCGGTTCCACGGGCCGGTGCCCGTGCGGCAGGCGCTCGCGAACTCGTACAACGTCCCGGCCGTCGTCCTCGCCCGCGAGCTCGGGCCGGAGGCGCTGCTCCGGGCGTACCGGCAAGCCGGGCTCACGACGCTCACGCAGCCCGCCGCCCACTACGGCGTCGGCCTCACGCTCGGCAACGGCGAGGTCCGCCTGCTCGATCTCGCGCGGGCCTACGCCGGACTCGGGCGGGGCGGATTGCGACCGTCCGTCCGTGCCGTCGAGTGGGTGCGGTCGGCCGGAGGCGATACGCTGCGCGTCCCCATTGCTCCTGCCGAGCCGACTGGTATCTCTCCCGCCGTCGCTTACCTCCTGACGGACATCCTCTCCGACCCCGAGGCGCGCGCGCCCGCTTTCGGACGCGGCGGGCCGCTGGAGCTTCCGTTTCCGACCGCCGTAAAGACCGGTACGTCGAAAGACTACCGCGACAACTGGGCCGTCGGCACGACGCCGGCGCACACCGTCGCCGTGTGGACGGGCAACTTCGACGGGAGCCCGATGCGGTGGGTCAGCGGTGTGAGCGGGGCCGGGCCGATCCTGAACGCCCTCTTCCGCACGCTCGGCCCCGGCGGCGACTTCGCCCGCCCGGCGGGTATCGTCGCCGCCGTCGTCTGCCCCGAGAGCGGGCTCCGGCCGGGGGCCTCTTGCCCGAGCCGACGGCGCGAGATCTTCCTCGCCGGCACCGTCCCGACTGACACCTGCACCGTCCACCGCCGGATCGCGCTCGACCGGCGCACCGGCCTGCTCGCCGACGCCGATACGCCCGCTGATTTCGTCGACGACCGGCTCTTCACCGTCTACGCGCCTGCGTACCACGATTGGATGCGCGCCCACGGTCTGCAGCTCCCCCCGTCCGTCAGCTACGCCGCGGTCGCGTCGAGCGACTCGCTCGTCTACTCCGACCGGCTGCGCGTGCAGTACCCCGCTTCCGGCACCGTCTATCAAATCGACCCCGTCCTGCGGTCCGCGTTCCAACGCATCACGCTGCGCGGCGCAGCCGACGCCGACGTGCTCGATCTCGGATGGTGGGTGGACGGGGAGCGGCTGCCGGGCTACGTGAGCACCGTAGCATGGGCGCTCGTGCCGGGCCACCACCGGATCGAACTGCGCGGCATCAGCCCGGACGGGCAGCGCCTCCGCAGCCGCCCGGCAGAGGTCGTCGTTCGTAGTTAAAGTTATACTTGAAGTAAACCGCCCATTGGTGTCTCAGCGGGGCGGGGCCGCAGCGGCAATTGGAGGTGTTTAAACTGCGGGTAAACAGTGTGCCGCTAGGAGGGAGCGTCGATAAACTGGTTTGGCGCGCGGAGGAAATAGGTACTCCCGCTGCTGTCGCGCAGCCGCACTACTGCCTCCACGTTTACGTTTGGCCCCCACTTCGGTCCATCTCGTGCCACCTCCACAATCCGATAGGGGTGCTGGTCATACTCCTGGTCTTCGCCTGTGTAAACGTCAGTCGCGGGTTGAAGTAGAGAACGGGTTGGCAAGTCGCTGCGTCGTGCGTAGGGTGGAGTTGACCACTCCCCTCGCACCAGCAACCCCGCCAACCCGATGACCAGCAATGTACTCGACCAGGCCACCCGCC
>JBBSMX010000118.1:0-13286 GCA_038232935.1 Rhodothermales bacterium | reverse complement strand
GCCCGAGGGGGGTCGCTTCCGGCGTCGGTGGCGAGGGCGAACGCCCGCGATGGCGGCGGGCCTGACGGATCACGTGTGGTCCGTGGAGGAGTTGCTACGGGCTCTGCCGGTGCTCGTCAACACATAGCCGGGAGACTACCCAGTTCCCTTCATGCCATCAACTGTCGGACACCGTCGGTATTATGCGTCAATCAGGCGAAGTACGTACGCGGAGGGAGGCATGTAGAGATGGCCGTCTTCTCTCCTATTCCGGTTAAATCGGAGCCGCGCTGCCCCGATACTAGCTCGTAGCTTCCAGCCTCTCCTCTGGCACGACGGGTCACGCCGACGCGCCCTCCCCTCCTCCCCTTTCTAGCCAGCCATGCCCACGGAGAAGACGCACGTCGGATTGATCTACGGAGGACTCTCCTCCGAGCACGAGGTGTCGATCAAGTCAGCCCGGAACGTGTTCGCGGCCCTCGATCCGGAGCGGTATCGGGTCACCCCCATTCGGATCGACCGGCGGGGACGCTGGCACGTCGAGGACGCCGCATCGGCCGTGCTGCACGGCGCTGATGAGGCCTTCGGCGAAGCAAAAGACCGTGAAACACTCTTCTCCCCTGCGGAAGTTGATGCGGAGCTGTATGTGCGCCGGGATGACGGCACGACCTACTGGGAGCCTCTCGCCCTCGACGTGGCCTTCCCCATGCTGCACGGACAGAACGGCGAAGACGGTCGGGTGCAGGGCCTGCTTCAGACCCTCGGCATCCCCTACGTCGGGCCCGACGTGCTCGGCTCGGCTGTGTGCATGGACAAGGAGGTGGCGAAGCGGCTGCTGCGCGATTCGGGCCTGCCGGTTGTGCCGTTCCGCGTCGTTCGGCGGGGCGAGCAGGTGTCGTACGATGACGTCGCCGGCGACCTCGGGGCAACGCTCTTCGTCAAGCCCGCCAACTCCGGCTCGTCCGTCGGCACCTCGAAGGTGGAAGGTGCGGAGACCTTCGACGGGGCCGTCGCGGAGGCGTTCAACTACGACAACAAAGTGCTCGTCGAGCAGGCGGTCACGGGCCGCGAGATCGAGTGCGCCGTGATCGGCAACGAGGAGCCGCGGGCGTCCGTCCTCGGCGAGATCGTCTCGACGGCCACCTTCTACACCTACGACGCCAAGTATAACGATCCCGACGCCGCCCGCATGGAGGTCCCCGCCGACCTTCCTCCCGAGGTCTCGGACCGCGCCCGCGCGATGGCAGCGGACGCCTACCGCATCCTGGGCTGCGAAGGGATGACGCGCGTCGACTTCTTCGTGACGCCGGAGTTCGACCTCTTCATCAACGAGGCGAACACGATCCCCGGCTTCACCGAGCGCAGCATGTTCCCCGTCATGTGGGAGCATACCGGCCTGCCCATCGGTGGCCTCGTAGACACCCTCATCCAGCTCGCCCTCGACCGCCACGCGCGGGACACCCGCCTCAAGACGACCCGTTGATTCGCTGATTGGGTGAATCGCTGAATAGGTGAATACAAAATAAATCGGCGAATCACCCAATCCCTCACTCACCCAGTAGAACATGCCGTACTCGACCGACACACGTACGATCCAGCCCGGCGACACTTATGTCGCGATCCGGGGTGAGACGCACGACGGCCACGTCTTCATCCCGCAGGCCATCCAAAAAGGCGCGACTGCCGTCGTCACCGAAGCCGACGTAGACGTGCCGGAGTCCGTTGAGGTCATCCGCGTCGAGAGCGCACTGGACTACCTCGTCGAACAAGCGACGGAGAAGGTTCGCCGGATCGGCCCGGACGTCGTCGCGATCACCGGATCGGTCGGGAAAACGACAACGAAGACGGCCGTGCTCGCGGTGCTCCGCGAGGGGTTCGATGTCGTCGCGTCCGAGGGCAACAAGAACACGCCGCTCGGGCTCTCGCTGCTGCTCCTCAACCACGCGTTCGGGCCTGATACGAAGCTGGTACTGGAGATGGGCGCGCGGCTGAAGGGCGACATCCGCGACCTCTGCCGCTACTTCCCTCCCACCGTCGCTGTTGTGACGAACGTGCGAGGCGTTCACGTCGAGACGCTCGGCAGCATCGACGGCGTGCAGCGGGAGAAGTCGGAGATCGTCCGTGCCCTCAGCGCCGACGGGACGGCCTGTCTCAACGGCGACGACCCGCGCGCCGCGCAGATGGCCGAGGCGAACCGGGGCCGGACGCTGACGTACGGCGTCGGCGCGGACTGCGACGTGCGACCGGACCGCATCACCGTGGAGCTCCCCATCCTCGGCGACCACGCGGTCCACACGGCGCTCGCAGCGATGAGCGTCGGGATCGCGCTTGGAATGGCGGACGACGCCATCAACCGAGGGCTCATGCACATTCGACCGGAGAAGGGACGCCTGAACCGGCTCGAAGGGCGTAGCGGCAGCATCCTCATCGACGACACGTACAACGCCTCGCCCGACCCCACGCTCGCGGCGCTCCGCGTGCTCGAGGGGCAGGAGGCCGAGCGCCGCGTCGCGTTCCTCGGCGACATGTTGGAACTAGGCGATACGGAGATCGAGGAGCACGCACGCGTCCTCGTCGCTGCCACCGAGTCAGCCGATATCGTACACGCGGTCGGGAAGATTATGGCGCGGGCGACTGAAACCCTGTCGGCGGAGCAGCGGAAGCACATCATGGTTCATGCGTCTTCAGCCGAACTGGCCGAAGCGCTGCGGATGGGCCACGTTTACACACCCAGGCCGGACGATGCGGTTCTCGTAAAAGGGTCCCAGGGCACGCGTATGGAGCGAATTTCCGAAGCGCTCCTCCACCCGGACCTCGACCCGGAGCACGTGCTTCCGCGCCAGTCGGAGAGCTGGAAACAGATCGCCTGACATGCAACGTCCTACTCGTCGTAAACCACTTCGGCGAGTACGTCGCCGATTTGCTGCAAACTCGCCGCACTCACGTGCTCCGGGGTGTCGGATGTCGTGTGCCACGTAGCGGGAAACGGAGACTGAATCAGGTCGATGACGGGAATACCCTGCCGGAGAAACGGGAGGTGGTCGTCCTCCACGGCCCCGCCGGGCGCGTCCACGAACGCCTCGGCCCCGACCTCCGCCGCCGCCGCCCACACCTTCTCGACGATGCGCGGGGCGTACGCCTGCGAGTACCCCTCCTTCGCGATCCGCACGTTCTCGTCGCCGATCATGTCCAGCAGAATCCCGAAGGTCGGGCGGTACGTCGGGTTGTCCCTCGCGAAGGCGGCCGAGCCGATGGCGAACGGCGTGCGGGCGACCGACGTGTCGGCGGTGGCGTAGTCGCCGAGGTCTTCGAGATCGAACAGCACGAGGTCCACGCCGACATCGGGCGGATCGGCATGGAAGAGGCGGGCGAGTTCGAGCAGGACGGCCACGCCCGAGGCCCCGTCGTTCGCGCCCGGCACTGGCTCGTCGTGCTTGGTCGAGTCCGGGTCGCGGTCGGCGCGGGAACGGGAATCCCAGTGCGCGGCAAGCAGGATTCGCTTCTTCACGCCCGGATCGAGGTTGAACGAGGCGACGATGTTGGTGCCCTCGACCGTGACTGAATCCCCGACCGTCGCCGTGACGGGTTGTTCGAGCACGCGGTCGGCTAACCCTTCAAGCGTCTCGACGAAGTACGCGCGGGCGGCGGCGTGGGCGTCCGTCCCCGGCACGCGCGGCCCGAACTCCACCTGCCGCACGACCTCGGCGAAGGCGCGCTCGCCATCGAACGTCGGCTTGGTGTCGCTAAACGTCCGCACCGCGAACACGAGCACGACGATGAGCGCCACGACGGTGACCAACACGAGGGGACGCTGCCAGAGCGGGCGCGGCGCGACCACGTTCTTCTTCGGTCCTCGGGTCTTCGGCCGGCGAGGCCGCTTCGCTTTCGGTTTCGCCATCGACTAAAATCCGCCGCAGAACCCGTCGTCGTCGGACTCCTCGGCCAGGGTCCCGACGGGGACGGCGAAATACTGGAGTGCCCCGAGCTCGCCATCGAGTGTCGAGGGCTCGGCGTCAGCCTCACCGCTCAACCGCTCGGCCCAGATGCGGGCTTCGTCGAGGTGTAGGGCGTAGCGCTCGGCGCGCTCGGCGGCGGGCCGCGCTACGGGCTCGGGCCGTGCATCGAGGGCGGCGCACAGCGAGAACGGCGCGGCGACGTCCACCCGGTCTTCGTGCGACCACGTGCCGGAGCGGAGGTGGAAGCGGTAGTGTGGGAGGAAGCGCGCGCCGTGCTCCGCCACGAAGTCGACGGCGTCGATGATGTAGTCGGCTTCGGCATCGTCCATCGTGAAGTGGAACCCGACACGACACCAGCCGGGCTTGATGCCGTGGACGCCGTCGCGGGACCACGCCAGCAGCCGCCGCGCCTGCTCGATGCCGATCCCGAGGAGCTGGTGGGCATACGGCCCCGCGCACGAGCAGCCCGCCCGCGACTGAATCCCGAAGAGGTCGTCGAGCAGCGTCGTCACGAAGCGGGGGTGGAGCATCTGCCCTTCCGCGCACCGCACGTTGAACGAGACGACGCCGATGCGCCGCTCCGGCTCGGCCGGTCCGAGGATCTCGATGTTCGGGTTGTCCGTCCACCGGCCGAGTGCCCGCCGCAGGAGTTCCTGCTCGCGGTGCTCGATGGCGTCCACGCCCACGGCCTCCTTCACCTGCATCGCGAGCGCGGCGCGGAGCGTCTGGAGGATGCCCGGCGTCCCCGCCTTCTCGCGCGCCTCGATGTCCGTCGTAAACGCGTGGCCCTCGGCGTTGACGTACACCACCGTCCCGCCGCCGCCGACGCTCGGCGCGAGGTCTTTCGGGTACACCCGCTCGTTGAACACGAGCACGCCGCAGGACCCCGGCCCGCCGAGGAACTTGTGCGGGGAGATGAACACGGCGTCGAGCGCCGCCTCGGGATCGCCCGCCGGGTTCATGTCGATCTCGACGTAGGGCGCGCTCGCGGCGAAGTCGAAGCAGGCCGTAGCGCCGTGACGGTGGAGCAGGCGGGCCACGTCGCGCACGGGCGTCCGCACGCCCGTCACGTTCGACGCCGCCGAGAACGAGCCGATTCGCTGCCGCCCTTCGTACGTCGGGTCCTGCAAGAGCTGATCGAGGTGGGCGAGGTCTATGCCACCGTCCTCGGCGAGCTGAACTTCCACGACCGTCGCGAGCCCTTCGCGCCACGTCACCTCGTTCGAATGGTGCTCGTATGGCCCAACGAACACGACGGGCTGGTGCGCCCGGAGATGCTGCTCGAACGCCGCGGCCTCGTCGGTGCCGATGTGATCTCGCAGCACGCCGAACAGTGTGTGCCGTGTCGCCGGCGGGAGCGCCACGCCGAGGAGCTGCTGGAACTTGTCGATGGCCGCGGTGGAACCGGTGCCGCACGCGATGAGCCGCCCATCGGGGCCTGCGTTCACCGACTGCTTGATGAGCGCCTCGGCCTCGTGGAGAAGCTGCGTCATCCGGCGACCTGTCGTGTCGTCCTCGGTGTGGCTGTTGGCGTAATGCCGGGCGAGGTCGCCGAGATAGTCTTCGACGAAGCGAAGGCAGCGACCGGAGGCGGTGAAATCGGCGTAGACCATCAGCCGCTCGCCGAAGGGCGTCTGCAGCGGCGTGTCCACGCCGAGGGTCTGGGCACGGAGGAAGTCGAAGTCGAGCGGGGGCAGGGGCATACGAGCGGGTGTGTGCGGTCCCTGCGAAAGTACGACAGCGATCCGCCGCCACCGCGCGCTCCCATCGAAGGTCACTCGAAACCGCGAGGAGCCGGTGAAGCCGAAGTGCCCTGTCCCACGCCTCGGCCCCGCCGCTTATTCGGAAACCAACATGCCGCACTCTCATGGCCGCCTACTGCGTTTGCGCCTCTTTGCCTCCGTGCACTACTCCAACGGTGTATTTCTTATTTTGCCCATATGTTTTAAACTCCGCTTCGGATAGGACTAGGCGTGCAATGAGGCTAGCCCCCCAACCTCCGCGTTGACCAAGCGTCAGCGACCTATCTCAACAGCAAGCAGCCGTCGATCTTCGTCCACGTCTTGACCCGATTCGATACGAAACCGCGTTCCTTTACATAACGCGCGCCTCCTTGATCAACGATTCGAATTCTCCAACCCATCCCTCACCACTCCAACACCACGCTACCATGCCTACCCCTCGTTTCCTGCTCGTTCTGTCACTCGCGCTGCCGCTCATGCTGGCCGTTGTTGGCTGCGACTCCGCCAGCAACGACCCGCCGGCGACGACCGGCACCATCTCCGGGACCATCGCGCTCCCGCAGGGGGCCGGCGGGGACATCGTCAACACCCGTGTCTCTCTTTTCGAGAGCCTCGACGAGTTCCGGAACAACTCCCCGACGTTTACCACCGCGACCGACGCCGGCGGCAACTTCACCTTCAACAACATCAACCCGGGCTCCTACTTCGTCGCCGCTTGGAAGGACAACAACAACAGCGCAGTCATTGACGGCGGCGATTATTTCGGCGTTATCGGGACCAACCAGATCGAGGGCTTCGTGCCCACCCGGCAGCAGGTCGTGATCGGGCAGAACACGGGCTTCAGCTTCACGATCTTCGTCCTGCCTCCTGGCTTCGGCGTCTCGGTGACGGGGACGTACGCCGGTAGCAACCAGGGCATCACCCTCAACCTCACGCTGACGAATACTTCGACCAGCATTACCGGCAATGGGACGATTTCTGACGGACAGAGCACGTTCCCCCTTACCGCCAGCGGCACGTTCAACGCGCCGAACGTAAACCTGCAGTTGACGAGTCCACAGCTTCAGGAGCCGATCACGATGACTGGGACGGTCTCCGACAACGGGAGCACGATCAACGCGACGCTGAACGGCGCCGGGCTGAACAACGCCCCTATCACGCTCAACCGGCAATGATTCCTGCGCGCGACACGTAGCACCGCTTCACCTCGTTTGAGGAGAGCCCCCGGCCTCGCTCTGAGGCTGGGGGCTCTCTTTCGCCCTCCAAGGCTGCGTCATTCTCCCGAGTTGCGAGTGGCTCGCGGGCGAGACCGATGAGCCGCCTCGTCTGTTCGTTCGCCCTGCTCGTTGCTACCGCGCCGTCAGCTTGAGGCCGACGATGCCGACGACGATGAGCGCGATGCAGGCGAACCGCGCCGCCGTCCGCGCCTCGCCGAAGAGGACGAGCCCGAGCGCCGCCGTCCCCACAGCACCGATCCCGGTCCACACCGCGTACGCCGTTCCGACCGGCAGCACCTGCACGGCGCGGCCCAGCAGGTACACGCTGACGGCCATCGCCGCGAGCGTCCCTAGCGTCGGGCCGAGGCGCATCCAGCCGTCGGTGTACTTCAACCCCGTCGCCCACGCGACCTCGAAGAGGCCGGCGACGACGAGCAGCGCCCACGCCGCGTTCGGGCTCACGATTTCGCCTCCGCGCCGTCGGCCGTCACAAACTGCCCGTGGTTGTAGATCGCCCACGCTTTCCCCACGAGAGGCGCGCCGACAAACGGGGTGTTTTTGCTCTTCGATCGGATGTGCCGCGCCTCGAACGTCCACTCGGTGTCGGCGTCGAAGATCGTGAGATTCGCCGCCGCGCCTTCTTCGAGCTTGGGGTGGTCGAGCCGAAGAATCCGGCGCGGCTCGACGGTCAGCTTCCGCACGGCCTCGGCGACGGTCAGCACACCCGGTTTCAGCAGTTCGCGGCCGACGAGGCCCCAGCACGTCTCCAGCCCGAGGATGCCGAACGGTGCCGCCGCGAACTCGACCTCTTTCTCGAACGTCGCGTGCGGCGCATGGTCGGTGGCGATCACGTCGATGGTGCCGTCCTTCAGCCCGGCCTTCAGCGCCGCCACGTCGGCGGCGGTACGCAGCGGCGGGTGCATCTTCGTGTGCGTGTCGTAGCCGCTGGTCTCGACCGCTTCGTCGGTGAGGGCGAGGTGGTGGGTGCAGACCTCGGCCGTCATCGGGATGCCCTTCGCTTTGGCGTCGCGGACGATCTCGACCGCCTTCGCCGTCGAGATGTGGCAGATGTGGACGTGGCCGCCGGTGAAGTCGGCGAGCATGGCGTCGCGGGCGATCATCACCTCCTCGGCGAGCGCGGGGATGCCGGGCACGCCGAGGCGCGTGGCGACGGCCCCCTCGTGCATGTGGCCGTGGGGGTTGAGCGTGAGGTCCTCTTCGTGGCCGAGGATCGGCTTGTCGAGCGTGCGGACATATTCGAGCGCGCGGCGCATGAGGCCGGCGTCCTGCACAGGCGATCCGTCGTCGGAGAACGCGACGGCCCCGCCCTCGGCCATGTCGCCGAGTTCGGCGAGGTGCTCGCCCGCCCGCGCCTTCGAGACGGCCCCGATGGGATAGACATCGACGGCCAACCCCTCGGCGCGCTTCCGCACGAACTCAACCACGTCGCGCGTGGCGATCGGCGGCTCGGTGTTGGGCATGCAGGCGACGGCGGTGAACCCACCGAAGGCAGCGGCGCGTGCACCCGTCGCGATGGTCTCCTTGTGCTCAAGGCCGGGCTCGCGGAAGTGGACGTGCATGTCCATCCACCCCGGCGAGATCAGCTTGTCGCTTGCGTCGTAGACCGCGATGCCGTCCTCCACCTCGAGGCTCTCGCCGATCCGAGCGATGTTGCCGTCGCGGATGAGGAGGTCGGCCGCACGGGTTTCGCCGGTCTCGGGGTCGAGAAGCGTGCCGTTCTGAATGAGCAGGTCGTGAGCCATCACGCAGGAGGGGATCGAGCCGAACGAAAAAGGGCGACCCCGCACTCGCGGGGCCACCCCAAGGTAACGAGGACGAGCCGGGGACTCTACAGATTCTCCGTGATGAAGTCGGTCAACAGGGTATAGAGGTGGAGCGAGGTCATGCCGCCGCTGATGCCGTGGGTGCGGCCGGGGTAGATCATCATCTCGAACTGTTTGCCCTCGGCTTGCAGCGCGTCCACCATCACGAACGTATTCTGCGGGTGGACGTTGTCGTCGGCGTCGCCGTGGACGATGAGCAGGTCCTGCTCGTCTCGGAGGTTTGCGGCGTAGGTGACGGGGCTGCCGAGGTCGTAGCCCTTCGCGTTCTTCTGCGGCGTCGAGAGGTAGCGCTCGGTGTAGATCGTGTCGTAGAAGCGCCAGTTCGTGACGGGCGCGACGGCGACGCCGAGGTGGAAGGTCTCGGGGCCTTCGTCGTAGAGCATCGACAGCAGCGTGAGGTAGCCGCCGTAGCTCCAGCCCCAGATCCCCATGTGGTCGGCATCGACGTAGGGCTGCTCGCCGAACCACTGCGCCGCGGCGATCTGGTCCTCGGCCTCCATCGGCCCGAGGTTTTTGTACGTCTGCGCCTTGAACCGCTTGCCGCGCCCGCCCGTGCCCCGGTTGTCGACGCCCGCCACGAGGATGCCGTATTCCTCGGCGAGCATGGAGTGCCAGAGCCGTTCGGTGCCGCCCCACGCGTTGCGGACCTCCTGCGAGCCCGGCCCGCCGTAGGTGTGGATCAGCAGCCGGTGCGCCTCGTTCGGGTCGAAGTCGCGTGGTTTGATGAGGTAGGCGTTGCGCGGCGTCCCGGCGGCGGCAGGAACGGTCATAAACTCGACAGGCGCGAGGCCGAGCGCGTTGACTTCGGCGATCAGTTCCTCGTTCGCCTCCAGCACCTTCACCAGCTTCCCGTCGATGGTGTGGAGGGAGACGACGGGCGGCGTCGTGACGTTGGAATAGGTATCGATGTAGTAGCGGAGGTCGCCGGACGTATTGGCGCTGTGCCAGCCCGCCTCGTCGGTGATCTTCACCGGCTTCGCCGCCTGCCCGTTCGTGCCGTTCGTGCCGGTCATGCTGAACGGGACGCGGTAGAGGTGGCGCTCGATGGGGCTCTCCAGCGTGCCCGTCACGTAGATCGCCCCGGCGCCTTCGTCGATGCCGTGGAAGCTCGTCACGTCCCAGTCGCCCGAGGTGAGCTGACGGATAAACGTGCCGTCGTTGTCGTAGAGGTAGAGGTGGCTGAACCCGCTCCGATCGCTGCGCCAGACGAAGTGCTCGTCGTCGTCAAGGTACGTGATCGTGCCCATGTCGAGGTCCGAGAAGCCGGTCTCGACATCGATGTACGTGTCCGAGGTCTCGGTGAGGACCGTGCGGATAGTGGTCGTCGTCGGGTCGCCGTAGAGGAGGTCGAGGTCGTTCTGGTCGCGGTTCATCCGGGCCATCCAGACGTTCGAGGTCCCGTCAACGGCGGGCATCCAGCCCATCAGCGCGATGTACTCGTGCTCCTCGCCGCCGCTGTTCCACGTGTCCGTGTCGAAGAAGCGCGTTTCCCCGCTCGGAATATCGATCACGCCGACGTGGATCTCGGAGTTGGTCTCGCCCGCCTTCGGGTAGCGGAAGCGGGTGTACTCGGGGTAGAGGACCCGGTAGTCGGTGAGGGCGAAGTCGCGCGTGTTCGATTCGTCGAGTTGGAAGAACGCGATGTGCCGGCCGTCGGGGCTCCAGCGGAAGCCGTCGCGGAGGCCAAGTTCCTCCTCGTAGACCCAGTCGAATGTGCCGTTGATGACGCCGCCGTCGCTCCCGCTGTCGGTCAGCCGCGTCTCCTCCATCGAAGGGAGGTCCACCACGAAGAGGTCGCGGTCGCGGACGAAGGCCACCTGCGTCGCGGCCGGGTTGAACTTGGCGAACATCTGGAAGCCCGCCGCGCGGTCCGAGACCGGCGTGACGGTGTCGCTTTCGAGGTCGTAGACGTAGTAGTAGCCCTTCGTGTTCTGCCGCCACACGCGCTCGGAGTCCGTGTAGAGGAGGACCTTGCTCTTGTCGGCGCTGTACGCGTAGTCCTCGATCCGAATGAGGCCGTCGCCGTCGGGCTTCTTAAGCTGGCTGCCGTCGATGAGGCGGAGGCGGGTATCGGTCTCCAGGTTGTACTCCATCAGGTCCGTGGCACCGGATGCGTCGTCGCGCTGGATATAGCGGACGATGGGGCCGGACTCGGCCCAACGGCCCCCACTGAACGACCGGCCGTAGAACTCCGGCGAAGCGAAGAGGCGTTCGAGCGTCAGTTCCGCCGTGTCCGCGGACTGCGACGCCACGGGCATCGAGCCGGCGATCACGAGGCACACGACGAGCAGGCAATACAGAGGTCTGGTCATAGGACGAGGCATGAGATCGGCGAGAGCGGTACAACGGCGGAAAGGGCACAGAAGGTACGCACCGAAACCGCGGCGGCGACCTCCACACCCGCCGAGCGCGGCGCGAGCGGTCGCCGTCCTCGCTGGCACCCCGGCCACGGACGTTCCGAAGCGCGGTGCAACACCCACAGCGTGACGGGTGAGGTGTATCGTCCCATGGGGTTCGGGCACGTGCCTTCAGCGAGACACTGACGGACCCTCCCCGCGACAACCGACCGGCGCTACACCCACGGTAACCGAATCGTAACGGGCTCGGTCCGCTTTTCCAGACATAAGAGCGAACTTTCAACGTCTAGCAGTTGCTTATTTCTTCACGTTTGCTTTAATCTTAGGGCCCCTCGCCTGGCGGCAATCTGATCGAGCGGTACCGAACCGCATGGCTCTACTTTACTTCGCCGTCAGGTATAACAAGGGGGTCGCCGCAGAGGCGTTATGGCCGCGTCACCGGCTAATCCACCGCCTCGCTTCGACGTTCTGCCCCCGGGCGATCCGCTCACCGGCGCCCACCCGTGCCGCCTCCGAGGCGCACGGAGCTTCCCGCTCGACCTCTTTATCCCTCCACTAACCACCTCAGACTCTCATGAGACCTGATACTTTCCTACGCTACGTGCTAGCGTCAGCGTTCGTCTTGGCCGGCACCGGCTGGTGGACGACCGCTAACGCTCAGCAGACCCCCTCGCTCGTCGGCAACGGGACCACCTCGGTCCAGCGCTTCGACGAAAAGGCCAACGCCCTGCGCGGGGGCGGCGAGGTGCTCTTCGACCAGACCGATAACCTCGGCCAGTTCGGCTTCACCTCCCAGGAGTTCGAAGCAGAGAACGCCGCCTTCGACAACCAGGGCGCCGACGACTTCGTGGTGCCTGCGGGCGCTACGTGGACCATCACCGAGGTCTTCGCCCCGGGTGAATACTTCAACGGTGTTGGCCCGGCACCGCTCGCCAACGTGTACTTCTACGACGATAACGCCGGCGCGCCGGGTGCCGAAGTGGCCTCCGCGATCGGCGTCGCCGACGTAGACCTCGACGGCGACGGCTCGCTCAACATCCCCGTCGACGTCGTCCTCACCGAGGGCACCTACTGGGTCAGCGTCCAGGCGGACATGGACTTCGGCGCAGGGGGGCAGTGGGGCTGGATCGCCAGCGTCGCGGTCAACGGCGCGGTCTCGCACTGGCGCAACCCCGGCGGCGGCTTCGGCACGACCTGCGCGGACTACGACCAGCGCGTCGCGGTCTGCGGCGTCGGTGATGCCGCGAGCGGTGACGACGCGGGCTTCACGCTCACCGGCACGTCCGAGACGGGCGGCGGCGGTGCCACCTCCGGCGGCCCCGACGCCTTTGGCTACACCTGGGTCAACTCGAACGATCCGGAAGGTCCGGCCTTCGATTTCGTCGACATCTCCGGCACGGGCACGGAGCTCGTCCTCGGCGACGACGAGGGCGCGACGGTCGATCTCCCGTTCACGTTCTCGTTCTACGGCAACGACCAGGAGAGCGTCACCATTGGCTCGAACGGATACCTCACGTTCGGGGCCGACGGCTCGGACTTCTCGAACGACCCCATCCCCGACCCCAACGATCCCAACGACCTGATCGCCCCGTTCTGGGACGACTTCGACCCCAGTAGCGCCGGCACTATCTATTACCAGGACATGGGCGATGGACGTTTTATCGCCCAGTGGAATATGGTGCCCCGCTTTAGCGAGGACACTGGGAATACGTTCCAAGCCATCCTCTCCCAATCCGGCGACATCCTCTACCAGTACCTAGAGATGACCGCCGGGACCCTCGAATCCGCGACGATCGGCATCGAGAACGCCGACGCAACAGACGGGCTCCAGGTCGCCTTCAACGAACCCTTCGTCGAGGACAACCTCGCCGTCCGCATCAACGCACCGGCCGCCGGTGAAATGACGATCGCCGAGGCACGGGCTGCGGGCGTAGGCGCGACGGTCACCGTCACCGGCACCGTCACCCGGGCCATGGGCTCGTTCACGTACTTCCAGGACGACACGGCTGGCCTCGTCATCCGTCAGACCACCGGCGACTTCTTCGACGATGTTGCTGACGGCACGATCTCGGGAGGCACGGAGATCACCGTCACCGGCACGCTCTCCATGTTCCGCGGCCTCCTCCAGATCAACGAGGCCGACCTCGTGAGCTACACGGTCGGTGAGGACGGCGACGTCCCCGATGCTCAG
>JBBSMX010000117.1:0-13427 GCA_038232935.1 Rhodothermales bacterium | reverse complement strand
CGGGCCGTCGTGCTGACGGCGGCGGTCGCTGCGGTGGCGGTGGCGGGGTTGGCCGGGACCCGGATGGGGAGCGAGTTCATCCCCAGCCTCGACGAGGGCGACATCGCGCTCCACGCCCTCCGCATCCCGGGCACGAGCCTGACGCAGGCCATCGAGATGCAGTCCGAGCTCGAGGCCCGCCTGCGGACGATGCCCCAGGTCGAGCGCGTCTTCGCCAAGATGGGCACGGCCGAGATCGCCACCGACCCCATGCCGCCGTCAGTGGCCGACAACTACGTGATGATGAAGCCGCGCGACGAGTGGCCCGACCCCGACCTGCCGAAGGCCGAGCTCGTCCGCCAGATGGAGACCCTCGTCGCCGGCGTGCCCGGCAACAACTACGAGTTCATCCAGCCCATCCAGATGCGGTTCAACGAGCTCATCGCCGGCGTCCGTTCCGACGTGGCCGTCAAGGTCTACGGCGACGACCGCGAGGTTCTGAACGAGACGGCCGATGCCGTCGAGGCCGTGCTCCTGACGGTCCCCGGCGCGGCCGACGTAAAGGTCGAGCAAACGACGGGCCTCCCGCTCCTCTCGGTCACGCCGGACCGCGCCGCGATGGCCCGCTACGGGCTCGACGGCGCGACGGTCCAGCAGACCATCACCATCGCCGTCGGCGGCATCCAGGCCGGGCAGGTGTTCGAGGGCGACCGCCGCGCGCCGGTCGTCGTCCGCTTGCCCGAGCGGCTTCGCCAGGATCTGGACGCGCTCGAACGGCTGCCGGTCGCCCTCCCCGGCGGCGGCGAGGTCCGCCTGGGCGCCGTGGCTGACTTCGAGGTGGCGCCGGGTCCCAACCAGATCAGCCGCGAGGACGGAAAGCGACTCGTGATCGTGACCTCGAATGTCCGCGGGCGCGACATCGGCTCGTTCGTCCAAGAGGCCCAGGCCCGCATCGACGCCGAGGTGGCCGTGCCGGCCGGGTACTGGACCGGCTGGGGCGGCCAGTTCGAGCAGCTCACGTCGGCTGCACAGCGCCTCAGGCTCGTGGTCCCGCTCGCGCTCCTGCTCATCTTCGCGCTCCTCTACCTCACGTTCGGGAGCGTCAAGGACTCGCTCGTCGTGTTCACCGGCGTCCCGCTCGCGCTGACGGGCGGCGTCGCGGCGCTGTGGCTCCGCGGCATCCCGCTCTCGATCTCGGCCGGCGTCGGCTTCATCGCGCTCTCGGGCGTGGCCGTCCTCAACGGCCTCGTCATGATCACGTTCATCAACCAGCTCCGCCAGCAGGGCGAGTCGCTGGACGAGGCCGTGTTCGACGGGGCCATCGCTCGCTTGCGCCCGGTCCTGATGACGGCGCTCGTGGCGTCGCTCGGGTTCGTGCCGATGGCGCTCGCGACGAGCATCGGGGCCGAGGTCCAGCGCCCGCTGGCGACCGTCGTCATCGGCGGCATCCTGTCGTCCACCCTCCTCACACTCGTCGTCCTGCCCGTGCTCTACCGGCTCGCCCACCGCGAGGGCGACCTGCCGAATGACGGCCCCAACGGCGACGGCCGCGCCCACCCGGACCCCTTCGCGCCGGACCCGACGGCCACGGACGAGCCCGCCCTCGCGGTCGCCTGACGCGGCCGAGCATTCATCCACCTGCTCCTCGCTCCGTACCCGAGGGCAACAAACCGAGTCGCGGACTCCTCCATGACGAACGCCCCTGACCCGGTCGCCGCCGCCCCGGCAGTGCTGCCGGCCCCGGCACCCTCCGGCATTGCCGCTCTGATGACGCGCGAGCGCTGGGTCGAGGTCGGTCGCATCGTCGTGACGGGCCTCGTCGCCGGGCTCTACTGGCAGGGAATGGTGCCCGTCGAAGTCCTGTGGGGGGCCGTAGCGCTGGGGCTGTACCCGCTCGTCAAGACCGGCGTGCTGGACCTCGTCCGGGAGCGGAAGATCGGGACGGAGCTGTTCGTCACCGTCGCCACGCTCGTAGCCGTGCTGGGCGGCGAGACGGTGGCGGGCGCCGTCCTGATGGTGATCATCCTCATCGCGGAGTTCATCGCCGACCTCAACACCGACCGGGCGCGGGCGTCCATCAAGGCCCTCATCGGCTCGGTGCCGCAGACGGCGGTCGTGCGGGGCGATCAGGGTGACCGCCCCGTGCCCCTCGCCGAGGTCCGGTCGGGCGACGTGGTCCTCGTCCGGGAAGGAGAGAAGATCCCCGTGGACGGCCGCGTCGTGGGTGGCGAGGCGTCGGTGAACGAGGCCCCGATCACGGGCGAGAGCCTCCCGAAGGACAAGGCCGTCGGCGACGGTGTCTTTGCGGGCACCGTCGTGGACTCGGGCGCGCTCGACGTGGAGACCGAGCGGGTGGGCGGCGACACGACGTTCGCCCGGATCATCGCGCTCGTCGAGAACGCGGAGGCGGAGCAGGCGCCGGTCCAGAAGCTCGCCGACCGCGTGGCGGCGTGGCTGATCCCGGTCGTCTTCGTCTTCCTGATCGCCGTCTACTGGGTCACGCGCGACATTCGCACCATCGTCACGCTGCTGATCTTCACGTCGCCGGCCGAGCTGGGCCTGGCCACGCCGCTCGTGATGATCGCCGCGATCGCCCGGGCCGCCCGCAGCGGCGTCCTCGTCAAGGGCGGGCTCTACCTCGAATCGCTGGCAAAGGTGGACGTCATGGTCTTCGACAAGACGGGCACGCTGACCGCGAACCGGCCCGAGGTCGCCCGCGTCGAAGTCCGCGACGCCACGCTCGCCGAGGCCGACGTGGTGCGGCTCGCCGCAGCGGCGGACCGCCGGTCGGCCCACCCGCTCGCGCGCGCCATTGTGGACTACGCCATGCGGGATGACATCGACGTGCCGGAGCCGGAGGCGTACGAGCAGATCCGCGGGCGCGGCGTGAGGGCGACCGTCGAGGGGCGCACCGTGCTCGTCGGCAACCCGGCGCTGCTGCTCGAGAACGGGGTCGCGCTTCCCGACGCCGGGGAGGACGGCGGGCAGACGCCGGTCCACGTCGCCGTCGACGGGCGCCTCGCGGGCATCCTCTTCATCGCCGACGCGCTGCGCCCGGGCGCCCGCGAGGCCCTCGCCGCACTCAGGGCCAGCGGCGTCGAGCGCCTCGTCATGCTCACTGGCGACAACGCGGCGACGGCCCGCGCCATCGCCAGCGGCCTCGGCATCGACGAGGTGCGTGCCGACCTGCTACCGGAGGACAAGGTGGCGGCCATCGCCGACCTGCAGCGAGACGGCCACCGCGTGGCGATGATCGGCGACGGCATCAACGACGCGCCCGCGCTCGCCCGCGCCGACGTGGGCATCGCGATGGGCGGCGGGGGCACGCAGGCCGCCCTCGAGGCGGCCGACGTCGCCCTCATGACCGACGACCTGTCGAAGATCGTCGCCGCGCGCGCCATCGCCCGGCGGGCGTACCGGACGGTCCAGGAGAACCTCTTCGTCGGCGTCGGGGTCGTCCACGTCCTCGGCATCACGGCGGCGCTGATGGGCTGGATCGGGCCGATCCAGGCGGCCATCCTCCACCTCGGCCCGGACGTGCTGGTGTTTCTGAACTCCATCAAGCTGCTCCGTGTCCGGATCGAAGGGGCGTAGGTCGTCGCTCTGGCGCGGCCCGGCCCATCTCCCTGCTCTTCGTTCGCCCCTCTGTGCATCCTCCTCCATCTGACCTCTACCTCTATCTCGATGACTGTCCGCCAGCGGCTCATGTCGCTCTCCGCCCACCCCTGGCTCTGGCCCGCCCTCGCGGCGCTGGTCGTGCTCCTCGCCCCCACTGAGGCCCTCGCCCACGGCGTCCCTAAAGGCGACGCGGGCTACATCCAGGCCACGTCGGGTGTCCTCCTCGGGCCGTTCGCCTACCTCGGGGCCAAGCACATGGTGACGGGCTACGACCACCTGCTCTTCCTCGTCGGGATCATCTTCTTCCTGTACCGCCGGAAGGATGTCGCCCTCTACGTCTCGCTCTTCGCCGTCGGGCACTCGCTCACGCTCATCGCGGGCGTGCTCACCGGCTTCAGCGTGAGCGCCTACCTTGTCGACGCCATCATCGGGCTCTCGGTCGCCTACAAGGCCCTCGACAACCTCGGCGCCTTTCGGACGTGGTTCGGCTGGCAGCCGGACGCCCGCGCGGCGACGCTCATCTTCGGCCTGTTCCACGGGCTCGGGCTGGCGACGAAGATCCTCGAGTTCGACGTCTCGCCCGACGGCCTCTTCGCCAACCTCGTCGCCTTCAACGTGGGCGTCGAGCTCGGGCAGGTCCTCGCCCTCAGCGCCATCCTCATCGCGATGGGCTTCTGGCGGCGTTCGGTCAGCTTCTCACGCCGCGCCATCGCCGTCAACGTGGCGCTGATGAGCGCCGGCTTCGTCCTGACGGGCTACCAGCTCGTCGGCTACTTCGTTTACAACGCCTGATCCCATGTCCAACGTCACCCCGCCTCCGGGCGTCGAACTCCCGTCCTCCCGCGCCCTTGTCCGCTCGACGCTCATCGCGCTCGGCGTCGCCGTGCTCATCCTCGTCGGTGCCATCCTGCCGGGCGAGTACGGCGTCGACCCGACCGGGATCGGCGAGGTCTTCGGGCTCACCGAGATGGGTCGCATCAAGGTCCAGCTGGCGCAGGAGGCCGCGGCCGAAGACGCCGCCCTCGCCGCCCGCCAGTCGGCCACTCCCGATGCTGCGCCGACGGTCGCGGCGGACACCGCCGCGAGCGACACGACCGCCGTCGACGCCCCTGCCGGCGCAGCGGAGCAGGTCACGCGTGTCACGCTCGCGCCCGGCGAGGGGAAGGAGGTCAAGCTCGTGATGGACGAGGGCGGCCGGGCCACCTACGCCTGGGCTACCGACCGCGGCGTGGTCAACTACGACACCCACGCCGACGGGCCCGGCGACCCGGCCCGGGGGATCGACCCCATCGACTACTACGGGTACAGCAAGGGCACTGGCGTGCCGTCGGACGAGGGCGTGCTCGTGGCCGCCTTCGACGGCAAGCACGGGTGGTTCTGGCGCAACCGGACGAATGAGACGCTGACGGTCACGCTACGCACCAGCGGCGACGTGCGAGAGGTCGTCGGACCCTGATGCGAGCCCTCGCGGCCTTCGAGAGCCTCCGCAACCGGACGTTCGCCCAGCTCTACGCGGCCCAGACCATCAGCCTCTTCGGCGACGCCCTCACCTGGGTCGGGCTGGCGCTGCTCGCCTTCGACCTCGCCGGTCGCGACGGGTCCGCGGCCATCCTCGGGACCGCGCTCACGCTCCGCGTGACGGCTTTCGTGGTGCTCTCGCCGCTGGCGGGCGCGCTCGCCGACCGCCTCGACCGCAAGGTGATCATGGTCACGGCGGATGTGGCCCGCGTCGTCGTGGTCGCGCTCATCCCGTTCGTGACGGCCATCTGGCAGGTCTACGCGCTCATCCTCGCGCTCAACGCCTTCACGGCGTTCTTCACGCCGACGTACCAGGCGACCGTCCCGCTCGTGGCTGGCGGCGAGGACTACCCCAAGGCCATCGCGCTCTCGGGCGCGACGTACGAGATCCTCGGCGTGCTCGGGCCGGGCGTGGCGGGCGGCCTCGCGGCGCTCGTCGGCTTCCGGAGCGTGTTCTGGGTCGACGCCGGGACGTTCGCGCTCTCGGCGCTCCTCGTCGCCACGCTCCCGGTCTCGCTCCGGGCCTCCCCGCGCGACGTATCGGCGTCGGGCGCCAGCGTACCCAGCGAGGGCGCCGCACGCTGGCGCGACGTGACCGAGGGCACGGCCCGCTTGTGGCGTGACCGGCCGCTCCGGACGGCGCTCCTTCTCGAACTCGTCACCTCTATCGCGGGCGCGCTCATCCTGGTCAACACCGTCGGGCGCGTGCGGGGCGGGCTCGCGCTCGGCGAGGTCGAGTACGGGTGGGTGATGGCCGCCTTCGGCATCGGGGCGACCGCCGCGGCCCTCGCCGTCGGCGCGCTCGAAGACCGCGTGTCGCGCACCACCTTCGTGTTCGTCGGCGCGCTCGTGACGTCGCTCGCCGTCCTCCCGGCCGACGCCGTGGGGCTCTCGCCGCTCCTCGCGCTCTGGCTCGCCGCCGGGGCCGGACAGAACTGGGTCAACCTCCCCACGCAGACGCTCATCGCCGACCGCACGCCCGATGTCCTACAGGGCCGCGTGTACGGCGCGCACTTCGCGTGGAGCCACCTGTGGTGGGCCGGGGCATACCCGCTCGCGGGGTGGCTCGGCAGCGCGGTTCCCGACCGCTCGTTCCTCTACGGCGGCCTCGTCGCGCTGGGGCTCCTCGGAGCCGTCGCCCTTGCCCACCGGGTCGGCAACCCGCGCCGGAGCCCGGCGACGTCCCCTCCACCGGCCCCCTCCAGACCCGACAGGCCTCCTCGTCCCCCCTCCGAATGATTCTCCCTCGTCTCCTTCCCGCGCTCGTCGGGTTCGTGACGCTCTTCGGGATCGCCGTTCGGAACGGCATCCTCCTCGTGAGCGACTACCAGCAGGTCCTCGCCGAGGGCGCGTCGTTCCGCGAGGTCCTCGTCCGCGGCTCGCTCGAACGGCTCAACCCGATCCTCATGACGGCGCTCACGGCGGGCCTCGCCCTCATCCCGCTCGCCCTCGGCGGCGGCGAGCCGGGCAAGGAGATTCAGACGCCGATGGCGGTCGTGATCCTCGGGGGGCTCCGCACCTCGACGTTCCTCAACATGGTCGTCGTGCCGGCCCCAGGGGGCGGGTGGCGTTGGGGCTACGGTATAAATCCTCAGTCCGTGGCCGCCTCGAACGCGCCCTCGTCCTGCATCGCGTCGAGGATTGGACAGGCGCTCGTGGGGCCGCTACCGTGGCAGGCGCGGGTGAGCCCGGCGAGTGCCGCGCGGATCCGTTCGAGGTCGCGGAGCTTCGCCTCCACGTCGGCGAGCTTGGACTTGGCGCGGGCGCGGACGTCGCCGCAGTCGGTCTCGGGGTCCACGCGGAGGTCGAGCAACTCGCCGATCTCGTTCAGGGTGAAGCCGAGCTCCTGGGCGCGCTTGACGAACCGGAGCCGCTCGACGAAGTCGGGGCCATACTGGCGGTAGCCGCCGTCACTGCGCGGCGGCTTCGGGATGAGCCCACGCTGCTCGTAGTAGCGGACGGTCTCGGGCGTTACGTCGGCGGCCTCAGCCACCTCGCCCCGCGTCATGGTAGAAGTGTCAGTCATGGCAGAGGAGGTCAAATGTCGAGGAGTCGGAGGAGCGGGACGAGGCCATAGGCGAAGAACGCTCCAGCCACATAAATGGTCGTCGCCGCCCAGAACGTCGCCTTCGAGAACCGGCCAGCGACCTCGCAGCCCTGCCCGCCGGTGAGCCGGCATGCGACGGACCCCTGCGGACGGAGCACAAGCGCTCCGCTCACGAGGAGCATGAGTCCGGCTCCGAGGAAGATCCACCCTTTGTAGTGGGAGAGCGTGACGAGTAGGGGGAAGGCAGATACGAATGAGGCCAGAGCCGCACCGCCCGCGAAGGCGGCGAGCGCCGAGGGGAGCGCGCAGCAGAGCAACGTCCCTGTCGAGGTGAACAGGGCGAAGAACGAGGCGGCCTGCTGGCGGCGCGTCGGTGGGGCGGGAGGCGTGGGTGTCAGCATCGAGGAAGAGGCTAAGAGGTCAGGGCCGCGCGCTGGAGGGACCACCCTGCCTCGGACGCTTCCCCCTCGGCCACGCGGCCGGTCACGACGATGCGGTGGCCGACGCGCTCGCGGAGCGCCGCACGGGCCGCCGCATCGGCCGCGGTCTCGACGCGGAACCGCTCGCCGGTGGGAGTCACGAGCACCCACCGGTCGCCGTCGCGGCGGAGCGTGCCGGCCACGCGGAGCGTCGTCTCGCGGGGGTCGAAGCCGGCATCCCGGACGGCGGTGCGGAGAGCGCCGAGGTCGGTGCTGTTCTCCCCGCGAAGCTGCACGACGGCCTCGCCATCGTTCAGGCTGACCGTCACCTCGTCCACCCCATCGAGGCTGCCGAGGCGGCGTTCGAGGGCGTAGGCACAGGGAGCGCAGTCCATCCCGAAGACGGTCTGCCGTACCTCCTGAAGCTGGGCGTGGGCGGGGTCGGGCGCGAGGAGCGCGGCGAGCACAATGAGAGCGAATACGCGAGAGAAGATGTTCATGTCAGGGGTCGGTTAGAACCAGTAGGAGAGGTTGACGGCGAGGCGAGCGGCCTCGCGGGGTTGCGGCCCGTTCAGCCGCTGAACCACAGGGAAGAGCACGCCCGCCCCGAGTCCCCACGCCCGGTAGAGCCCAAGCACGGTCGGCCCGACGAACACCCGCTCGCCCCCGCTCACGGCGACAGGCACGCCCGCCACCCGGTCCCGGCCCGCCGACTCGGCGACGGCCTCGACGAAGAAGCGGACGTCGGGCTTGGGGTAGTCGCCCTGGAAGAAGGGCGGCCGGTAGCCGACGACGGCGCTGGCGTAGGCGAGCGGGCTGAGCCGGTCGCCGTCGCGGGCGAGATAGCCCTGCACTCCGGCCCCGATCCACCCGTAGAGGCTCCGCGAGGCGTAGCCCGTCACGACAGCGCCGTTCGCCCCCGGCCCTACTGCGATGCCGCCCCGCTCAGCCACGACCGGGACGAGCGCACTCACGAGGAGCGTGGACTCGACCCGCCGTCCGACGCCGGGGTAGCGCTTGTGGAAGCGCCAGAGGGCGAGGGCTTCGAGGTCGCCCATCCCACCCATCATCGTCCCGATCCGCGTGTGCGGCGGGCTCGGGAGACGGGCGAGGGTCTCGGGGACGGAGAGGTTGAGTTGGACGTCGGCCGTGAGCCCGTAGCGAAGCGTCTGCCGCGCCATGAAGGCGCGCTCGCCCCCGCGGCCGACGGACATCAGCGTGGCGTCGCCGTTCCACGCCCCCTCGGGGAGCGTCGGCGTGGCGAGGCCGAAGACGGGGCCGTGTCCGCCCTGCGCTCGCGCCGGACGCCCGAGGAGCGAGCTCCCGAGGAGGGTACTGGCCAGCAGGCACAGGAGGATGGGAGTGAGAGCACGCATAAGGGTCAGGCCGCCATCTGGCGGCATTGTTCGGCGCAGCGGCGGCACGCCTCGGCGCAGGCCTGGCACGCCTCGGAGTCGAACTTCGCGCACTCGTCGGCGCAGGCCGAGCACAGGTCGGCGCAGATGCCGCAGACACGGGCGACATAGCCGGAGTCGCGCGCCATCATCTGGACGCACGCCGAGCAGAGATCGGTGCAGTCGAGGCAGAGCCGGAGGCAGCGTTCCATCGCCTCCTCGCCGATGTGCTGCGAGAGGCAGGCGTTTGCGGCGGTGATGCAGTCGTTACAGGCGTCGATACACGCCTTGAGTTCTTGCGAGAGGGTAACCATGTGAAGTGCGGCGGTTGGTGTACGAAGAAAGAGATGGCCCCTGGGGTAACAAGACGGACGTGGGGCCAGGGGCCCGCCCCGTGGTGGCTCATGGTGCAATCGGCTCGTGGTACAATCAGAGGGTGGCGAGGACCACGCTCACGGCGGGAAGCACAGTGATCTGAGCGATGGGAGCGAGGCCCACGCTGCGCCCGAGCACCGGCGCCGTCGGCATCGCGGGCTTGTAGCGCCAGAGGTCGAGCGCGAGGGCCAGCCGTTCCAGCACCACGCTGAGCGGGAAGGCCAGCGCTACGAGCGCAAGTACGCCCGCACCGTTCGGCGGCATGAGGGCCGCCGACCCGACGAGCAGGCTCGCCCCCCACGCGACCGCGACGACGGCGACGGCATCGCCGAGCACGGCGGCGAGGGGGCAGAGCACGCGCTGCATCGGACTCCAGTGCTCCCAGCACGTATAGAGCGGCCGGAGCTGGGCGACCTCCCAGGCGGCGTTGAGCCCGAGCCCAATGAGGCCGACCTCGACCAGCGTAGGGGTGGGGAGTGCAGACATGGCGTCGGTTGCGTGGTGGGATCAAGCGGGCTGACCGACGCCCTCGGCGCGGAGGGCCTCCTCGGTCACGCCGCCCCCGGTGCAGCACCCCGCCAGCGTGCCGTCGACGACGACGGCGGGGACGGAGCGGATGCCGAGGTCGGCCGCGCGGCGAGCGACGGCCTCGTCGTTCAGGTTGAGCACGTCAACCTCGCACGCGTCGCAGGCGAGGCGCTGGACGAGCTGGACGGTGTCGTCGCAGACGGGGCAGCCGGCGGTAAAGACTTCGACTTTTCGGGCGGTAGACATGATGATCCTCTTCGATGGTGGTAAAAACCTGCGTCGTAGGAGCTATACGGTCTGGGGTATACTACAGCGTTCCGAGGCTCGGCGAATCTTCACACTTCTTCGTATCCTGCCGGCCTCCTCACTCTCGTTTCGCTCGCCGATGCGCCTCGCCCTGTTCCTCATCGCCCCGCTCCTCTGCTCCACTCTCGTCGGGTGCGAACCGGAGTCCAATCCACAGACAGAATCCGTCGAAGCCCCAATGGCTCGCTTGCCGGGCGATCGCGCAGGCGAGGTCGTCCGGCGCGGCATCGAGGCGGCCGGAGGCTGGGAGGCGTGGGCCGCCGCGCCCGCACTCGATTACCAGAAGACGATCACGTTCTTCGACTCGACCGGGGCTGAGGCGCGGCGTGTCGTGCAGCACCACCAATACGCCCTCCGTCCCGACCTGAAAATGCGCGTCACTTACGAAGATGACGAGGGGCGGGACATCCTCCTCGTCAACGACGGCGACGAGGTGGGGAAGTGGATCGACGGCGAACAGGCGACGACGGAGGCCGACCGGAATCAGGCGTGGAACTCTACCTTCGGCTCGCACTACGTGATGGGGATGCCGTTCAAGCTCACCGACCCCGGCACGCGGCTGAGCTACGCCGGGCGCGAAACGTTGGGCGGCGTTGTGGTCGATGCCGTGCGGGCGGAGTATGACGAAGGGGCCGGCAGCGCTGCCGGGCTGCACACGTGGACCTACTACTTCGCGGCCGACGACGGCCGCCTCGTCGCCAACCACCTCCGCTTCGGACCGGACCCGGATGATTACGACTTCACCGAGTACCACGACATCGCGGAGATCGACGGCGTGCGGCTCCCGATGCGCCGCGTGAGCTACCACTCGAACGCGGAAGCCGAGAAGCTGGGGCGGGCGTCGGCTTATCTCAACGAAGCCGTCCGCCTCGACAGCGCCCTGCCGGACTCGCTCTTCACCCTGCCCCGATGAGCCCCCGCCTCCTCATTGTCGGCGTCGGGAACGTGCTGCGCGGGGACGACGGGTTCGGCATCGAGGCCGCCCACCGCCTGATGGCGCGGGACGACGTGCCCGACGGCGCAAAGGTGATCGAGACGGGGATCGGCGGGATCAGCCTCGTGCAGGAGCTGATGGACGGCTACGATGCCCTCCTCCTCCTCGACGCTGTCGACCGCGGCCTCGCACCGGGCGAGCTCGTCCTCCTCGAAGCCGAGGTGCCCGATATCGACGACCTCTCGCCGATGGAGCGGCAGGACTTCCTCGCCGACATGCACTTCGCCAACCCCAACCGTGCGCTCATGCTCGCGAGGGCATTGGGTGCTCTCCCCCCTCTCGTCCACATTCTCGGCTGCCAGAGCGGCGCACACGATGACTTCGTTTGGGGCATGAGCGAGTCCGTGAACGAGGCCGTCCCTGCCGCCGTGGAGCGTTCCCTCCTTTGGATCGCGCAGCAGCGGCAGCGCGCGTCCACGCCGTCGTAGTCCCGCCGCTTGCATTCCGCCCAAACCTTCCCGAAACTTCGTAGTATTAACCCCGCCGCACCTCTTTCCTCACCGGAATCCGCCATGAGCACCGAGCTTCGCCCCGACCCGACCCGACCCGAGGACGCCCCTGTCAAGGTCCCCCGGCGCGTCGGACACGAGATCAAGGACCTCGTCGATCCCATCGTCCTCCGCCGGACGATGCTGTGGCGCGCTGGCCTCGCCGTCGCCGCGCTCGCCGTCGTCGGTGTCATCGCATGGGCGGCCTTCCTGCGCCCGCCGACGGGCGAGGCGCTCCTCACTGACGCCGTCGAAGCCGCTGGGGGGATGGCACCGTGGAACGCCGTCGATGGTGGCACCTTCACGCGCGTCCACACCGTCTTCGACGAGGACGAGCAGCCGGTCCGCGTCGTCACCGAGCGCCACGCCTTCCGCTACGGCAACGACGGCGGGATCGTGATGGAGACGAGCGATGGGGGAGACATCGCCCGGATCGGACGGGACAACAGCGGCTACTGGGCCACGCTCAACGGCGAGCCGGTCGCGCCCGGTCCGCTCGCGCAGGACATGGACATGATGTGCGAGTCGGACCTGTGCACGCCGACGTGCTCGATGGAGCTCGCCTTTTACCGCTTCTCGATGCCGTTCAAGCTCACCGACCCCGGTGTCGTCCCGGTCTACGGCGGCAGCGCCACGCTCGCCGGCCGGCCGGTGTCGCTCCTGAACATCGGGTTTGAAGACGGCGTCGGCGGCGACCGCTGGACGCTCTACGTGGACGACGAGACGAAGCTCATCCGCAAGATCGACTACTACGAGAACGCCGACCTGGAGGCCGTCGACACGCCGCCGACGGAGATCTACTGGAGCGACCACCGGCCCGAGGACGGCCTCGTCCTCAGCCACCGGCAGACGTATTACCGCTCGAACGGCACCAAGCTGGAGGAGTACGTCATCTCGGACGTGGACCTCACCTCGCCCGTCTCCGAGGCGGTCTTCGAGCACCCCACGGGCGATCTAGCCCTCGCCGTGCAATAGAGACCGGCAGACCGAAGGATTATCAGCGGGGGTGGCACAGCGCCGCCCCCGCTTCTTCTATGCCGCCGAGGCCAAGATTTCGTTGCCCAACTCGGTGATCCGCTGGACCGCCACGGACGCCCCGTTCAGCTCGACGATCGAGCGGCCCTCGCGCTCGGCCTTGGCCAGCGTCTCGTCGAAGGGGATGAGGGCGCGGAGGTCGAGGCCGCGCTTCGCACAGAACTGCTCGATGGCCTCGCGGTCCTCGTCGCTGCGCACCTTGTTGGCAATGACGGCGACCTGCTCGATCTCTAACTCGCGCGCCAGCTCCTGGATGCGCGCCGCCGCTTCGAGCGAGCGGTAGTACGGCTCGACGACGACGTAGAGGGCGTCCACGTACTTCGCCGTCCCCCGCTTCATGTGCTCCAGCGAGGCCTCCATGTCGAGGACCGTGATCCGGTCGGTCTGGGCGACGGCAGCGTGGACGACCTCGCGGACGACGGCGTGCGAGCTGCACATGCAGCCCGTCCCGGCGTGCTCCGGCTTCCCGAGGAGGAGGAGCGTCACGTTGTCCGGGGCCGCGATGCCGTGCGTGCGGAAGACCTCCTCGACCGAGTCTTCGAGCCGGACGCGGGTTTTGCCATCCTCGCCCTCGTAGCGCTCCAGCAGCTTCCCGCTGAGCGGCGGCGGAGCCGGGTTGCCCTCGATGCCGAGGACGATGGCGAGGTTCGGGTTCGGGTCACCGTCGATGGCGAGGACCTCGCGGCCCGAGCGGCCAAGCGTGCGACAGAGCGTGCCGGCGATCGT
>JBBSMX010000116.1:0-13455 GCA_038232935.1 Rhodothermales bacterium | reverse complement strand
TAAGTTCGGCGGCCATGCGGGCGGTGGTCCCGGCCACGAAGTGCTCGATCAGCCGGAGTTGAGTCCGGCGTGGGAGCCGGCTTTTGCGTCGTCGAGTCATTGTGGAGGTTAAGCCACTCGACTCTTAGCTGGGTCAGCCCCAAAGAGAAAGGAGCCATGCTTACGGAACGTGGACGAGACGGCGCGTCGCCGTGTGGGTGCCGGCCGTCAGGCGGACGAGGTAGAGGCCGGGGCCGAGCTCGTTGCCTTCGAACTGGACGTCGTGGGTGCCGGCCGGCCGGACGCCCTTCGCGACCGTCGCCACGCGGCGGCCGAGAGCGTCGAAGACTTCGAGGCGGATGTCGGCGGCCTCAGGGAGGTCGTAGGTCAGCGTCGTCGCGTCGCGGAACGGGTTCGGGAAGGGAGCGTGGAGCGCGAAATTCGTCGGCACGGTGGGGTCATCGCCGGCCGTCGGGAGCGGCATGAAGTCGAACCGCGCGTAGACCGGGAGGTGGTCCGAAGTCGTGTTGACGTAGTTGGGGATCTCCTCGAGCAGGGCGTCGAAGCGGCGGGTGGAGCCCGCCTCGTAGCTGGTTTCGAGGGACCGCGTGACGAGGACGTGGTCGAGGGTGGAGCCCGCTGTGCAGGCGACGTTCGAGCAGTACGTGGCGACGTTCGCGATGTCGAGGGCGAGGGTCGTGAACGTGTAGTCCTCGGCGTCGTCGCGGAAGTTCTGGTAGGGGGACGTCTGGCCGTTGTAGATCGAGGACCGGAGCTCGTCGTTCATGTCGCCCATCACGAGGACCGGCGCGTCGATGGCGATGAGGTTGTCGACGTAGTTCTTGAGCGCGGCCGACGCGGCGACGCGGCGGTTGTAGCTCGTCTCGTCGCCGCAGCACTTGGCATGGACGTCGATAAAGCGGACGTTCGATACCGTGGTATCCGGGAGCGTGATGTTCGCGCGGAGGAGGAGCGGAGGCCGCGAGGCGAATTCGTACGAGAAGTCGCCGAGGATCGTCGTCGCCTGAAGCAGGTTCACCACACTGGTGCGGTAAATGAAGCCGTAGCCGATGGAGCCGGAGCCGCTCGTCCACGTACCCGCCCACCCCTGGCCGAGGTCTCCGACGAGGTCGTCGAAGGCGAACCGGTCGTTGACCTCTTGAAGCGCCCACAGGTCGATGTCGGCCTGTTGAAGTACCGCGAGGACGTTGTCGAATTGGGGCTGGCCGCCCTGAGCGAAGCGCTCGATGTTCCACGTCGCCACATCGAGCGTAGCCGGCGTGCCCACGGAAGGGACGTTCTGGGCGGTGGCGGGCACCACGGCGAGGAGGAGGGAGAGTACGAGGAGTACCATAAGACGCATAGCACAGGGGCTGATGGAGAGCACAGGGGCTGATGGAGACGCCGGACTTCCGTTCAACTTGCATGCCGGAGCGGGGGTTCTGCCCGTGCGCGTCAAAACGGAGCGAAGACGCGAAGATAGACCGCGCGGGTGTCCCGTACCGTGAACAGACGTTTAGCTTTGGTGTGGTAAACCTCCGTACACGACAGACCCTGAGATCGTCCGAACGAGACCGCCGAGCCTGCCCCCGCTCAGGCGGGGGACCGACCACGGACCGTGATTCTTTGCACCGAACGGCGGGTTGCCGTCCGTCGTCTGCGGTCTGCACGACGTGGGTCGTGTCCGGAGGTGGTAACCCCCCAAGTCGCCGAACGTATGAGCACTCCCCTTCCCCACGAATCCGTCCTCCGCACCGTCGGGAGCGTCGCCGACCGCCTCGGGATCGAGGCCTACGCCGTCGGCGGGGCCGTCCGCGACGGCTTCCTCGGCCGCCCGACGACCGACCTCGACTTCGTCTCGATTGGCTCCGGCAGCGGGATCAAGCTCGCCAAGGCCGTCGCCAAAAAGATGGGCGGGCAGACGGCGCACGTCTACAAGAGCTTCGGCACGGCGGCCATCCGCCTGCCCACCGAGACGGATAGCGTGGAGGGCGGCCTCGTGCTCGAGTTCGTCGGCGCGCGGAAGGAGAGCTACCGCACGGACTCGCGCAAGCCCATCGTGGAGGACGCGACGCTGGAGGAGGACCAGGCCCGGCGCGACTTCACCATCAACGCCCTCGCCGTCGCGCTCAACGAGGAGCGCTTCGGGAACGTGCTCGATCCGTTCGGCGGGGTGATCGACCTCGTCGGCAAGAAGCTCCGCACGCCGCTCGACCCGCGCGAGACGTTCGAGGACGACCCGCTGCGGATGCTCCGCGCCGCCCGCTTCGCCGCCCAGCTCGGCTTCACCGTGGACACCGAGGCGCTCCGGGCGATGCGCGAGAAAGCGCCCCGCATCGAGATCGTCAGCCCCGAGCGGATCATCGGCGAGGTGCAGAAGATCGTGGCCTCGCCGAAGCCGTCGGTCGGGTTCAAGATCCTCCACAACGCCGGCCTCCTCGTGCTGATCTTCCCCGAGTTGACGGCGCTCGAAGGGGTTGAGACCGTCGGCGGGCAGTCGCACAAGGACAACTTCTACCACACGCTCGAGGTCCTCGACAACGTGGCCGAGGCCACGGCGGAGTGGCCCGAAGAGCGGGCGCTCTGGATTCGGTGGGCCGCGCTCCTCCACGATATCGCGAAGCCCGAGACGAAGCGGTTCACGAAGGAGCAGGGCTGGGCTTTCCACGGGCACGAGGACCGCGGCGCGCGCAAAGTGCCCGCCCTCTTCCGCCAGCTCAAGCTCCCGCTCGACGAGCGGATGGCCTACGTGCAGCGGCTCGTCGCGCTCCACCACCGCCCCGTCGCGCTCGTGGACGACGACGTGACCGACTCCGCCATCCGCCGTCTCCTCTTCGATGCCGGCGACGCCATCGACGACCTCATGCTGCTCGTCCGCGCCGACATCACGTCGAAGAACGAGCAGCGCGTCCGCCGCTACCTTGCCGCCTTCGACCACGTCGCCGAGAAGTTCACCGAGGTCGAGGAGAAGGACCGGCTGCGGAACTTCGAGCCGCCCGTGGACGGGCACGAGATCATGGCCGTGCTCGGCGTGGAAGAGGGCATCGCCGTCGGGATCGTGAAGGAGTGGATCCGCGAGGCGATCCTCGAAGGCACGATCCCGAACGAGCACGACGCGGCCTACGCCTTCATGATGGAGCGGAAGGACGACGCCCTCCGACGCGCCGACTTGTTCGACGAGGTGGTGCGGTCGCTCCCTGCCGACGAGCGCGCCGCTACCGGGGCCATCAAAGAGGCCGTCTTCTGGCACGATGTCCCCGCCGACTCCGCCGATGCCCTCGCCTACCTCCACGACGTGAAGGCGGAGGCGCTCGCGGAGGCTGCTTCGGACGGGGGCCCTTCGGCGTAGCTTCCGCCGACCCCATTCGCTCTTCGCCCGTGCTCTTCTCGCATCGCCTCTCGCTCTACCTCGCGCTCCTCCTCTCGCTCGCTCCGATAGCGGCGGCCCAGCCCTCGCTGTTCGAGACGCTGGATGTGAGCGTCGGTGGTGTAGGCACGTTCGGCGATGCGCCGTACACGGATTTTTGGGACCCCGGCCCCGGCGTGGAGGGGCGCGTCGAGACGCCGTTCTATCTCGGCCGCGTCGCGGTGGGGGGGATGATCGCGCCGCACGCGGCGGTGGAGGGCGTCGCCGTTCCCGATTATCTCTCGCTGTACTTCTTCGGCGTGTGGACCATCGGCGTGCCGCTGCCGGGCGGGCTCCGGCTCGCGCCCGGCGTGCAGGTCGGGCTCTTTGAGATGCAGTTCGATGCGGACGATGTCGCGTCCGTTAACAACGAGGCCGAACTGGCGGCGGGGCCGGAGGTGTGGCTGAGCGCGTCCGTCGGGCAAGCTTGGCGCGTTCGGGCGGGCGCGGGGGCCGTCCGCATCTTCACCGCCGAGCGGATCGACTTCCGGTTCGTGCGCGTCGGGGTGAGCCGGACGCTCCGCACGCCGGGCTGGCTGAGGGACTTCCTCCGATGACGCTCGCGCTGCTGATCGCTCTCTTCCTGTCTCTCACGCCTGCCGATACGACGGACGGGCCGATGAGCGCGCCGTCGGACCCTATCCGGCAGGTCATCACGCGGGCCGAGATCGAATCGGCCGGCCTCTACCGCCTGCCCGACCTCTACCGGCTCATCGACGGCGTCCGCACCACCACCGTCGACGGGTTCACGTGGCGGGCCGACCTCGTCGGCGGCGACCCGTTCGGCGCGGAGACGTGGACGCTGTTGCTCGACGGCGAGCGCGTGGACTTCGCCCTCTTCGGCGAGCAGAACCTCTCGCTCCTGCCCGTCGCCATCACGCAGGTCGATTCCGTCGAGGTGTGGCGGGTGCCGCGCGTCGTGGCGGGGACGTTCGCGCACGGCGGCGTGATCCACATCCACACGAACGGGGTCGAGCACGGGGTGGCGGCGCGGGGTGGGTTCGGGATCGGGAACGAGGTCGGCGACCCCGGCCCGTACCGCTACGTCCCCGAGCGGACCTCGCGCAACGTGGACAAGTTCGGGGCCGATTACGAGGCGCTGGCGAGCGTCGGCAGCGCGGTGGTGCGGGCGCAGGCGCGGTTCAAACTGCTGCGGTTTTACGCGACGGACGTTGCCTCCACGGCGCGAAACCACGAGGCGCTCCTCGGCGAGAACCCAGCGCTCCGACTGTTCGCCCCGGCGATCCGTATCGAGGCCGATGCCCTCGGCGGGTCGCACGCGCTGAACCTCCTCGGCGGCGGTGCGAACGACCTCTGGTTCTTCCAACCCTTCGGCCGCGAACTCCCGGTGCGGCGGCGCTACGGGCAGGCCGGGCTGCACGGCGCGGTCCCGGTCGCCGCGCGCACGGCGCTCGCGTATCGCTTTGCCTTCGCCGAGAACCGGCTCGACGAGTGGGGCGAGACGGCGTTCCATCTCGGTACGCGCTGGCGGTCCCGGACCCTGCGCGGCGGGCTCGAAGGACGCTGGCAGAATCAAGCGTTCGCCGCCACGCTCGGGGCCGAGGCCGAGCGCACGAGCGCGGAGGAGGCCGATGGCTTCACCCTCGGGACGGTCACCGGCACGGTCACCCGAGCGGTACCGGGGCAGCAGCAGCACCTCGACGCGGCGCTCTCAACGGCGGGCGACGGCGTCGCGGCGAGCGCCGCCCTCGGCACCCGGCACACGCTCGGCGCGTGGACGCTCGGCGCGACGGCGGCCCTCACGCAGCGGCTCCCCGAGCAAGAGAGCCGGCTGGGGTTCTGGGTCCGGCAGGGCTACGACGCCTTCGCCAATCTGGGCGTGGGCGTGGACATCCTGGTGGCACCGACGACGGCGAAAGACACCGCACTCAGCATCGACGCCGTCGGGCCGCTCGCGCCCGGCGTCACGCTCGAAGTCGGGGCAGGGGTGCGGAGTCTCAGCGGTGTCTATCGCGAAGTGCAGCCGATGGCCCCCGACCCCGACGAACTCCCTCGGCTGACGCCGACTGTGTTCATCAGCGCCGACGGAGACGGCACGTTTGTGAACGGGCGGGCGAAGGTCCTGGCGGCGCGCGGCCGTTGGCGCGGCGCGGTGTTCTACGACGGGCGCGCCCCGCTGAACCGCGACGGCGCGCTGGAACGGGCGTGGGACGTCGTGCCGCGTCACCGGGCGGGCCTCGACGCCGCCGTCTCGCCCGACGCCGGGTTCACGCTCTCCGGCTCGCTCGTCTACCGCTCCGAAGCCCGCTGGATCGAATACGCCGCCCTCGACGGCGGCAACGGCGGGCTCTATTCCGAGACGGTCCCGGCCGTGTGGCTCCTCGACGCCGCGCTCGAAAAGGAGCTCTGGCAGCGGCGGCTCCGGCTGAGCCTGCTCTTCCGCAACCTGCTGAACCAAGAAGAGCGGTATCACCCCATCGGGGCGGCCTTAGACCTTCGGTTTTACCTTCGGCTAGAGCTAAAGCTGGGGGCCTGACCCTCCCGATACTCGCTCCGTTCAGCGCCTTTCACCAACTCCCTTCTGCGATGTCCTCGTTTGGAATCTACATCATCGGTTTCATCATCCTCATCATCGGCGTCGCGTTCGCCATGAGCCAGTTGGGCGTATCGACCGCCTGGATCGGCATCGTCTCGCTGATCCTCATCGGCCTCGGAGTAATGGTGGGCGTCTCCAAGACGCGCCGCCGCGACTCGGCGTAGGGCGGGAGCGATACGCGCGTTGTGCTGGCCCGAAGGTCCCGCCCTCCGTTCATTGTGCTTGGCCCCACGGCCCCTCACCCCTTCGACTACGCTCAGGGCAGGCCTGCCCCTCTCCCCGAAGGGGCGAGGGGACGTAGGCTGAAACGGCGCGACGCGACGAGTGGCGCGGCGTCAGCGGCAGATGAATAGCGGAGTCGGCTGGGATTCACGTTCTCGCCCCCACCGGGGGAGCGGTGCCCGGCGGCAGGGCAGAGAGGGGGCATGTTCGGCAGGGCACCACGCCCGGTGATCCTGCCGGACGTTCGCGCGTACAACGGCCGCCTCTCCGCTCACCCATCCCCCTCTCGCATGCGCGTCTTCCTCACCGGGGCCACCGGCTTCGTCGGCACCTACGTCCTCCGCGCGCTCCTTGAGCGCGGCCACACCGTCCGCTGCCTCCTCCGCGAAGGCACGCTCGACCAGCTCGACGCGGGCGCGGCACCCGTCGCGGAGGGGGACTCGTCGCACGAGACGGTCGTGGAAGGGATGGGCACCGGCGCGGCGGTCTCGGTGCCCGACTCCCGCGCCCCGGAGCGCGGCGGTGCCGTCGAGGTCGTCTACGGCGACGTGACGGACCTCGCCACGTTGCAGGGCGATATGCGCGGGTGCGACGCCGTCGTCCACCTCGTCGGCATCATCGAGGAGAACAGGCCGAAGGGCATCACGTTCGAGCGCATCCACGTGCGGGGGACGCGGACGGTCGTCGAGGAGGCGAAAGCGGCGGGGGTCAGCCGGTTCGTTCACATGAGCGCGAACGGGGCGCGGGCGGACGGCACCTCGGCCTACCAGACGACGAAGTGGCAGGCCGAGGAGATCGTCCGCGCCGCCGCCTTCGATGTCTATTTCATCTTCCGCCCGTCCATCATCTTCGGCGACCCCGGTGGGGAGCGCGTCGAGTTCGCGAGCCGACTGGCCGACACCCTCATCCGCCCGTTCCCCATCCTCCCCATCCTCGGCGACGGGAAGTACGCGCTCCAACCCGTCCACGTCACGACTGTCGCGGACGCCTTCGCGCAGGCCGTCGGGATGGAGCCGCCCGAGGGCGATAGGGCCTATTGCGTCGCCGGCCACGACATGCTCACCTTCGACGAGACTGTGGACCGGATCACGCGCGGGATGGGCAAGCGCCCGAAGCCGAAGATCCACCAGCCGCTCTGGCTCGCCAAGACGCTCGTGAATACGGCCGGCGAGGTCGGGCTCCTGCCGATCTCGCCCGCCCAGTTCAAGATGCTCATCGAAGGCAACACCTGCGACTCCGAGCGCTTCTACGCCGACTTCGACGTGACGGCGATCCCGTTCACGCCGGAGAACCTCTCCTATCTGCAGGAGTAGGCGCGCCCCGTATTTTGCTCTGCCCCGACCCCGCCTTCTTCGAGCTCCACCCACCATGTCCCGACTCCGCCCCACGCTGTTGCTCCTGTCCCTGCTCTCGTTCGCGGCCTGCGGGCCGAGCACCGAGGAACCGCCCGCCCCCGTCCCGGCGTCGGCCCATGAAGCCGCCGACGCCGTGGCCGGCGCGTATCGCCTCGTGTCCGTCAACGAGGTGCCGCTGCCCAGCCGCATCGGCATGGTCGACGAGTGCGAGGTGCAACTCACCAAGGGTACCCTCACCCTCGACGCCGCCGCGGGCTACAACCTCGACGTGCTCGCCCGCGCCGTGTGCGACGAGGAGGAGGACTCCGAGGCGCAGATCATGGACCGGGCCACGAGCAGGGGGCCGTACACCGTGCAGGGCTTCGAAATCCGCTTCAGCCCCGCCCTTGTCGAGGCTGAGGGGGTGGAGGAAGGCCAGACCTCGGAGGAGCTCGCGGAGGACATGCTCGAAGAGGATCTCGAAGAGTCGGTGGAGACGCCCGAACTCTACGACGCGACGCAGTTCGCGGGCGTCGGCACGATCCGCGACAGCCTCCTCACCGTCCGCCTCGCCGACGACCTCACGACGCTCTCGTTCGTGAGAAAGTGAGGGGGCTGCGCTCGGCACGGCGTGGTGCTCGTAGTGAAAGCCCCTCACCCCTTCGGCTCTGCTCAGGGCAGGCCTGTCCCTCGCCCCAGAGGGGCGAGGGGACGTGATCTGAAACGGTGTGGCGAGACGAATGGCGCGGCGTCTCTCATTACGTTCTCGCTCCCATCGGGGGAGAGATGCCCGGCAGGGCAGAGAGGGGGCGTACCCACGGAAGCTTCGCCCGAAAAACGGGGGACTCCGGCCGGGTGCTGCCCCTATCTTTCTGCCCCACCCACGCGTCAGCACCGCCGGTTTATGCAGGAGAACCCCACGCCCCCCGTCGCCACGGCCGAGCCCGCCTCGCCCGACAAGAAGTACGTCGCGATTGCCGGCAACATCGGCGCGGGCAAAAGCTCGCTCACGCACGTGCTCTCCAGCTACTTCAAGTGGGAGGCGTTCTACGAGCGCGTCGACGACAACCCCTACCTCGCCGATTTCTACGACGACATGCGGCGGTGGTCGTTCAACCTCCAGGTGTTCTTCCTCTCCAGCCGGTTCGCCCACCAGCGCGCCATCGAGGCCGCCCCGCACTCCATCGTGCAGGACCGCTCGATCTACGAGGACGTCGAGATCTTCGCCCGCAACCTCCACGAGATGGGGCTGATGGACGGGCGTGACTTCGATAACTACCAGGAGCTGTTCGCCCTCATGACGAGCTACCTCCGCCCGCCCGACCTGCTGATCTACCTCCGCGCGAGTGTCCCGACCCTCGTCCGCCAGATCCAGTCGCGTGGGCGCGACTTCGAGTCTAACATCCGCATCGACTACCTCGAACGGCTCAACACGCACTACGAGGACTGGGTCGAGCGCTACGACCTCGGCCCGAAGCTGATCGTGGAGACGGACGAGCTGGACTTCGTGAACACGGCGGAGGACCGGTTCGAGATTCTGAGCCGCGTCGAGGGCCGGCTCTACGGGCTGTTTCCCGAGATGGCAGGATGAACGGTTTTGAGAAGGGGGGAGAGGGGAAGGGGGGGAGGGGGAGAGGGGGAACGTGTGGGATGAGCGCCGACGACGAGGATAGCTCCCTCTGCTCTGTTCCTCTCCCTCCCGCACCCTCTCCCCCTCTCACCCTCACTCTCCTCACGCTCCTCACTCTCCTCTCCTTCTCATCGGCGGCGCGCGCGCAGGTGCCGGACTCGGCGGCCGTGGTCGGGGACACGCTGGCGGTGCCTACCGATTCCCTCGCCCTCCCCGCCGACTCGCTGCGGGCGCTGGCCGACACGACAGCGCGACGGCGTCCGAGCCCGTTGCCCGTCGGATTCGGCGGGCCGGAGTCGGGGCGCGTGGTGAGCGGCGTGCCGGCGCGGCGGCCGGTCGCCGGGGCCACGGCGCTGCTGGCCGATGTGCCGGGCGTGTTTCATTACGACCTCGGTGTGCCGGGCTGGGCGGACGGGGTCTCCTTCGGCGGCCTCGCCCCGCACCGCGCGTCGCTCACCCTCGACGGGATTCCGGCGACGGACCTGTTCTCCGGCCGCCCCGCGTTCGAGCTGCTACCGCTCGACGCGCTCGCGCCGCTGCGGCTCGCCCCGCGTTACGGCACGCCGGCCGGCGTCGAGGCGGACCTCCGCGCCTTCGCGGCGTCGGTGCCGGTGACGGAGCTGCGCTACCGGACCGGCGGGGGCGGCATCCAGTTCATCTCGGCCACGCACGGGCAGACGCGCCGCCCCGGATTCGTCCGCAGGCTCGGCGGAGACCGGGCACGGTTGCATGCCCTCTTCCACGTCAGCGGCCGGCAGGCCGACGGCGATTACGCCGGCTTCGACGTGAGCGGCTGGCAGGCCATCGGCCGCATCGGGATCGCCCTGCCGGCGCTCTCGCTCGAAGTCACCGAGCGCCACGGCCGCGACCGCGCGGGCGCGCCGGGCGGCGTCGCGCCCACCGGGGTTTTCGATACCGTGTTCGACCCCGACCTCGCCCTCGTTCTCGCCCCCAATGCCGAGCGCGAGACGATCCGCAACGACCTCGCCGCAGCGCTCCGATTGCCCGTCTTCGGCGCGCCGCTCACCGTGGCGGGGTACTGGACGGCCGAGACGTTCCGCACCATCGGGTCGCCGAACGTGACCGACACGCTGGAGGCGCGGGGCGACCGGTTCGGCTTCCGGGCGGTGCAGCCGTTCCGGCTCGGGCCGCACCGGCTGAGCGTGCGGGCGGAGGGCTGGACAGACGAGACGGACGCGGCGGGCGCGTTCCCCGACGGCGGGAGCAGCGGCACACTCCACCTCGCCGTCGGCGACTCGCTTGCCCTCGGCGGGTTCGACGTGGGACTGGCGGCAGGCGTGCATACCGGCTCGGGGACGACGTTCCCGACGTTCGACGTGCGCGTCGAGCGGAGTGGGGACGCCGTGCAAGCGTTCGTGGCGGCGCGGCGCGCGGGGGCACTCTACGGGCCGATGGAGCATGACGGCTTCGCCGACATCGTGCAGGCCACGGCACCGCTCGGCGACGAGCGGACGCTGGTGGCCGAAGCAGGGCTGGACGTCGCGCTTGGTCCGTTCGACCTCGGGCTGGGGGCGGAAGCCATCCAGCAAACGGATCCGCGCCTGCTGCTGGCAGACGCCGACACTTCCGTCACGTTCGTGACGGCGGCGGGCACGTTCCGCCGCGTCACCGGCACGGTCCGGCTCGGCTGGCGCGACCGCGCCGCGCGCGGCGTCTACCTGCGGGCGCAGGCGAACACCCACACCTTCCTCAACCCGGACGACTCGGACCTCCACCGGCGCGAGGCGGATGCGGTGCCTCCGTTCTGGGGCACGGCTCGGCTGGGCTTCCGTGCGCTCGATCTCTTCGACGGCGCGCTCGACCTCGACCTCGCCGTGCGCGGTCGGGGGTGGACCGCCTTCCGTGGTCGCCGCTTCCACGCCCCGACGGCCCTCTTCGCCCTGCCCCCGGTCGACGCGCGGCCCGTGGACGCGTCGGGCACGCTCGACGTGCTGGCCGAGGCCGGGATCGGCGGCGGGCGGGCGACCGTCTTCGTGATCTACGAGAACGCGCTCGCGAGCCGCGCCTACGCCGGGAGCTACGTCGTGCCGGTGTACCCCCTGCCCGGCCCGCGCCTCCGCTTCGGCGTGTTCTGGCTGCTGCCGAACTGACGGCCGGACCGTCTCTACGGTTGCTCGACGAGCGTGAGGCGAAGCTGGGACGGCGACCCCGTCCGAGTAATCACCTGATCGCCCGGGAGTCCGGCTCGGAGGAGGGCTTGCCGCTGGTCGCCCACCGCGGCGGAGTCGGCGGTGACGACGAGGCGCAGGGTGGGGAAGCGCGTGAGCAAGCCTCGCAGCTCAGTCGTCCGGGCCGAGTCGGGGGGGAACGCGCGCGGCCCGGTCTCGATGGCTTCGGTGGTGACGGCATCTGGATCGAGCCCGAGGGCGGCGGCGGCCTGCCGCGCCACCATGGCCTCGGCCTCGGGCGGGAGCTGCTGCGGGGCGGCGTAGGCCACGCGGAGACGAGGCGGCCCGTCGCTCACGATCACCTCGGCCCCGACGGGCCGCACGCTATCGGGAAGAGCGAGGTCGTGGAGCGCGTCCGCCACCTGCCCGCTGAGCCGGTCGAACGTCGCCGGCAGCGAGGACTCGCTGAGGTTCGCACGTGAGGCTTCCGAGCGCAGGGGATCGGTGAGGGCCGAAAGATTGTCGCTGGACGCGATGATCTGGTCGAGAGCGAGCGTAATCGGCTCGCCGGCCGACGCCGTCGCCGCCTGCTCGATCCGCCGCCGCTCGCGCTCGCCGATCCACTCGGTCGCCGCGACGCGGAACTGCGCGTGGGTCTCCTCCTCCCCGAAGGTGACGCTACGCCCAAGGACCGAAGCGTTTCCTTCGGCTTGCAACGCATCGGCCGCCGCCGCCAGCGCTTGCCGGACGCGGGTCTCGCGGAGCACCTGCCTGAGCGACGACGTGAGAGGGATAGACACCGCGGCGATGAACACGAGCACGAGGCCGACGCGCATCCACGGCGAGGCGAACACGCGGAGCCTGGAGATCAGACGGGTCCGGCCGATCCGTCCGGCGAGGCCGGGGAGGTCGGCCTCGCGGTGCCACCGCCGCGCCCGCTCGACGACGTCCTGCCGGTGCATCCCGACGAGGAGGAATGCTGCCATCCCGCTCAGCACGATCCCGCCCAGGTTGGCCCCGAAGAGGAGCAGGCTCCCTTTGATGAGCGGCCACTGCCACCCCGTCCCGATCCCGAACCCCGCCACGCTGAGCGGCGGGATGAGCGCGACGGCAATCGCCACGCCCGGAATCGACGCCGAGAGCCGCCGCTCCCGCGACACCGTCACGACGGCCCCCGCGAGGCCGGAGAACACGGCGATGCCGAGGTCGAGCGTCGTCGGCCGCGTGCGCGAGGCGATCTCGGCCGTGACTTCCTGAAAAGGAAGCAGTAGGGTCAGGAGCGCCGCGACGCCGATGACGCCGAGCGCCCCGAGCAGGATCGTGAGGCCGGTCTGAAACGCCAGCCGGCCGTCGCCGACCGTCAGGGCGAGGGAGAGGCCGAGGAGGGGACCGAGGAGCGGGGCCACGAGCATGGCCCCGATCACTACGGCCGTCGCGTTGAGCGCCAGCCCGAGCGTGGCGATGGCGCCCGAGAGGAGGAGGACGCTCCAGAACGGGAGTTCCGTGTCCGTGGCCGCCTCCGCCGTCTCCACGTAGAGGGCAGGTCGGTCCCAGAGCCGGAGCCCGAACTTCTCGCGGGCTGCCTCTTCGATGGCGGACTCCCCGTTGGACGCCTCGTCCTCGGCAGTCACAGCGGGGTTCTCGGCAGTGTCGGGAGGCTCAGGCATAGGGCGAGGTCGGAGGGGAGACCGGATGCGTCAGCGCGACGTGGCCCGCGACTTCTGACGGGCGCGGGTCTTCGCGATGTATGCCGCCGCGTCCGGTGTGGTGCAGTTCGTCGCGCCGTGGTCCACCTCCACCGTCCCGATCCGCTCCGCGACATCCAGTGCCCGCCGCTCCAGCACGTCGTTCCGCGTGCCGATGGCGATCAGCGCGTTGTTCATCGCGTGGCGGACTCGGTTTTTCATCCCGTGGATAGAGTGCTCGATGCGAGTGAGGTACGGCTCGAAGAACTCGTCCGTCCGCGTCTCCCCGCTGGAGCGGGGCAGGCTGTCCCGCAAGGCGAGGTGGGTGAGCACGTTCCAGCCTGCCTGTCCGATCCATTCGCCGTCGGCCTTGGTCCACGCCTCCATCTTCTGCCGCGCCCACCGCGTTCGGGCCGCGTACTCGGAAAAGGCGTCGGTCAGCGGGTAACTATCGAGGTCGGCGGCCCAAGCGTCCAGCGTGTCGCCGTCCGCCGTGTTCGGGTCGGCGACGAG
>JBBSMX010000115.1:0-13545 GCA_038232935.1 Rhodothermales bacterium | reverse complement strand
TGGCGTCGACAGTGAGGGCGAAGACGGAGCGCTTGTGGAGGTCGAGGCCAGTGTAGAGTGTCGTGGCAGACATGGCGGTAGGCGGCTGGTGAAGGGGGACCTATCCATGAGGCGCTGTACCTTGTTGGAAAGATCCCTCGCTCGCCTCCGAGAAGATCCGACGGTGGGTACTTGGTGGCTGTACTACATCGTGCTCGAGCAGGAAAAGAATCCCTTGGTCGTCGGTGCGGTGGGGTACAAAGGGCCTCCCGACTCCGAGGGCACCGTGGAAGTAGGCTACGGCGTGCTCCCGGAGTTCCAACGGCGCGGCATCGCGTCGGAAGCCACGATGGGACTCATAGCGAACGCCTTCGAGCACGCCGTAGTAAAGCGCGTGATCGCTGAGACGCTTCCAGAGCTTGTCGCTTCCATCGGTGTCATGGAAAAGTGTGGTTTGGTGTTCATCGGGGAAGGCTCTGAGGCAAGGGTGATCCGGTATGAGCTATCCAGAGAAGCCTTCGAAAGCGGCCGATCCAAGCAAGAGTGATGAGGGCGACTAACCACGCTCGGCGGCTGGCAAACCGCTCGGCATTTCCATCGGTGCTCGACCGTTGCGATCCCATAGCCTCGATTGAGCGCTGTGGTGTGGTTCGCTGCTGATCGGCACTGCTGGCTCGCTTCCTTGCCAACATATCCCTCGAAGTATCTTGAACGGTATGAGCACAGAGCGCCGATATAGCGAGCAAGAGATCGCCTCGATCTTCGAGCAGGCGGCGAAAGCCCAAGAGGCCGCACAACGGCACCGTTCGCTCGGCGAGGGGCTGACGCTCGCCGAACTCCAGCAGATCGGGAGTGAGGCGGGCATCACACCCGAGTTCACCGCTCGTGCGGCTGCCACCGTAGGTCAAACTGACTCCGCCCCGCCGCCTAACCTACCTCGGGCTTCCCATCAGCGTAGCGCGAACCGTGGACCTGCCCGGCCCCCTCTCGGACGGGGATTGGGACCGGCTCGTCGTAGACCTTCGCGAGACCTTTCAGGCATCCGGGGAGGTTCGACGTGAGGGGTCGCTTCGGGAGTGGAGGAACGGGAATCTCCACGTGCTCGTCGAGCCGACCGAGTCCGGCCACCGCCTGCACCTCCGCACCCGCAAAGGCAACGCGCAGAGCAGGCTCACGGGCGGGATGATCTTCTTCGCGATGGGCCTATTCCTCATGCTAATGCTGGTCGTCTCCAGTGATTTCATGGTGGTGATGGATAAGACGTTCATCGTGTCCATGTTTGCTTTGCTGGGGCTGGGCAGCATGGGCGTTACGGCCTATCAAATTCCGCGCTGGGCGGAGGAGCGGGGACGCCAGATGGAAGCCGTCGCCGCCCGAGCCGTCGCAAAGGCGAGCGCTCCACCGCTGGCAGAGCCGGTTCGTGAGGCTGTCCCCGCGGGCCGTCTCGACCTCGATGCGCTGGAAGATCCCGCGGATGCAGCGCAGGCCCGCTCGCCGCGCAGAACCCGCATCTGAGCCGACGGCCGTGCTTGGTCTGAAGCGCACGTCACTGCACCGCACGCCGTAAGCGATCCTCCGGCGACATCGCGCGTACCCACCAGCACCGCCCCTCTCCATTCGCCGCTCTCCGCCATGATTCGTCGCCTGCTGCCCGTCCTGCTGCTCCTCGTCGTCACGCTCGCCGGGTGCGCCCGCACGCGTCCCGTCAGTGTGGACTTCCTCACGATGAGCCTCGTCACCGTCGAGAGCGACGCGGACGTGGAGACGACGTTCGCCCGGCTCCGGCAGGCCGTCGGCTCGAACCCCGCCCTGACGCTCTTCGCCGAGTTCGACCACGCCGTCAGCGCCGAGCGCGCCGGGCTGAGCCTCCGCCCGACGCGCGTGCTCGTCTTCGGCAATCCGAACGCGGGCACGCCATTGATGCAGGCTGCCCCCACGCTCGCCATCGACCTCCCGCAGAAAATGCTGGTCTACGAGGGGACCGGTGGCCGTGCCGTCATCGCGTACAACAGCCCGTACTACCTCGCGCAGCGTCACGGGCTGACGGGGCAGAAGGAGCGGTTGGACCAGATCAACGCGGCGCTCTCGAACATCGCCCGCGCGGCGGCGGGGCGGTAGGCGGGACTCTGGGGCGGGTTGGAGCGTACAGAGACATTCATCTCTCCTTTTGCTCCTCTCCTCCAACCAGCCCATCCCATGTTCAAGCGCCTAGTTCTTCCGGTCCTCCTCCTCTTCGCCGTCGCCGGTTGTGACAGTGACGACGACGGAGGCGGCCCCGTCCAGCCCTCCGCGACCGGCCTCGTCGTCGTCGAGAGTAACACGAGTGTGAGCGCCACCTTCGGTCAGCTCGACCAAGCGCTGCAGGCCGCGCCGCCCGTAAGCGTCGTCGCCCGCGTGGACCACGCCGCGAACGCGCAGAGCGCCGGGCTAAGCCTCCGTCCGACGCGGGTGATCCTCTTCGGCAACCCCGCCCTCGGCACGCCGATCATGCGGGCGAACCAGCAGGCCGGCATCGACCTGCCGCAGAAATTTCTGGTCTACGAAGAGGCCGAGGGGCGCACCGTCGTCGGCTACAACAGCACCGACTACCTCGCGCAGCGCCACAACGTCGGCGGCGTAGCGACGCTCGACCAGATCGAAGGTGCCCTCGCGATGTTCGCCGAGACGGCGGCGGGCGGGACCGTCTCGGCCCCCGGCGCGGGCTCCGTCAGCGCAGGCGAAGGACTCGTCTCCGTCCAGAGCACCTCCGACGCTGCGACCACGTTCGGCCGCCTGCGCGCGGCGGTCGAGGCGAACGCGAACCTGACGATCGTCGCCGAGCTGGACCACCAGGCCAATGCCGCGAGCGTCGGCATGGAGCTGCGGCCGACCCGGCTGCTCGTCTTCGGGAACCCCGCCCTCGGGACGCCGCTGATGCAGGCCGCCCAGACCATCGGCATCGACCTCCCGCAGAAGGTGCTCGTCTACACCGACGCCGCTGGGGACACGTTCGTGCTCTACAACGACCCCGTCTACCTCGCCGAGCGCCACGGCGCGGACGGCGTAAGTGAGCAGACTACGGCCATTGCAGGTGCGCTCGCCACCCTCGCGGCAGCGGCAGCGGGGAGCTAGGCGTCTTCCTTCGCCGGGGTGCGGGGCCGTCGCACGAAGGCCGAGCGCTCGACGAGGCCACGGCGCTGGAGCAGACCCTCGGCCTGCCAGCACAGCAGCGCCCAGACGCCGCCGAGCGTCCAGCCCGCCACCACGTCCGACGGCCAGTGTAGGCCGAGGTAGACCCGGCTCGTCCCGACGGCCAGCGTGAGCAGCACCGCGAGCCCGACGACGTAGACCTTCAGGCTCCGTTTCGGCAGCGTCCGCGCCAGCAGCAGCCCGAGCGTGAGGTAGACGACCGCCGCGACGGCGGCGTGGCCGCTCGGGAAGCTCGGGTCGCCGGGCAGCATCTCGGGGGCGAGGAGGGAGGGCCGCGTCCGGTTGTAGAGAAACTTGAACGCGTAGGTGAGCCCCGCGCCGCCGCTCACCGCGCCGAGGACGAACAGGCCCATCCGGGGGCGGCGGTCGAGGAAGAAGTAGGCTCCGACGCCGAGCGTGAGGAGGGCGATTACGGTGAGGCTCCCCAGCGCCGTCACGTCGCGGACCGCGCCCTCGACCGAGCGCGAGCCAATCGGGTCGTTTGGGGTGCCGGCCTCGCGGAAGGCGAGGAGGATGCGCTCGTCGATGGTTTCGGTCTCGCCCTCGTTCACCGCGTCGGCGAGTTCGAGGAAGGCCCAGACGCCGCCCGCCAGCGCAGCCAGCAGCACCATGAGTACGACTTCGCGACGCCTGACGAGATTGCGGGCACGAGCGAGAAGAGAGGGGAGCAGTGGCATGGGAGCTAGCTCGAACGGCCGAGGCGGTAGAGCGCCTCCTCCAGTCCCCACAGGCCGAGGGTGAGCGTGGCGAGGAACGACCACCCGATAGGAACGTCGAGGTACCGCTTACTCGGCAAGGCTACCACGCGGTACCGTTCAAGCGAGCACGTCGTTTCCTCCAGTCGGGCATAACACTGTCGAGTAGAGCGTAGAAGGCGGGGCCGTGGTGAGGGTGCGACGTGTGGCATAGCTCGTGCGTGACGACGTAATCGATGCAGTCGACTGGAGCGCGGACGAGGTTCGGGTGGAGATAGACTCGCCCCGAGGGCGTGCGACTTCCCCATCTCGTACTCATGACTCGAATCTTAAGCTGAGGGCGGTGGATTCCGAGGTAGCATAGACGCTGGGCACACAGGTCGAGCCGCTCGGAAAACTTGACGGTAGCCCGTTGGCGGTACCAGCGGTCGAGCGCACGGGCCGTGGCGTCAGAGGAACCATCGGGCGTTCGAGCGACGAGATGAGGCCCCAGGAGCTTAACCTCGTGTTGAGGTGCTTTTTCGACCTTGAGTCGGTACGAACGACCGAGGTAGCGGTGCGTCTCGCCGCTGACGTATTCGCGGGACGTGGGGCGGGGGAGGCTGCGGAAGAACGCGCGCTGCTTCTCGATCCACCGCGCCTTCCGTGCGACACGCTGGCGGACTAGGACGTAGGGCGTGCCGAGGGGGGCTTTGACGAGCACCGAGCCGTCCGGCTCGACGCCGACCTCGACCGTGGTTCGGGGGGAGAAGAACGTCGTGAACGGGATGGTGACGGTGCCGTAGTGGATCGTGTCGTGGAGGGGCTCGCTCATGCGGATCGGGACTCGGCGATCTTTAGCACATCTTGGAGGACGAGGTCGATGGCCTCGAAGGGGAGCGGTGCGCCGGCTTGCTTGCTCCAGGCGAGGAGGTGGTCTTCGACGTCGTTCTGAATGGCGGCTTTGGCGTCGGGGTTGCGCTTCCAGTCTACGATGCGGTGCGCCCCGACGATCCGCTCGACGCCGAGGGCTGCCACGGCGAGATCGGCGTCCTCCGGCCCCCTGTCGTTTGGCGCCGCATGGAGGCCATAGGCGGAGCGGAGCGAGTCGAAGAAAGCCCGAGCATCGGGATGATCGGCGAGGGCGGGCGGGATGTCCTGGCCGCCCTGTACGAGTTCGTCGTAGAGGGCGCGGACGTGGGCGAGGTAGGCCTGAGCGCTCAGCCGTTCGGCGCGGAACCGCGCGATGGCCTCCTCCAGCATGTCCGAGAAGCGACGGTAGCGGGCGGGGTTCTCGTCCATCCGCAGCGTGAGCGTGCGGCGGACTTGGTTGGCAATCGTGTCGGCGAGTGATGCAGGCGAATCCGTCAAGCGCTCGACCTCGCGGAGGAAGGCCTCGGGGTCGAAGATGTTCACGGCGCGCTCGGTCAGCGGGAGCACGTCCTCGACGTGAACGAAGCGGTCGAGCAGGCGACGGAGGCGCGCCTGATATTCCCGGTGGTCGGTGCGTTCGGCAAACCGTGTCTGGGCGGCGCGGCGTAGGCGCTGGAAGAAGCGAAGGTGGTCGCGGTAGACAGCCTCGCGGGACTTGAGGCGGGGCGTCTCGTGGAAGTGGAGGCTGGCGAGCGCGAGGTCGAGCGTGTTGGCGAACACGGTGAGACGCTCGTAGAAGTCGTGGCGCTCGTTCTCGTGCTGGAGCGCGTCGAGGTACGCTTCCAGGTCGGCATCGCGATCCGGCTCCGGGAGCCCCTTTTGCGCGAAGAGGTCGAGCACGGCTGTGTGTTTGTGGGGGAGCGTCTCGACCTCGGAGCGGAGGTCGGTGACGGTCTTGGCGAGCTCGGCCTCGTCGTAGCCCGCGAGGGCCTCGTACTCGGTCATGGCCTGGTCGAGGTTGCCGAGGATGCCGTAGTAGTCGAGCACGAGGCCATAGTCCTTGCCGGGGAAGACGCGGTTGACGCGGGCGATGGCCTGGAGGAGGGTGTGGCTAGAGAGTGGCTTCGCGACGTAGAGCACGGCGTTGCGTGGTGCGTCGAACCCGGTGAGCAGCTTGCCGACCACGATGAGCAATTCGATGCCACTCGGGTCGTGGGTGAACGAGCCGACGACGCGCTCCTCATAGGCCTTCGCCGTCTTGTCGCTGGCGATGATCTCGGACCAGAAGGTGCGCACGCGCTCGTCCTCCGGATCGTCCTCCCGGCTCTCGGGGGCATCGGGCTCGGAGATAACGACGGCGGCGCGGATGCGCTGCTCAGGATCTACAGGCTCGTTGCGAAACCACTCCAGATAGCGGAGGGCCGTCGCCTTGAGCGGGACGGCGAGTTGGGCCTTGTGGCCGGTCCCGCGGACGTGCTCGCGGAAGTGCGCCGCTACGTTCGCCGCGATCTCCTCGACGACCTGCTCGCTCTGGAAGAGCGCGGCCTTGCGCGTGAGCGCCTGCCGCGCGGCGTCGGCCTGGTACGGGTCGGCGGTTTCGAGCACGCGGTCGGCGTGGCGGTCGAGGACTTTGTTGACCGAGAGCTCGGGGAGGCGGGACTCGTAGAGGAGGGGAACGATCACGCGGTCGTCGAGGGCGTCGCGGAGGGTGTAGCGGTGGAGGAACGGGCCGAACTGCTCCAGCACGTTGCGCTGAGTCTCGACGACGGGCGTGCCGGTGAACCCGATGAAACAGGCGTTCGGGAGGGCGCGGCGCATCTCGGTGTGCTTGCGTCCGAACTGGCTCCGGTGCGCCTCGTCCACGAGCACGAACAGGTTGTCCGAGCCGGAGATGACGCCGCTCCGCTCGACGGCGTCGAAGAACTTGTCGATAACCGTCGTGACGACGGGCGCACCGCGCTTCGCGCCCGGCTCGGCGCGGAGCGCGCCGATGAGGTCCGGCCCGGAGCGGGCGCGGTGGACGGCGACGCCCGCGCGGCCGAACGTCTTCCAGATCTGATCGTCGAGGTTGACGCGGTCGGTGACGAGCACGGCGCGAGCGCCGGGGATGAGCCGGGCGAGCGCGGCGAAGAGGAACACCATCGTCAGGCTCTTACCCGAGCCCTGCGTGTGCCAGATCACGCCGCCACAGCCGTCCCCCCCGCTCCTGTCGCGGACGCGGGCGACGGTGTTCTCGACGGCCTCGACCTGCTGGTGCCGCGCCACGATCCGCCGCCCGCCTTCGAAGAGGGTGAAGTGGCGGACGAGCTCGAACAGCCGCTCGGGCCGGGCGAGGTCCCACAGCGCGAGGTCCTGCGGCGAGGGCGTCCGGCCGAGGGCGTCGCGGGCCGCCTCGGCGAGAGCATAGGCTTCGCGGCGCGCGGGCCGCCACGGCGCGAAGTGCTCGGCGACGGTGCCCGCCGTGCCGACTTCGAGCGCGTTCCCGCTGGCGGCGAGGGCGAGGTGGGCGTGGAGCATGAGCTGTGGCAGCTCGCCGTTGCGGTCAGCGGCGTCGCGAGCGGCTTTCTCGATGCCCTTCGGATCGTCGCGCCGCTTGCACTCGACGACGACGAAGGGGAGCCCGTTGACAAACGCGACCACATCGGCGCGGCGGAGCACGCCGTCGGGGCCGCGCACGGCGAACTCGCGTGTGACGTGGTAGGCGTTGCGACCGGCCTCGGGGGAGGGTGCGTCCCAGTCCACGTAGCGGACGGTGAAGCTCTTGCGCGAGCCCTCGGGCATCTGCTCGAACGCCTTGCCGAGGAGGAGGAGGTCGTAGACGGCCTCGGAGGCGGGGACGACGCCGCGGTCGGGCGGGACGCGGACGGCCTCGGCGGCGCTGGCGAGCGCGGCGTCGGTGAAGGCGTACGCCCGTCCGCGGTAGGTGTAGCGGTTAAGCCGGGCGAGGGACTGGGCGAGGATCGTGTCGAGGAGGGCGGAGCCGTGGCGGCCCCCGCGCGCGGCGAGGGCCTCGTCGGGCGAGAGCTCGGTGTAGCCGAGGGTGCGGAAGACGGCGACGGCAGCGGCCTGGCTGTCGTGGGCTTCGAGGAAGGCGTCGGCGGCGCGGCTCATGGCGAAGCGGGGATGCGGATGCGGCTCTTCCTTCCGTCATTCCGAGCGGAGCCGCGCAGTGGCGCAGTCGAGGAATCCCGACGCGGTGGGACGAGCACGGCGGTTGGGCCGAGCGCCGAGGCCGTACGGGGCGCGTCGAGACCCCTCGGCTTCGCTCGGGGTGACGGGGTGCGGAGGGGCGCGGTCATGGCGAGGCGGGGAGGCGGACGCGGCCGGTGAGGAGGCGCTGCATGAGGCCGCGCTGCTGGCGGGCGAGGGCGTCGCGCTCGGCCTGCCGCGCGGCGATGGCGCGGTCGCCTGCGTCGAGCACGTCCGCGATCCGGCGCTGCTCGGCGAGGGAGGGCGGAAGGAGGAATCTCTTTGACTTGAGCCTTTTCATATGGCGGCTGTAGCCGAGGTTCGAGATTGGTGTATTGAGCAGAAGATGGTATGCGAACCGCAAGTCCACACCGGGTTGTGCATAGAATAGCTTGGTCCCATCCGCCCCAATCACGAAGGGGAAGTCGATCCACTTGATCTCTCGGGTATGATCCCCGAAGACCACCACAGGTAGGGCGTCCACCGTAGGCAGATGATTCGTCCGTGCAACGACTAGGTCTTGGCCTTGATCGACCACCGGATGAGCACCTTCCTCGGCATACTCGGATTTCTGAATCTGAGCCTCCTTTTTGCTAGCAACGCGAAAGAGCTTTCCGAATGGCACTGGCTGCCAGTCAGGATCGCCCTCGAACTCCGGGAATCGTTCTTCGACCGAGAGCAGCCGCTGCATGAGCCCGCGCTGACGGCGTTCGAGCGCGGCGACGAGCGCGTCGAGGCGGTCGATGGCTCGGTCCCATATCTGGAAAGTCTTGCCGATGGCAGCACGTTCGCGAACGGGTGGCGTGGGAATGGGCACGCGTAGCGCATCGGTCTGAGAGATGTTCTTCATCCCTGCACTCGTCCCCGTAGCGATGCCATGAAAGGCTGCTCGGACAATGTCAGACTGCACGAGATGGCTAAACCACCAGTTCGCCGCCTCGTCGTCGTCCCCCAGTTGTAACTGCCACAGTTTGTCCGGCAAATACAGATTCTCATAGTTCTCCGTCACGAGCGCGCTCGCCCCGACGAGAGAAGCCGTATTAGCTCGACTCACGATCACGCTTCCAGCCCGAGGTTTTACCTGAACACGGCCTCGGTCTTGCGGGATCACAGCTTTGTGTTCCTCAGGTCGGAATACTCCTTCCGACACCGCGCTCACCTTGAGCACTCCGACCTCTCCCTCTCCAGCCGGTCGACTCTCGCCACGCACGCTAACGCCAGTTTCCAGGCTCGTAACGAGATCGCCAAGTGGGCGCTCCGACCATTCAGAGGGCAGATAATCCCTCCAATCACTCATGCAAAAATCTTCCGTCTTCATCATGTGGCTTTGAGCGCGTCGGGGAGCATTGAGAAGAAGGCGAGCGCGCCAGTCTCGTCCGGCCCGCCGCGGTCGTAGTCGAGATTGTAGAAATCCACGCCGAGGCGGAGCGCGGCGTAGTAGTGCGGGCGGTGCATCCAGTAGTGGTACTCCGAGGGGACGGCCCACGCGGCCTCGCCAAGCACACCTGCCAGGAACCACTTCTCCAGCAGCCGCGCCGCCCGCCCGTTACCGTCGGCGAAGGGGTGGACGTGCGCCGTGACGAGGTGGAGCAGCGCGGCGTGGTAGAGTGCCTCGTCGGGCGCGAGGTCGTCGGCCAGCAGCGCCGCCACGTCCGCGAAGACGCCTGCCATCTCCTCGGCTACGTGCTCGGGCTCGACGGCGAGGTAGACCAGCCCGCCCGCGCCGTAGACGCCCACGCGTCCCTCGCGGTAGCGTCCGGCGGCCTCGCCCAGCAGCGTCGCCGCGGCGAGGCCGTGCGCCCGGAGCCAGTGCGCCTCGGTCAGGTCGTGATCGTGGGCGAAGGCGTAGGCCGCTTCGAGCGCGGCCACCTCGGCGCGGGCCTTCTCGCGGGCCGGGCCGAGGTCGCGCGTCTTGGATTCCAGAAACGAGCCGAGGTCGAGGTCCACGCCCTCGATGTTGGACGAGTAGACGGCGCTTGCGGCGAAGGCGAAGCTGGTGGCGGGGAGGTCGTCGCGCGCGGCGAACGCCGCCCACCGCTCGGCGGGCGGCACGGGCTGTGCGTCCCGCCAGCGTTCCAGCCAGCGGCGGTCCGTCACGCGCGGCGGACGCGCCGAATCGGCCTCGGGGAGCGGGCGCTTGCTCATGAGGCTTCCTCGTCCGTGGAGCCTTCCCCATCTCTCTTCCCCTCGCCATCCCGAGCCTCTCGGCTGCGCTTGCCCCGAGCAGCATCGAGGGACTCGGGGCCGGCTTCGCTCTCTCCTCTCGTCATCCCGAGCGGAGCCGAGGGATCTCGACGCCGTGGGGCAAGCGCGGCGGCGGAACCGAGGGCCGAGGTGGACCGGGGCGCGTCGGGATTCCTCACGGGAGCCTGCCCCGAGCGCAGCCGAGGGGTTCGGAATGACGAAGTGGAAGGGGTCTCACTTGTGTGCGCATATCGCGAGGGCTCTAGATCTCGCCATGTCGGATTCTCACTCTCCACGAGCGCCCCCTTCTTCTCGCGTCGCCAGGCCTTGATCTGCTTCTCGCGGGCGATGGCGTCGCGGGCCGTCGGGTGTTCCTCCATGTAGACGAGGCGGTCGATGCGGTATTTCCCGGTATGCGTGGAGAGCCCTGCCCAATGCTCGGTGATTCGTCGGGCGAGGTCGTTCGTCATGCCGACGTAGAGCGCGCGGCTCCGGCTGGCGAGGAGGTAGACCCAGAAGGTTCGGGGCATCGGGGAAGGCGTCGAGATCCCTCGACAAGCTCGGGATGACGCTGTTGGTGAGAGAATGGGGGGAGCATAAACGCTCATGCGGGCTCCTCGTCGTTGATGGCGAGGCCGAGGGCGGCGAGGGCCGCGTCCATCTCCTTCCGGACGGAGGCCAGCTCGCGCTCCAGCCCGAGCACCTCGCGCTGGACGGCCTTCAGGTCGATGAGCGGCTCGGGCTCGTAGGTGTCCACGTAGCGGCTCACGTTGAGGTTGAAGTCGTTGGCCTCGATCTCCTCGAACGTCGCGCGGTGGGCGTACTTCTCCTCGCCCTCGTAGCTGGGGTCGGTGCGGAAGGCCATGAGCGCCCGGACGACGCGTTCGCTGTCCACGTCGTCGCGGAGCTTGTTCTGCCGCGTGCCCGCCTCGAAGTCGGCCGAGGCGTCGACGAACAGCACGTCCTCGGTGGTTTTGCCGTAGCGGAAGATGAGGAGCGCCGCCGGGATGCCGGTCCCGTAGAACAGCTTCTCGGGCAGCCCGATGACCGCCTCCAGCAGGTTCTCGCGGATGAGCGCCTCGCGGATCGTGCCCTCGCGCCCGCCCCGGAAGAGGACGCCGTGCGGCACGACGACGCCCATCCGCCCGCCGTCGCGGACGACGCTCGCCATCATGTGCGAGATGAACGCGAAGTCGCCGCGCGTCTTGGGCGGGAGCCCACGGTGGTAGCGGTTGTGGCCCTTCGCATCGAGCTCGGCGCGTTTGTAGCCCCACTCCTTGAGCGAGAACGGCGGATTCGCCACGACGACGTCGAACGTCATCAGCCCACCGTCTTCGAGATGCTTCGGGGCCGCGAGCGTGTCGCCCCGCTCGAAGTGGGCGGCGGGGAAGCCGTGGAGGACGGCGTTCATCTTGGCGAGCGCCCACGTGTCACGGTTGATCTCCTGGCCGTAGAGCGCAAAGTCGTTCGTGTCGTGCGCGTGCTGGAGGTGCTCGGCGACCGATATCAGGAGCGAACCGGAGCCCATCGTCGGGTCGTAGAGGCGGTCGCCGGGCTGGGGATCCACGAGGCGGGCGAGCAGCCGCGAGACCTCGGGCGGGGTGAAGAACTCGCCGCGCTTCTTGCCCGCGCCCTCGGCAAATTTCTGAATCAAAAACATGTAGGCGTTCCCCACCACGTCCTGCCGCTTGCCCAGCTTCGACGGTCTGAAGTCGAGCACCTCGCGATCAAAGGTGGCGACGAGGACGCGGAGCCGCTCGGTTGCCTCGCGCTTGTCGCCCAGCTTGGGCGAGTTGTAATCGACGTCCTGAAACATGTCGGCGAGGCGGTCGCCATTGGCTTCTTCAAGCTCGACGAACGCCTTGTTGAGCGTCTCGCCGAGGTTGTCGTCGTGCGACGCTTTACGGGCAATCGTTTCGAATGGCGTCGGGACCTGAAAGGCGAGGCGGCCCATCTTGCGGGCGACGAGCGTCTCGGCCTCGACCTGCCCTGCGAACTCGGCTTCGTAGCCGTCGCGGGCGTCGCGCCACACGTCGCTGACGTATTTATAGAAGAGCAGCGGGAGGATGTACTCCTTGTAGTTGGTCGAGTCGACGGGTCCGCGTAGGGCATCACAGGCGTCCCAGAGGGCGTCGTTGACTTTTTGCTGAAGGCTATCGGGCATGGTCGTTGGCAGTCTGAAGGAGGAGGCCCTCGGTGAGGGCGAGACGGCGGTCGGCGTGGAGGCGGGCGAGGTGGGCCTCATCCTGCGCTAGCCGTGACGCACGCGCAATGCCCTGCTGGGCATCGAGTGGGGGAAGCGGGACCGGGAGCATTCCTACATCGTCGAGGCGGATGCGGCGGACGGAATACGTCCCGTGCGCGTGCGCGTCGAAGAAGTCTTGTGCCGGGCGCGTGTTGAGGTACCACGCGAGAAAAGCAGAGTCTAGCCGCTTGTCCTCGGCGCGGATCACGTAGAGGTGCGAAGTCGCGACGATGTCGGGCGAGTTGGCTTCGATGAGGGCAGCCGGGTTGCTCTCGCCCCGCGAGGCGAGGAGCACGTCGCCTGCCCGGAGACAGTGCTCGGGTCCGGGCTCGACGTCGGCTGTCGCTTCGACACGGTCGAGGTCGAGCACGCCCCCACCCGCGAGGTCGGCGATGTGGACGAGGCGGATCGGCCCCGGCTCCGCTCGGCCCCGGACCGTGTAGCCCGTCCTAATCTCTGCCAGCGTATCGAGGGTGAGGTAGGTCATGCGTAGGAGAATACTCGCCCAGGGCGACGACAGTCCGTCGTCCCGGACGGTACGGGCTAGATCGTGTCCCAGATCGCGGAGATCTGCAAGCACGCGGCCTGGATGTTGGTCTGCATCCGCGAGCGCATTGCTGCGCCCTTGTGGGGCGTGCCCCGGTGCAGATCGAGGAAGAGCACGCGCCCGGGCGTCATCGCCTGCCCCGTCGGCCAGCCCTCTTGCACCGCTGCCTCGAACATCGCCTGGCAGACGATTTTGACGTAGTCATCGGACGGCTTGGGCACGTTGCAGGAGAGTCGCACCAGCTTCTCCTTCCCGCGCTCGCGGACGATGAAGTCTGGCGTCACGCGGATCGTCACGTCGTCATAGACCAGCTTGAAGCGCTTGCGGGACAGCACCTGAAAGCTGCGCGAGGCAAAGTGCGTCGCGTGGTCGTCAATGGCGCGGGCGTTATTGCGCAGCCGCGCCCTCGTCCGATCCTTTGGTGACTGCCCGGCTTGGACGCGCAGAGCCTCGGATTCGGTCGGCAGCCACGTCGGCGGCTTGTTCCGGTTGTGGTGGATCCGGACGCGGTCGTACGTCTCACGGTAGTAACCCAAGTTGTGTGGTATGCCTTGCCGCCCAACGGGCGGGTGTCGTAGCTCAGGAGAACCCCTTCTTCCGAACGCAAACACCCCCGCCCGATGGACGACCAGGTCACCACAATCTACTGCCTCAGTGACGACTTC
>JBBSMX010000114.1:0-13600 GCA_038232935.1 Rhodothermales bacterium | reverse complement strand
TTGGCGGGGTTGCTGGTGCGAGGGGAGTGGTCAACTCCACCCTACGCACGACGCAGCGACTTGCCAACCCGTTCTCTACTTCAACCCGCGACTGACGTTGTGTCAGCATCAGGGGCTGCCGCCGCTGCGCTTCAGCGAACTCATCACCGATTGAAAACCTGCACATCGGGTTAGCTATAGAAGGCCCACGTCTTCAGGTTCTTCGACCAGCCTCGCCAAAGCCGGTGAGCGTCTGCGGCGATTCCGGTGCCCGACCGGATAACGTCTTTTAATCTCTACTCGCTGATGGGGGGGGGGGTACAGGTAAATGATGATTCACCGTCGGTCAGGCTTCGTCACCTAACACCACAATCGGGCCTATATAACACATAAAGCATCTTAGGGAATCAACGGCCGTCACCAGCAGCCAAAGCTGTAGTCCCACCCCGGGTACAACGGGCAACACCCCTGCGCTCACCGCAGGACAGCAACGGGTCCTACTCCTCCGCGGCGTTCGTTTCGAAGATCGCGAACCCCGAGCGGGCCGTCTCTTCCGCGTAGAGCGCTGAGAGCCGCCGCGTCATCGGCCCCACGCCGCCGGTTCCAATCGTCCGCCCGTCGAGCGCGGTGACGGCGGTGAGCTCGCCCATCGTGCCGGTGCAGAACATCTCGTCGGCGCGGTAGGCCTCCGTGGTGGACACGTTCCGAACCGCGTGCGGAATGGCGTTTGCGGCGCAGAGATCGAGCACCGTCTGCCGGGTGATGCCCTCGGGGCAGGCGTCCGTCGTGCTCGTCACCACGGACCCGTCGAGCACGAGGAAGACGTGGGTCCCGTTGCACTCGGCGATGAAGCCGTGCTTGTCGAGCATCAGCGCCGCGTCCGCCCCGGCGTGGTTCGCCTCGATCTTGGCGAGGATCGACTGGAGGAGGTTGTTGTGGTGGATCTTCGGGTCGAGGCAGTCGGGCGGGAACCGGCGGATGGAGGAGGTGATGAGCCGGAGCCCGGCCTTGTCGTAGACCGGCATCTTGAACTCGGCGAGGACGATGAGCGTGGGGCCGGACTGATTGAGGCGGGGATCCATCCCGCTCGTGATCTTCGGACCCCGCGTGAGAGTCAGGCGGATGTGGACGCCGTCGCGCATGGCGTTGGCTTCGAGCGTCCGGCGGATCTCGCGGACGAGCGTCTCGTGGCTCAGGATCTCGGCGAAGGCGAGGGCGCGGGCCGAGCCGTGCAGCCGGTCGAGATGCTCGATGAGGCGGAAGACCTTTCCGTCGTAGAGCCGGAGCCCTTCCCAAACCCCGTCGCCGCCCTGCACGACGCTGTCGAACGGGCTGACCCCGGCGTGGTCGCGGTGGACGAGGTTGCCGTTGATGTTGACGAGGAGGTCGCGGTTGCGTTCGTCGAACTGCTGGAGCATCGGTGGGAGTGGAGGTATGGGTGGATGGGGTGGGTCCCGCTTTTCTCAGCGCAGCCGATGCGGCAGCAGCTTCTCATAAAACCTCTCGCACTCTGCTAGCACGGGGCGTAGTCGGGGAGGGAGGTGAGCAGGCTTCAGCGTGGTCGGTGCGAAGCCGGTCGATGCTTCGACGGCGGCGTACCAGTGCTTCGCCCACACGCCGTCGGTGGCGCGCGGCCCCGGTGGCCATGCCAGCATCGCCGGGTCGTACGGCACGCCGAGGCTTTCGCACAGCGCAGCGAGTCGGCCGGGCGGGTCCTCCAGTACGTCGCGCGCGTCGATCACAGGTGGTACGGTGCCGGTCTGCTCGCGGACGTGCTCGAACAACGCCCACTGCTGCGGCAGCCCGGTATCCTCGGGGCGCGGGTCCGGGATTACCTTCAGCAGCGAGATGAGCATGGCCGTTGGCTCGCGCACGAGGAAGGCGTGGCGCAGCCCATCCAGCCACGGCCCGACCATCTCCGGCAGCAGGTGGTGGGCCATGTGCTTCTGGTAGTAGATGGCTTTACCGTCGGGAACCGGCCCGATGAGCACGTCCGCCACCGCCCGCCAGTCGGTCGGTTGCGAGCGGAGGATCTCGGCGCGGCCAGGATGGGCGAGGCCGGTAGCCTGGAGGTAGTGAGCGTAGAACGGCTCGTCCACGACGGCCGTGTCGGCGCGACTGCCCCACGCGCGCATCAGCGCGGTCGAGATGTTGCGGGGGCCGGACCACATGGCGATCCGAACAGGTGAGGCGTCGGGCATGGCGGGGGCGAGGTGTCCGTACTCCAATATCGCCCCGCTGCGACGATCTGCGCGTGATGCTAGAACCAAGGCGGCACACCGCGCTCGCTCGTGGCGAGGAGGGCGGCGGCGGCTTTGCCGTCGCGGGTGAGGTGGTACGTCGAGTCCCCGCGCGCGAGCATCCCATTGGTGCTGAGGCGGAGGCGCTCGATCTCGGGCGCGACCCACGCCACCTCGGGGGCGGTCACCGGCTGCGGCTGCCGCCCGATCCGCACCGGCACGCCCATCTGCGTGAAGCTCACGACCCACGCTCCAGCCTCGGCCGTGTCGGCGACGGTCACGCCGCCGTCGGCCAGCCACGGGTAGCGGTCGAGCACATCGAGCGGATACTCGCCGGGGATCGCGATCCGGTAGGCGACGGGCTGGCGGCGGGCAAACTCGGTGAACGACAGTGTCGGATCCGCTTGGTGCGCGGCGTAGAGCGCTGCGACGTTGAGGCCGGCGAGGTTGCGGCCGAAATAGAGGCCGTGCCCGTTGTGGCTCCCGTAGTACTTGTTGAAGAAGGACTGGAAATACTTGTTGAGGAGGAGATTGACTTCGAGGTGGACGTGCGCCCGGTGCTTGGCCGTGCCGCGCCCCGTGTAACCAAGTCGCCCGAGCGGGCCCCCCGCCGCGACGGAGTCCGACGCATTCACGTCCACCCGTTCGAGGTGCGCGTAGAGGCTGTAGACCGGCGCACCGTCCCACGTGTGCTCGACGACGACGTACTGCCCATAGGATGAGTTGCCCCGTCCCCGATTCGCGTAGACGACCCGGCCGCCGGCAATCGCGCGGACGGTGTCGGTCGGCTCGCCCTGCGCGTCGAAATGGAGTGGGCGGATGTCGAGCCCCTCGTGGGGCCGGGCGAAGATCATCCCGCGCGAGCCCTTCGCCGGGTTGCGCACGTAGCCGTACTGCCCTCCTTCCCACCCGTACCGCCGTAGGCCGGGGATGGTGTTCAGATCGAGGCTGGCGTAGAATGCGCTGGGGTCGCGGAAGATGGCGTCGTTCTCCGTGGGGAAGCGGAGATCGAGGGGCTCGCGGCCCGGCCGCATCTCCGCGCGGCGGGATTCGGCGAGGCGAGCCACGATCGCCGTATCGGAGAGAACCGCTAGCGAGTCAGGCGGGGCGGTTTCTTCAGAGCGACCCATCTCGCAGCCTGCCGCGGCGACGAGCAGCACGACGAGGAGCACCGGGAGAATGCGGATCATGCAGAAATGCAGGGGAGGCGACCAGAGGAGAGGCGCTCTAACTGCGCGGTGGCACGACGGATTCCTCCTCTCCCTGATATCGTCCGCCCGCGTCGGCTATCACGCCAGCCAGTCGGCGTACAGGTCCGGCCGCCGGTCGCGCAGGAAGAGTTGCCGGGCGTGGGAACGCTCGACCTCTGCGAGATCGAGGTCGGCGTAGAGGATCTCCTCGGTCCCCGCCCCCGCCCGCGCGATCACCTCTCCAGCTGGGTTGCACACGAACGATTCGCCCGCGAACGTCAGCCGCTCCTCCGGCCCGACGCGGTTGCAGAGCGCCGTGAAGTAGCCGTGCTGGAACGCCGCCACCCGCATCTCGGCCTCGTAAAGCCCCTCCGGCCACTCCCCCACCGACCCCGCCTGCGGCACCACGACGAGGTCGGCCCTGCCGAGCGCTAGCGCCCGCATCACCTCGGGGTAGTGCCGGTCGTAGCAGATCGCCACCCCGACGCGCCCGGCGGCGGTGTCGTAGACCGGCATGCCCCGGTCGCCGGGGGCGTAGTAGCCCTGCTCGTGGAACCCCTCGTAGTCCGTGATGTGAATCATCCGCGTGCGGCCCAGCAACGTTCCGTCCGCGTCGATCACCGGCGACGTGTCGAACGTCCGGACGGTCCCATTGGGCGCCTCGTCGCGCTCGAACAGGTTGAGGACGAGGACGACGCCGAGCTCCCGTGCGAGGGCGGCGAATGCCTCCGTGATGGGACCGGGGATGGCCTCGGCGCGGGCGAGCGTGTCGGGCGTGGCGCAGTGCTGCGGGTAAAACGGCTCGAAGGCGAGCTCGGAAAAACAGACGAGGTCCGCCCCTTCGGTGGCGGCGCGGCGCGCGGCGGATAGGCCCCTGTGTATGTTGGCCATGCGATCATCGGCGGCGGGCTGTTGGACGAGGGCGATTTTCATGAGCACGACGTGGTAGCGGGGTGAGCACGGATTAATCGTCTCGGATTGGGACGGCTTCCTTACTTTCTACTCCCCCGATGATACTCCTTCTCCCCACTATGCGCCGCCTCGCTTTTCTGCTCGCCCTGCTGTGTGCGTCTCCCACCGTCGCGCAGCCCGCGTTCCCCACCGACACGCCTCGCCGCCCCGTCGCCACGTACTCCATCGTGGCCCGCGACGCCGAGACCGGGGAGATGGGCGTCGCCGTGCAGTCGCACTGGTTCTCGGTCGGCAGCGTGGTGCCGTGGGCGGAGGCCGGCGTCGGGGCCGTCGCCACGCAATCGTTCGTGGAGCCAGCCTATGGCCCGCTCGGCCTAGAGCTGATGCGGATGGGCCGGAGCGCGCAGCAGGCCCTCGACGCGCTCACCTCGACGGACGAGGGCGAGGCCGTCCGGCAAGTCGCTTTCGTGGATGCCGAGGGCAATGTCGCCGTCCACACCGGCAGCCGCGCCATCGCAGCCGCCGGCCATCGCACCGGCGACGGCTACTCCGTGCAGGCTAACATGATGGAGCAGGCGACGGTCTGGGACGCGATGGCCGAGGCCTACGAACGGTCGGAGGGCGACCTCGCCGAGCGCCTCCTTGCAGCCCTCGAAGCCGCCCAGGGCGAAGGCGGCGACATCCGCGGCAAGCAGTCCGCGGCGCTCGTCGTCGTCCGCGCCGAATCCACCGGAAAGCCGTGGCTGGACCGGATCTTCGACCTCCGCATCGAGGACCACCCGGAGCCGGTTCAAGAGCTGCGACGGCTCGTCGGACTCCAGCGCGCCTACCAGCAGCTCAACGCCGGTGACGAGCACGTTACTGAGGGCGATATCGAGGCCGCGATGGCCAGTTACAGCGCGGCGATGGAACTCGCACGTGACGAAATGACCAACGGAGAGGCTCCGTTTTGGGTCGGCATCACGCTTGCGAGCATAGGGCGCGTGGAAGAGGCGATGCCGTACCTCGCCCGCGCCTATGCACAGGACCCGCGTTGGGCCGAACTCGTCTCCCGCCTCCCCGCTGCCGGCCTCCTTCCCGACGATGCCGGCCTCGTGCAGAGGCTCGTCGTTCGCATGAAGGCACCGGAAGAATAGCACGTGATGCCTATGCTTTCTCTGTCCTATTCCGATGCCGCTCAACGTTCTCTATCCAAACGCATAGGCCGATCCCACCCCTTACTCGCCACTCGCGAGGTCTAAGATGAAATCGTACCCCCGCCCCCGTCATAAAAGCACGCGCGTGCGCCACTTCGTCGCCGGTGCGGTCGCATCCTTTCTCCTGTTCGCCTTCCTCGTCGGCGTCGTCGGCTGCGACCGCACGGGTGCAGCTCAGAACGACGACGACCGCCCCGGCGTCGACGTCGAGGTAGACGTCCGCCCGGCCCCGTGCGACAGCACGGCCTACAACGAGCCGCCGGTCACGGAGAAGCGCGAGGTGGACCCCAGCGGCAACGTCCGCGTCCGCGTGACGGTCCGGACGTGCTGCTGCTGCTGTGGTCAGCCGCAGGCCACGCGCACCGGCTACGTCCCGCCCTACCCGATTACCGGTACCGGCCCGAACCAGCCCGGCCCCCGCCGGCCGACCGTCCCGACCGTCGAGACGCCGCCCGACGTGCCGCCCATCGCCGGGCTCCCGCCGCTCCGCAGCATCCCGCCCGTCACCGGCGGCTTCCCCGGCGGTGTCCCGACGACGGACGTGCCCGGCCCGGTCCCGCCCCTAGCTACGGCCGGCCTGCCGTGGTGGCTCACCCTCGTCGCGGCTCCGCTTGCCTTCCTCTCTCTGGACGGCGGCGACGAATTCCCCGAGGGCGTCCTCTGCGGCGACGACTCCGGCCTCCCGACCGGCCCGATGCGCCCGCGCTGCAACTGAAGTTCCAAGGACATCCGGACGCCCACGAGTGGGGGTGCCCCAGCAGCGGAGCATGTCTCTCCGCACAGGTTTAGCCGCCTCAGTCCCGGTCCAGCCGCCACGCCGCCGCGACGTGCCGCAGCAGCGTAGACTCCATGGGGTGCATCTCCTCATCGGCCTCGGCGACGGCCTCCAGCGCTTCGTACGCCCGCTCCCGATCGTTGGGGGTGAGCGCGCCGGCAAGGCGGTGGACGACGGTTTCGGCGCCCTCCACCCGCGTGTCGAGGTAGACCTTGGCCCCCTCTTTCACGATGCGGATCACGTCGTCACCGCTGAGGTGCGGCGCGAGGCGGTGCAGCCGTTCCGCGAGCGTGTCCACCTCCCGCGGGTCGAGGTCCGCGTCGGCCCCATGGGCGATCACGAGCGCGAGCAGAGTGAGATCGATGAGGGCGTCCTCGGAGAATGCGTTGGAAGCGGAGAATGCGTTGGAAGCGGCAGGCATAGGGCAGGCGCGAGTAAGAGTACCTCTACGATAGGCACCCGGCTGCACTTCCGCAATGCGTACGGCTACAACGCCGCCCCAATTACGGCGCAGCCGACGGCGTCGAGGGAGCGGCGGCAATCGAAGGGGTGAGCACAATAGCCGAAACTCCTTGCAGCACGCGCTGCGTGCTATCGGTGCCCCTCCTGCACCGCCGAGGGCAGCACTCCACCGCATCAACGATCAATACCGCATCTGCTTCGCGTGGATGTCCTCCGGGGCCGTCGCAGTTCAGAGCCCTCTGCCCCGATGCTCTCGTTACGCTCCGTCGACGGCCGGTGCCGGTCTGAGCTGGTCGAGGATGCGCTGGGCATCCGGGGCGCTAAGCCCTTGCCTCTGCACGACGAGTTGAAAGGCGGCGCGGGCCGGTTCGAAGTCGCCTTCGTAGAGCAAGATCTTCCCAATGAGGAACCACGCCTCCAGGCCTAGCGCAGAATCCTGCCCTCCCAGTTCCACCGCCTGTTTGAGCAGGCCGATGGCTTCGTTTAGCTTCTCCGACTCGTAGCGCGGAAAGAGACCGAGGGTAGAAGTCCGTGCGTCGTGCAGCACCTCTAAGGCTTCAGCGTATCGGTCCGCTGCGGGGTCCATCTCGCCATCGGCCCCCCGAAGCCGGAGCCCTGCGAACTCGGTCTCCACAGCACCCAGATCGGCGAGGCGGACATTCTGGGGCTGACCGGCCCGGCCGGCGACCACGAGGCCGCTATAAAGGAGCACGAGGGCGAACGTGGCAGCGAAGGCGAGGCGAGGCAGCGACACGCGCTGCAACAGCGGCAGGGCGTGACGGTCGACGACGGAAGTCCGCCATCCCCGTGAGCGATCATTACGATCGGTCGTGTGCCTCGAAGCGAGCGCGGGGGGCGCGGAGCGAGGAGGCGCGCTCGCGTGCTGTGCGCCTCCCAGACGCCGTCCCGTCAGACGCTGGAACTGCGCCCGCGGCGACTCCGCGCCGGTCGTGAGCGTCTTCAGCCGGTCGCGCATGATGCTGTACTGGCGCTCCACCTCCGGATGCTCCGCGAAGGTCGCTTCGATCCGCCGCCCGAGGGCCGCGAGGTCCGGCGGAAGCGGGTGCTGCGCCATGTATTGCGCTGCGACGTACTGCGCGACCGTTTCGGCGTCGGGCACGTCGGCTCCAGCGCGGGCCGCTTCCTCCAGGAGGGCCCGCAGCGCCCGGCCTTCGGCCAGCAGCGGAGCCGCTTCTGGGTGTTCGGCGAGATAGGCATCCACCTCCGCCCGCTCGGCCGTAGGCAGTTCGTCGTAGTTGAGAAGGAGGGCTTCGATCTTATCCATGGGGGTCATAGACCATACGTCGTCACAGCAGCCACACGCTGGTCGAGAGGCGATGTGCTTGCGCGGGCGCCTCTATAGACAACGCGGCGACGGCCGCATAACCTCGGCTACATCTGAATCTCTTGAAGGAGAGCGACCAACTCCGGATCCTCCCGCAGCCGCACCACAGCTTTGTTCACGTACGAGCGCACGGAGGCGATCGGCCGGCCCGTGGCTTCGGCGATGTGCTCATAGGGCCGGTCCTCCAGAAACCGCAGACGGGCGACCTCTTGGAGCGATGGCGGGAGCCGTTCGATGGCATGCTCTACGGCGCGGCGAGCGGCCAGCCGGTCGTTCTCGAAGTGCTCGGGGCGGGGAGGGGACGGGGTACGCGCCTCGTCTAGCAGAACGGTCTGCTCGCGGTAGCGTCGGAGGAAGTTGATGAAGGTGTTTTTGCAGATCACGCTGACCCAGCTCGCGAACCGCTCGGGCTGCCGGACCCGGTCGAGGTTATCCCGGGTCCGAATAAAGGCCTTGCCAACGAGTTGGTCGAGAGAGGTGGGGCCGTGGACGCTGTCCCGCAGGAACTTCGCGATGAAATAGCGCCGGATGTAGCAGTACGCCCAGAGCTCGACGAGTTCGAGGTCCTCGGCCTCCCCCCTCGCATGCCACCGCTGAAAGGCCTCGTTCGCCTTCTCCAGATCATCGACGTGGAATGGGAGGTAGGCGGCAACCTCGTCCAGCGAACGCATGGTGGCCTTGAGCGTCATAGGCGACGGCTGGGGATAACGGGAGAGCCGGTACACGAGCGTACGAGCTCGACGCCTCGCCTGCCCTCCCATACGAGAGGAAACCGGGGTGAGCCTGAACCGCGCGGGTGTCAAAGGTACGAAGCGGAGACGAAGTACGAACCGTCATTATTCCGGTGCTGCCCGTCCGCCGTGTCCCGGGACGGAAGTGTCGAAGCAGATTTTAGGAGAGGGCTTCTTTCTAAATTTGCTTTACTGCGCCCGCCTCGCTTCCTACCTTGCCCTGCTCCCGTCGCGCCGCCCGTGCGGCTCTCCCGTTTCCACGCTTTCAGTTATGGACCACAACAGTTTCAAGACCGTCCCCGCCAAGGTCAACGACATCGACCAGCAGTGGCACGTCGTCGACGCCGAGAATCAGGTTGTCGGGCGGCTCGCCGCGCGCGTGGCCGCGATCCTGCGCGGTAAGCACAAGCCCTCCTATACCCCGCACCTCGACACCGGGGACTTCGTCGTCGTCGTGAATGCGGAGAAAGCGCGCTTCACCGGGAAGAAGGAGATGAACAAGGAGTACTTCAGCCACAGCGGCTACCCCGGCGGCGTCACTACGACCACGCCGCGCGAGATGCGCGCGAAGAAGCCGACGTTCATCATCGAGAACGCGGTCAAGGGGATGCTCCCCCACAACCGCCTCGGCCGGGCGATGGCGAAGAAGCTCAAGGTCTACGCCGGGTCCGAGCACCCGCACGAGGCCCAGAACCCTCAGCCGCTCGATCTCTAAAAAAGGCTTTTGGCTCTTAGCTGTTGGCTTCGGCGGCAGAGAGCTACAAGCTAATAGCCACCAGCTAACAGCCTCACCCTCATGGCATTGACCCAGTACCAGGCTATCGGCCGGCGGAAGACCGCCGTCGCGCGCGTCTACCTCCGCCCCGGCAGCGGCAACATCGTCATCAACAAGAAGCCGCTCGAGACCTACCTCCCGACGGAGGCGCGGCAGCGCGCCCTCCGCGCGCCGTTCACCGTGACCGACACGGCCGGCCAGTTCGACGTGCTCGTCAACGCGAAGGGCGGCGGCCTCACCGGCCAGGCCGAGGCCACGCAACTCGGAATCGCCCGCGCGCTCCTCCTCTACAACGAGGAGCTTCGCAAGCCCCTCCGCGACGCCGGCCTCCTGACGCGCGACCCCCGGATGGTCGAGCGCAAGAAGTACGGCCAGCCGAAGGCCCGCAAACGCTTCCAGTTCTCGAAGCGCTAGCGCGCTTCGGTCGGGGGTTATGAGTTTGGGGTTTGAGGTTTTTTTACCCATCAACCCTAAACTCACAACCCCAAACCCTCTCATCACTCACACTGCCCGATGCGGCGGCGGGTGTCCCGGACTCCGAAACGCGGAGCGCGGGATCGCCGCCTGCAGGTGACGGCGGTGGCGGATTAAACCCAGACCTATCCTCATGGCAGACGTTTCAATCGAAGACATGCTCCGCGCGGGGTCCCACTTCGGGCACCTCACCAGCCGTTGGAATCCGAAGATGGCCCCGTACATCTTCATGGAGCGCAACGGCATCCACATCATCGACCTCAAGCAGTCGAAGGCGATGCTCGACGAGGCCGCCGCCGCCGCCGGCCGGATCGCCGGGCGCGGCCGGAAGATCCTCTTCGTCGGCACCAAGAAGCAGGCGCAGGAGATCGTCAAGACCGAGGCCGAGCGCGCCGGGATGCCCTACGTCACCGAGCGCTGGCTCGGCGGCATGCTCACCAACTTCCAGACCATCCGCCGCTCGATCCGTCGGATGGAGCAGCTCGTCCGTGAAGAGGCCGACGGCACCTTCACCCAGCTCAAGAAGAAGGAGCGGCTCACGCTCCGCCGCGAGCGCGAGAAGCTGGAGAAGACGCTCGGCGGCATCGCCGACATGGGCCGCCTCCCGAACGCCCTCTTCGTCGTGGACACCAACCGCGAGCACATCGCCGTGCAGGAGGCCCGCAAGCTCGATATCCCCGTCTTCGCCCTCCTCGACACCAACTGCGACCCCGACCTCGTCGACTACGGCGTCCCCGCCAACGACGACGCGATGAAGTCGATCCAGGTCGTCACCCGTGCCATCGCCGACGCGATTGCCGAGGGCTCGCGCGCCGGCGAGATGGAGCGCGAGGCGCAGAAGGCCGAGCAGGAGAAGCGCCAGCAGGACACCGAAGCGACGAAGGCCGCCGAGGCCGAAACCGCCGAGGGCTGAGCCTAAGCGCTCTTCGCCGTAGGCGCGGCGCAGCACGGGCTCCTTCACGGACCGGCTGCGCCGCCGTTGCGTACAGCCCTCCCCCTCTCTACCCCGAACGACTCTCTAACACCCGCACTTTCATGAGCACGATTTCCGCCAAAGACGTTAAGCGCCTCCGCGACACCACCGGCGTCGGGATGATGGACTGCAAGAAGGCCCTCGAAGAAGCCAACGGCGACTTCGACGAGGCCATCTCGCTGCTCCGCAAGAAAGGCCAGAAGGTGGCCGACAAGCGCGCCGAGCGCGAGGCCTCCGAGGGCGTCATCGCGACAGCCACCACCGACGACCACGCCGTCGGCGTGATCGCCGAGGTCAACTCCGAGACCGACTTCGTCGCCCGCAACGAGGACTTCACCGGCTACGCCGACCGCATCACCGCGCTCATCCTCCGCGAGCGCCCCGCCGACGCCGACGCGCTCCGTACGCTCGACTTCGAAGGCGGCCGCACCGTCGGGGAGTCCATCACCGACATGACGGGCAAGATCGGCGAGAAGATCGAGGTCCGCCGCTTCGAGATCCTCCACGCTGCCGACGGCAACCAGATCGTGACGTACATCCACCCCGGTGCCAAGCTCGGCGTGCTCGTCGAGATGCGCGGCGAGGGCGAGGCCGAAGTCACCGGCCGCGACGTGGCGATGCAGGTGGCCGCGATGAACCCGGTCGCCGCCAATCGGGACGAAGTACCCGAGGAGGTGAAGCAGAAGGAGCTCGAGATCGGCCGCGAGGCTGCCCGCAACGAGGGCAAGCCGGACCACATCCTCGACCGGATCGCGCAGGGCAAGCTGGAGCGGTTCTACAAGGACAACGTGCTCGTGGACCAGCCCTTCGTGAAGGACTCCTCGATGACCGTCGAGGAGATGCTGAAGAAGAGCGGGTTCGAGGTCGTCCGCTACGTCCGCTACGCCCTCGGCGGCTAAAGCGGGCACGGTCGGAACGGTTGCGTAGGGGCGGGTTTGAAACCCGCCCCTACGTGTATCTGCACGAAACGCTCGATTGCGCTTCCCCCCGCCCGCGCCGTACTTTTCGCCCGCTCCTCCCTCTCCGCCCTCCCCCGGTCATGGCTGCGCCTCCGTCCCCCCTCCGCTACCGCCGCGTCCTCATCAAGCTCAGCGGCGAGTCCCTCCTCGGCGAGAAGGAGTTCGGCATCGACCCCGCCGTCCTCGACCGCTACGCCGAAGAGCTCAAAGAGGCGCTCGCGGCGGGGGCCGAGATCGCCCTCGTCATCGGCGGCGGCAACATCTTTCGCGGCGTCTCGCCTGAAGGCTCCGCCGTCTCGTCGCGCGCGCACGCGGACTACATGGGGATGCTCGCCACGATGATCAACGCGATGGCGCTGCAGGACGCGCTCGAACAGAAAGGCGTCTACACCCGGCTGATGTCTGCCATCGAAATGGACGAGATCGCCGAGCCGTTCATCCGCCGCCGCGCCATCCGCCACCTCGAAAAGGGCCGCATCGTGATCTTCGGCGCGGGCACCGGCAACCCGTACTTCACGACCGACACCGCTGCGAGCCTGCGCGCCGCCGAAGTGGACGCCGAGATCGTGCTGAAGGGGACGCGTGTGGACGGCATCTTCACGGCCGACCCCGAACGGGACCCAGACGCGAAGCGCTTCGCCACGATCAGCGGGATGGAGGTCATCCGCCGCAACCTCAAGGTGATGGACCTCACCGCGATCACGCTCTGCCAGGAGTCCGGCCTCCCCATCCTCGTCTTCAACATGGATAAGCCGGGGACCCTCCTCCGCATCCTCCTCGGCGAGCCCGCCGGCACCCTCGTGCAGTGGAACGAGCACACCAGCACGTTCGCCGACGACGCCGACGTTGCCACTCCGAACCCTATCGCTGCTACGGCCCCATGATCGACACCACCCTCAAGCAGATCCTCGCCGACGCGCGCCAGCACATGCACAGGTCGCTGGAGCACCTCGCCACCGAGCTCAACCACATCCGCGCCGGCCGTGCCAGTTCCAGCATGGTGGACGAAGTCCGCGTCGACGCCTACGGCCAGCAGATGCCGCTGAACCAGGTCGCCAGCGTGAGCGCGCCGCAGACCGACCTCCTCGTGATCCAGCCATGGGACAAGGGCACGCTCCCGCAGATCGAGCGCGCGATCATGGCCGCCAACCTCGGCCTCAACCCGACGAACGACGGCACCCTCATCCGCATCTCGATCCCCCCGCTGACTGAGGAGCGCCGGAAAGAGCTCGCGAAGGCGGCCCGCGCTCAGGGCGAGGACGCGAAGATCGCGATCCGCAACGTCCGCCGCGCCTCGAAAGACGAGATCAAAAAAGCCACCGAGGCCGAGAGCCTCTCCGAGGACATGCGTTACGAGAGCGAGGAGCGCCTCCAGACCCTCACCGACGAGTACGTGGCGAAGGTGGACGAGATGCTCCAAAAGAAGGAGCAGGACATCATGGCGGTCTGAGCTGGACTTTGGCCTTTTCAAGAACGCGGACCTGCAATTGCGTGCAGCCAGAGCAGATCGCCGCTTCCTTTTATCGATGTCGGGTCTGAATCGGGCATATCGTTTAATCGAAAAAGGCGCTCTTGGGATGGAATAAGCG
>JBBSMX010000113.1:0-13607 GCA_038232935.1 Rhodothermales bacterium | reverse complement strand
TCGGTGCGCATCTGCACGCGGAGCTTCGCGTCGAGGTTCGAGAGCGGCTCGTCGAAGAGGAACACGGCCGGCTTCCGCACGATGGCCCGGCCGACGGCCACGCGCTGGCGCTGCCCGCCCGAGAGCAGGCCCGGCTTCCGCGCGAGCACGGGCTCGAGCCCGAGGATACGGGCGGCCTCGGCCACGCGGGCGTCGATCTCGGGACGGGGGAACTTCCGGATCTTCAGGCCGAAGACCATGTTCTCGGCCACGCTCATGTGGGGGTAGAGCGCGTAGTTCTGGAAGACCATCGCCACGTCGCGGTCCTTCGGGGGCAGCTCGTTCCCGGGCTCGGCCACGAGGCGGTCCCCGATAATGAGGCGGCCCCCGGAGAGGGGCTCGAGGCCGGCGATAATGCGCAGGAGGGTGGATTTGCCGCAACCGGAGGGGCCGACGAAGACGACGAACTCGCCTTCCTCGACGGCGCAGGAGGCGTCCTCGACGGCCTCGTAGCCGTTCGGGTAGACTTTACGGACGTTCTGGGCTGGAGGCGAGCCATAGCCCGGAGGCGGGGATAGTCAGCCGTCGTGTGAAGCGGCTCAGCGGACCAGCGTCATCCGCCGCGCCATCGTTACACCGTCCGCTTCGAACCGGTACATGTATATCCCGCTCGGCAGCGCACGGGCGTCGAAGGCGACGCGGTGGGAGCCGGCGGGCTCTACCGCATCCACCAGCGTGGCTACTTCACGCCCGAGCACGTCGTACACCGTGAGCACGACCGGCCCGGTACGCGCCACCGCGTACTCGATCGTCGTCCGGCCGCTGAAGGGGTTCGGGTAGTTCTGCGCGAGCGTGAACGTTTCCGATGCCGCTCCCGGGCCCGGCTCGGCGGGCGTCGGCACGACCACCACGGAGTCGGCCAGCACGAAGAGACGCGTGGTGTATCCCGGAACCTCAATGCTCAGCGCCTCCAGCTCAGCACCCACCACCTCGCGCGGCTCGCCGCTGAAGAGGTCCGTGAGGACGTACGTCTCGCCCGGCTCGACGCCGAGGTCCCCGACTGGCAGCGCGAGCTCGGCCTGCACCGGTTCCGCGGCCATGTTGATCACGGCGAAGAGGTTCTCCTCCTCGGCCCACCGCCGGTATGCGAACGTGCGCGCCGCGACCGGGAGCGGAGAGACGGCAACCTCCTCGAAGTGGTCGCTGGTGAGGGCCGGGAACGCCTCGCGGAGCCAGAGCAGATGGCGGTAGTACGGAAAGAGCCCCTCGCTGTCCTGCGACGCGATGGAGCCGGGCCCGAAGATGGTGTACGTCGAGTACGGGTGGGTGCGGCGTCCGATCTCCTGCCCGTTGTAGAGAAGCGGGATGCCGGGGAGCGAGAACAGCAGCGCGCCGGCCATCTTCGTCCGCGCGAGGTCGTGCGTGTCGATGAAACGGAACGTGTCGTTGTTCTCCATGAAGCGGAGCACCTTCGCGTCCTCGGCCCAGCCGTTGCCCTGGTTCGTGAGCGACGCCCGCAGCCGCTGCGAGCGCGTGCCCTCGGAGGCGTAGTTGAAGATGGTCCGGCTCGTGACCGCGCTGTAATCGACCTCCCAGGTCCAGTGCGAAACCCAGCTCTCCTCGGGGTACCAGTCGTAGGCGACGTCGAAGCGCCGGTCGAAGACTTCGGGGCGGGTGGCCTTGTCCTCGCCGAGCAGGAGGACCTCCGGCTTCACCCGCTTCAGCGCCAGGCGCCACTCCTGCATGAACTCGGGGTTCCGCGCGTTGACGCCCCAGACGGCATCAATCCGGTAGCCATCGATGTCGAACTCCTCGACCCAGTAGCGCCCCGCCTCGGTCAGGTGGCGCCGGACCTCGGGGTTGTGGTAGTCGAGGTTGACGAGGTCCTCCCAGAAGTAGTAGACGAACGTCATCGCCCCCACGTCGCGCTGGTTGTAGTGCTGCGAATAGGGGACGCCGTCGAACGCGCGCTGGTAGAAGTCGTAGTAGTGCGAGGCCTCGCCGTGGGCGATGGCGTCCTCGGCGTACGGGTGCTCGATGGAGGTGTGGTTCGGGACGATGTCGAAGAGGACGCGCATCCCGAGCCCGTGCGCCGTCGCGATCAGCGAGCGGAGCTCCTCCTCGGTCCCGAGCGTGCTCCAGATGCCGAAGTAGTCGATCACGTCGTACGCCTGCCCGCCGTTGGCGGTGGGGTAGACCGGCTGGAGCCAGATCGTGTTGACGCCCAGGTCGGCCAGCTCCGGCAGCCGCTCCTCGATGGCGACGAAGCGGCTCGGGGCGCTGCGCTGGAAGTAGAACGGAGAGATCTCGTAGATCACGGCGCTATCGATCCAGGCGGCGTAGTCCTCCTCGATGTCGAACGGCGTGACCTCGTCGGCGGTGACGGTGACGAAGGTGCGGGCTCGGAAGACGCCGCCGTCGGCGTCGGTGGCGGTGAGGTTGACGTAGTACTCGCCGGGCGCGGCATCACCGGAGACGCTCGCGGCGGCGGTCGTGTCGGAAAACACGGCGAGGCCGAGCGGCTGCGGGTTGTCAGGGTCCTCCTCCCACTCGAACGCCAGCGCGCCGCCGGCGGGGTTGGCGAGGACGTGGCCCTCGAAGCTCACCTCGCGCTCGGCGACCGTGGCGACGAGGTGGAGCTCGGGTCGAAGCTCGTAGCCGAGCGTTAAGAAGAGTGGGTCCGAGCACACGGCGCCGACGCACGCCACGATCTCGCTCGTGCCCTCGCCGAGCACGACGGGCACGGCGAACGTGCCGCCGGTCGCCGCGAAGGGGATCTCCTCGTCGTTGACGAAGAGCGTCCCGGCGGCAGCCCCGTCGAGCGTGCCGCGCACGACCTGCTCCTGCCCCCACACGGTCGCGTCGCGCTGGGTCAGCTCGACCGTCTGCGCCTCGGCGCTCGACACGAGGAGAACGAGGGTTGAGAGGGCGAGACAGCGGATCGCACGCGTCATCATCGGGAGGGTCTGGAGTCTGAGGGCAAAGCGCGGCGTTCCACGCGCTTCGTTGTCGTCCGGGTCGTATCTTGTAAGGTAGCGCAAACGTTTGTCCCAAGCCATATGCCCTACTTCCTCGGCGTCGACGTGTCCACGACGGCCACGAAAGCGCTCCTCATCGACGCCGCCGGTGCCGCCGTCGCCGTCGCCGCGACGGAGTACGACTACGAGACGCCGCGGCCGCTCTGGAGCGAGCAGGACCCGGCGCTCTGGTGGGATGGCGCCGCGCGCAGCATCCGGGCCGTGTTGGAGCAGAGCGGCGTCGCCCCATCCGAGGTTGCCTCCATGGGGCTGACGGGTCAGATGCACGGCCTCGTCCTGCTCGACGCGGACGGCCGCGTCCTCCGCCCGGCGATTCTCTGGAACGACCAACGCACCGCTGCCGAATGCGAGGAGATCCGCGAGCGCGTCGGCCACAAGCGGCTCATCGAGGAGACGGGAAACGACGCGCTCACCGGCTTCACCGCACCGAAACTGCTGTGGGTCCGCAATCACGAGCCTGACGTGTACGACCGCATCAGGCACCTCCTCCTCCCTAAAGACTACGTCCGCTACCGGCTCACCGGCGCGTTCGCCACCGACAAGGCCGGGGCCGCTGGCACCCTCCTCCTCGACCTCCGCCGCCGCGACTGGTCTGCCCACGTCCTCGACGCGCTCGACGTCCCGGCCGAGTGGCTCCCGCCGACGCACGAAGGGCCGGAGTTCACCGGCACCATCTCGGCCGAGGCCGCGGAAGCAACAGGCCTCGCGGTGGGTACGCCGGTCGTGGCCGGCGGCGGCGATCAGGCGGCGGGGGCCGTCGGCGTCGGCGCGGTGCGCGAGGGCGTGGTGAGCCTCGTTCTCGGCACCTCCGGCGTCGTCTTCGCTACGGCGAACGAGCCGTTCGTGGAGCCGGAGGGGCGACTGCACGCTTTCTGCCACGCCGTACCCGGCCGCTGGCACCTCATGGGCGTGATGCTCTCGGCCGCCGGCAGCCTCCGCTGGTACCGCGACACGCTGGCTCCCGACGTCTCCTTCGACGATCTCCTCGCACCCGCCGTCGACATCCCGCCCGGTAGCGATGGCCTCCTCTTCCTCCCCTACCTTACCGGTGAGCGGACGCCGCACCCGGACCCACTCGCGCGCGGCGCATTCGTCGGCCTCACGGTGCGGCACACCCGACCGCACCTCACCCGTGCCGTGCTCGAAGGCGTGGCGTTCGGCCTGCGTGACGGGTTCCGATTGATGCAGGAGGCCGGACTCCCCGCGCCGAACGAGGTCCGCGTTTCCGGCGGCGGCGCACGGAGCCCGCTCTGGCGTCAGATCCTCGCCGACGTGCTTAACGCTGAACTCGTGACGGTGAACACGACCGAGGGCGCGGCCTACGGCGCGGCGCTGCTGGCTGGCGTCGGCGCGGGAGCGTGGCCGAACGTGGATGCCGCCTGCGACGCGACGGTGCACGCCTCAGGCCACACGAGTCCTAACTCGGAGGCAGTGGCTCGGTACGAAACCCTCTACGCCTCCTACCGCGCGCTCTACCCGGCGCTGCAACCGACGTTCGCCGCGCTCGCCGAGTAGCCCGGTTCGTGAACCATTCAGCCCTGGCCGACCCAGTCTCTGCCGGCCACCTCACGCCACCGCTGCCGGATGGACTCGTACGCCCGCTCCGGTAGCGGACCGGCCACCATCAGGTCTGCGTTCTGCTGCCAGCGCCCCGGCTTCGTCGTCCCGACGATGGCGGTATCCACACCGGGGACGCTGAGCGTGAAGCGCAACGCCATCGCCACGGCGTCCTGCAGCGCGCCTCCGAGGAATGCGTAGTCCAGCGCTTCGAAGCGGCGGGCGTACTCGTCGCCGTAGCCGTCCTTATCGAGCACGCTGTCCTCGTGGTCTTCCTCGGGCGGCTGCCCAATCCGCCACGCCACGTTGGCGAGCGGGCGCTTCGCGATCACACCCATCCCCTGCTTGCGTGCAATCGGTAACGTGAGGTCGAGGGACTCTTGATCGGCGAGGTTGATCGAGGTCTGGAGCGTGTCGAAACGGCCGCATTCGACGGCGTAGCGGGCGTCCTCGCCGTCGCCGCTGTAGCCGATGAACCGGGTCTTGCCGGCGTCGCGGGCACGTTCGAGCGCCTCGATGAGATCGCCCCGGCGGAGGTCGGCGGCGGAACAACTGTGGAGTTGGAGGAGGTCGACGTGGTCCGTCTTCAGCCGGCGGAGGCTCCGCTCCAGGCTGGCCTCGACAAGTTCGGGCGACCAGTCCGGCAGGTCGAGGCCGGAGGCGTGGCCGCACTTGGTGAAAAGGAGGTAGCTATCGCGTGGCCGACCTTCGAGCGCACGGCCGATCTTCTCCTCGCTGTCGAAGTAGCACGCGGCCGTGTCGAGCACGTTGAGCCCGGCATCGAGCGCCGCGCCGAGGAGGCGGTCCACGTCGGGCTGTGGGACGCTGTCGTAGCCCAGTTCGGACCCACCGAAGCCGAGTGAGCTGACGCGGAGACCGGTGTTGCCGAGTGTGCGGTATTCCATGAGATGAGAGAGTAGAAATGAGGTAGAGAGGACGTGCTCGCGGAGCCAGTTACCGAACCACCATCTCCAGCCACGTCGCGTTGAAGGCACCGCCGTCCACACGAGTCACGACCCGCGTGGGCCTGCCCGATTCGTCGATGCGCAGACGCAGCGAGCCGTCGTCGAGGTCGGCCGTCAGCGGCACCTCGCTGAGTTCGACACCCTCGCTCCACCCCAGCGCGACGGCGCACGTCAGCGCGTCGTGCTGGAAGTTGATGGTGTCGTCCGGAAGGGCCGCGCAGGTCTGGCCGAGCGCCGCTTCGTACCCCTCGTCACGGGCGAACACCTCGGCCTGCCGCGCGATGAGGCCACCGATCGATCCGGCCTGCTCAAGCTCGCGCAAATAGGCTCGCCTCAACGCCGTCTCGACCGTCACCGTCAGCGGGACGAGCACGGGATCCGAACACCGGAGGACGCGGTGCGCCGCCTCGGCATCGACCTGCACGTTCCAGTCGGCGTCGGCTCCCCACTGCGGATACCCCGCTCGGGGAGGAAAAATGTACCCGCCCATGAGGACGAGCCGCGCGCGGCGGAGGATGCCGGGCGACCACTCTTCGAGCAGCGCGAGGTTCGTGTACGGCCCGATGGCCGCGATGACGGCCCCCTGCTCGATGCTCCCTTCGAGCAACGTGAGCGCCTCATCGAGCGGTGTCGGATAAGGAGGTACGGGCTCCGGCCAGTACGCGGCTTCGTCCGGGAATCCAGGGATGGGCGTGTAGCGTCCGAGCGCGATGTCGGCCCCGGCGGCGACGGGGATGTCGCTCCGGCCGGCGAGGTCGAGGACGTAGCGGGCGTACCCGGCCCGCTTCCCGGCGTCGTCCGAGACGGTCGTGACAGCGAGCAGGTTGGCACTGGGCCACTTGAGGACCATCGCGAGGGCGCATAGGTCGTCGATGTCGCCCCCGATGTCGGTATCGATGTGGATCGCAGGCATCGATGCAACTAACCTGCGTCGGGCAGCCGGTTCCAGTCGCCGAGGAGGCCCTGCAGCCGCTCGTAGGATTGCTTCGTCGAAGCGTTCTCGCGGACCAGGCCGCCGTTCGGGATGAACGTGCGGAAGTCGGCGAAGTCGTACCAGTTGAGCGCGTCGACGTAGGGCCGGGCGTAGAGCACGGTATAGAGCTGTTCGAGCCAGTCGGCTTGCAGGTCCTCGTCCCACGGGCGGTGCCAGTCGTAGAGCGGCCCTTGCAGCTCCATCCGCTCCAGCATCACATCGGCCCGCGTGGGGCCGGAGGTCGCGCCGATCTCGGTGAGGTAGACGGGCTTGCCGAAGGCGGCGAACCGGTCCACGTGGCGGACGATGTCGGCGAGCGAGCGCTCGGGGAAGTACATCTGCACCCCGACGGTCTCGAACGGCACCTCGGCTTCGACGAGGTCGGCGACGAACTGGCGCGGCGTGCGGAGCGGGCGCAGCGACGAGCCGTGGGCGGTGTATCCGTCGGCGGCGTACTCGGCGTAGGGGCAGCAGTTGTTGATGAGCCGGTCGACCTTCGGGTTTACGTCGTGGGTCGTCTCACAGGCGAGGCGGACGACCTCGGTGATCTGCTCGGGCGTGAAGTCGTGGACGTTGGCCCAGTCGTGGTACTCGTTGACGACCTCCCAGTGCAGGATCTTGTCGCCGTAGTGGCCGACGAGAGCGCGGGCGTGGTTCTCGACGTAGTTCTTGACCTCGGAAAAATTCTTCTCGCGCAGCCAGTCCGGCGTCACCGACGGGTGGAACCAGAGGATCGGGCGCCCCTCGATGGTGATGCCCTGCTCGGTGAGCCAGTCCACGATGTCGTCTTTGATCCCCCACCGGTGGACGCCCTCACTCGGCTCGAAGATGGGATACCACGTGTCCCACACGTAGTGCGTGACGGTGGCGAAGTTGAACACGTCCTGGAACCGCTCCGTCATCGTCTCGGACTTGGCCCAGATGTACTGCCGCGTCTCGCAGCCGAAGTAGAAGTCGCCGGTGCGTGGCCGGGCGAGCACGGCGTGCGCGTGCTCCAGTTCGATCTTTTCTCCCGCCCAGAGCGCGTAGAGCAGCGACTGGTTCGCCGTCTCCCCCGCCGACTCGCCGCTCTGCCGCTGCGCCGATTCCAACAGCTCTTGCGCCATGGCGTGGAGCCCACGCACCTCAGATGAGAAGTCCGTCCTCATCCCCGCGTACCGGCCCATCGTCGCGGCGTTGCGGGCGACGTAGCTCCGCGCGAACTCGACGTTGAGGTTGCGGACGCGCTCGCCGCGAAAATCGTCGGGGGTGTAGAACTGCCCCGCGTTGTCGGCCTCCAGCCACACGAACCCGAAGCCCTCGACGTACCACTTCGCGTTCACCGCGAACGGCCGCCCCGCCATCGACTCCGGGAGCTTCACGCCCTCCTGCGTGATCTCGATGGGCGACTTGTAGGCGTCGCCGTCGGGCGTCGTGGCGTAGGCCCACTCTATCGCCGGCATGACGGGACTCGGGTAGGGTCGGAGGATGAGGTCGTTGCGCATAGTCAGGGGTCGGGCCCAGGCCGCCGGCCCGGTCACGAGGGCAGCGGCAGCGCTGGCAGCGCCGGTTTTGAGGAAGGTGCGGCGGGAATAGATCATAGGGGTAGGCTGGCTTTCGGAATCGGGGCTAGCAGGTCGTGCACGCGCTGCCGCCGGTGGAGCCGACGCTCCCGGCCGCACCGTCGTTCGTGGTGGGCGGGCTGTCACGCGCGGGGCCTACACCCCACCGGCGCTGGAGCGATTGGAGCCGGCGGTACGCCTCTTTCGGCTCGCCCTTCGGCGACTGGAGGAGGCCGCCGCTCGGGATGTAGAAATGCGGGTCCACGAAGTCGAACCAGTGCGCGCCCTCCACGAACGGCTTGCTGTAGGCGAGCGTGTAGATGCCTTCGAGCCAATCGGCCTGGGTGTCCTCGTCCCACGGGCGGTGCCACGCGTACGGGCCGTCGGGGATGGGGACGGTGTCGAGCTTGACGGAGCGCTCCGTCGGCCCGCCGGGGCAGCCGACCTCGGAGAGGTGGACAGGCTTGCCGAACTGCTCGAACCGCTCGACGAGCAGGATCGAGTCCTGGAGGTCGCGCTCGGGGAAGTACATCTGCTGGCCGATGTGGGTGAAGTCCACGCCGGCGTCCACGAGGTCGCGGGTAAACTCCCACGGCGTCCGCTGCGGGTGCTGGGCCGGCTGGTCGGGCCAGCCGGAATACTGCCCCATCTGAACGTACTCGGCGAACGGGCAGCAGTGATTGACGAGCCGGCCGACGGTCGGCGCAGCGTCGGCCGCCACATCGCACGCGAACTTCGTCAGCTCGACGATCTGGTCGGGATCGAGCCGGACGTCGTTGGCCCAGTCGTGGAACTCGTTGACGATCTCCCACGCGTAGATCTCGTCGCCGTAGTGGTCCACCATCGTGCGGACGTGCTTCTCGGTGTAGCGCTTCAGCTCATCGAACGACTTCGCCTCGACCCACTCGGGCGTGACCCACGTGTGGAACCAAAGGATCGGGCGGCCCTCGACGGTGACATCGTTCGCCCGCATCCGGTTCACGATGGCATCGCGGAACTCGAAGTTGTAGGCGTCCTCCGTCCGCTCGAAGTCGCCGATCACGCCTTCGTGGGTCCAGACGTAGGTGACGGTGGCGAAGTTGAACACGTCGGCGAACCGGTCCATGAACAGCTCCGGCGTCTCCATCTGGTAGAAGGCGCGGGCGTCGCAGCCGAAGAAGAAGTCCGGGCGCGGAGCACGGCGGAGGATGATCTGGTTCGCGTGGTCGAGCTCGAGCATCTCACCGCCGCGGAGGGCGTAGAGGAGCGCCTGCTGCGCGAGCGCGCCGCACTTCGCCTCATCCGTCGCCTTCTGCGCGTCCTCGAAGTAGCCCTCACTCAGATCAACATGCGCCTGCACCTCGCGCGAGGGCGCGTAGCCGTCGGACCGAAAGGCGGCGAGGCGGCGGCGGTTGCGTGCGACGCGGCTCTTCGCCAACTCGTGGTTGAGGTTCAGCTCGCGCGTCTCGCCGTCCGGCGGGAGGGTGTAGAACTCGCCCCCGTTGTCGGCCGTCATGAAGAGGTAGCCAAAGCCCTCGACGAACCACTTCACGTCGATCCCGAAGCGCTCCTGCCCCGCCGCGTCGGAGATCACGACGCCCTTTTGTGGAGAGGCCGTGATGTTGGAGCGGAACGCGTCCCACTTCGAATCCGAGGCGTAGGCCCAGTCGAGGAGGTACGGCCCGCGCCCCTCCTGCACGAAGTGCGGCTGGAAGCGGAGCGCGCCCGCCGCCGTCCGCCGCCGCGTCCGGCGCGGCGTCAGGACCATCGGCGCGCCAAAGGCGGCCGGGGCGAGGGCAAGACCGGCCCCGGCGAGGGCGGCGTGCTTGAGAAAGCGTCTGCGATCCGAGGGGTTCATGGTGTCAGAGGCTAGGGGTCACGGGCGCACATTCCACCCTTCTTGCAGCGCCTTCAGCCGGTGGAAGACCGGCTTCCGCTCACCCTGCGCGTCGCGGACGAGCCCGCCGTTCTTGATCCACGCCTGCCCGTCGAGGAAGTCGTACCAGTTCACCGCCTCCATCCAGGGCTTGCTGTAGGCGAGCGTGTAGAGCCCCTCCATCCAGTCCGCCTGAAGCTCCTCGTCCCACGGCCGGTGCCACGGGTACGGCTCGGTCGGGAAGTCGAGCGAGCCGTCGTCGACGGAGCGCCTCGACGGACCGGACGACGCGCCGACTTCGGTGAGCTGCACGGGCCGGCCGAACCCTTCGAACCGCTCGACGAGCATGACGATGTCCTGGAGGTCGCGGTACGGGTAGTACATCTGCTGCCCGGTGATCGTGAAGTCCACGTCCGCGTCGTCGAGGTCGCGCATGAACTCCCACGGCGTCCGCTGCGGGTAGATCGCGTCGAGCTCGTTCCACTTCTTGAGCTGGACGTACTCGGCGAAGGGGCAGCAGTTGTTGATGAGGCGGTGGACATTCGGGTTCGTGTCCTTTGCTACGTCGCAGGCCAGCTTTGTCAATTCGACGGCCTGATCCGGCGTGATCTGCACCTCGTTGGCCCAGTCGTGGAACTCGTTGACGACCTCCCACGCGTACATCCGCTCGCCGTAATGCCCGACGACCTCGCGGACGTGCCGCTCGACGTAGCGCTTGAGGTCGTCGTACTTCATGTGGCGGAGCCAGTCCGGGGTCACGGTCTTGTACGGCCAGAACAGCGGGCGGCCCTCGACGGCGATGTCGTGGCGGCGGAGCCGCTCCAGCAGCACCTCCCGCGTATCGAACCGCTTGTCACCCTCCGCCGGCTCGAAGTCGGGCATCCCGGACGTGCGCGTGATGATGTAGTGGGTGATGGTGGCGTAGTCGAACAGCTCCGTGAACGCATCCATGAAGACGTCCGGGTCCATCTGGTAGAAGGCGCGGGCGTCGCAGCCGAAGAAGAAGTCCGGGCGCGGGCCGCGCTGCGCAATCGCGTGTCGGGCCTGGTCCAGCTCCATCATCTCACCGCCCCAGAGCGCGTAGCGGAGCGCCTGCTGCGCGAGCGCGCCTCGGCTCGCCTCATCCGTCGCCTTCTGCGCGTCCTCGAAGTAGCCCTCGGAGAGGTCGAAGAAGCCCTGCGTCTCCCGCAACGGCTGCCAGTCGCCTTGCGCGTGCTGCGCCAGCCGGCGGCGGTTGCGCAACACGCGGCTCTTCGCCAGCTCCACATTTAGGTTCAGCTCCCGCGTCTGCCCTTCCGGCGGGAGGGCGTAGAACTCGCCGCCGTTGTCGGCCGTGATGAACGTGTACCCGAAACCCTCGACGTTCCACCGGACGTTGATGCCGAAACGCTCCTGTCCCTCCGCATCGGAGATCACGACGCCGGTGTCCAGCGAGGCGGTGATGTTGGAATGGAACGCGTCCCACTTCGCATCACTCGCGTAAGCCCAGTCGAGCAGGTGTGGCCCCACCCCATCCTGGACGTAGGTCGGGCGGAAGGCGAGCGTGCCGGCGGCCGTGCGCCGCCGCGTCCGGCGCGGCGTCAGGATCGTCGGGGCTCCGAAGGCAGACGGGGCGAGCGCGAGGCCGGTGCCGGCGAGCGCGGAGGTCTTCAGGAAGGTGCGGCGGTCGGTCGTAGGCATCATCACCTCGGGGGCGTGTGGAGAATAGAAGGGGGGCGCGCGTCGGCGTCGCGGGGCTCGCGGACGTATTCCAGCATCCAGTAGGCCGCGACCGCGCCCACCGCCGCCGTCCCCGCGAACACGGCGTCGTACCCGAACCGGCCGGCGACCCAACCCGCCGCGACGCCCGCGAGCGCGAACGGGGCCGTGAGCGCGTTGCTGAGCGCGACGTAGGTCGGCCGGTCGGCTTCGGCGCACAGCTCGGCGACGATGGGCAGGCGGGAGATGCTGCGGAGCACAACCGTGAAGGCCGACAGCGCGAAGACGATCAGGTACACCTCGGCGCTCTGCGCGACGAGGGCGAGGACCGATGCCATCGCCGCCATCCCGGCTCCGAGCACGAGGTTGAGCCGGTGGCCGTGGCGGTCGCCGAGGTAGCCGAAGAGCGGGCTCGCCACCACCGACGCCGACGCCATTACAACCGTAAAGCGCCCGGCGACGCTCTCGGGCAGGCCGAACTGCGCGATCGCGTCCACCGTGAAGAACGCGCTCGACACGCTCGCCACGACGAAGAGCGCGTCGCCAATGAGGAAGTTGCGGTAGTTCCGATTCCGGCGGAGGATGCGCGGCAGCAGGCGCAGGAACAGGCCGTATTCGATCCGGCGGCGCGGCACGTCGCGCTCCCCCTCCCTCAGGAGGGTGAGCGTCCCGTAGGACGCCATCATCGCCACGAACGCGAGCCCGAACAGGAGCGCGAAGTTGAAGGGGTACGCCACCGCGTCTAACACCCACGTCACGCCCAGCCCGCCGACGATGCCGAGCAGGGAGCCGACGACGGCGCGGACGGCGAAGAGCCGCCCGCGCATCCGCACCGGCGTCACCTTCGCCACGAAGTCGAACCACACGGGCATGTTGATGCTCCCGCCGACGGCCGCGAGCGCGAACGCCGTAAAGAACAACGCGAGCCCGGCCGGCGACGCCCCGCCGCGAACGACCAGAACCGTCCCGGCCGCCAGCAGCAGCCACGGCAGCCGCTGGACGAGGGAGGTCACCAGGAGCAGCCGCTTTTTCGAGGCGACCTGCTGCGCGTAGTTCGCGATGAGGAGCTGCGGCAGGTTCAGCCCTACGGCCCACACGACGGGGATCAGCCCTACGGCCACGTCGCTCCCGCCGAGCCGCTGCACGAAGACGGGCAACACCGTCGCCGCCGAGGCGAAGCTGAGCCCGAAGGAGAAGAGGGCACCGTCCAGCACGTTGAGGGTGAAGTTCCACCGGACGTGCGGGACCGTCGCGCTCGGCGCTGCGTCAGCCACGGTAGACCCGTACCTCGTCGGGGTGGAGGGTGACGGTCAGCACCGCGCCGTCTCCGGCCGCCGTGGTCTCGACGGCCTCGCCGCCGAACACCTCGGAGAACGAGCCGGCCGACAGCCCCGGCACCGTCACCGACGCTGTCACCGGTCGCTGTTCGAGGTTGCGCACGATCAGCAGGGCCTCGTCTTCGTGGGTGAGCAGGTCCACGCGCACGCGGCCGTCGCCGACCGTGCTCGGCCGCTCCAGTCGAACGGCGTGCTCGACGAGCCCGGCCAGCAGGTCGGCGTTCGTGGTGAGGTTCTTCCGTTGATGGAGGAGGCCGACGTAGGAGCCGATCAGGATCGCCTGCCCGTCGCCGTAGGCGTGCCGCGTGACGGCCGGCTCGCCGTCGGCGTACGTCGCGAGCACGTCGGCACCGTCGACGAAGAAGGTCTCCTTGACAAGCGCCCCGTAGGCCTTCCGCCCCTTGGCGAAATACGGCAGATCCTCCGTCGCCATGATCTCGACCTGCCCGAGCCCGCCGGATGGGTCGACCGGCTGCGACGCGAAGAATCCGCTACCGTCGACGAGTTCGGTGATCCCGGAACGGACGGCGGCCTGCTCTGATGCCCGCGTCACGCCCTGCACGACGGAATAGCTGTGCTCGCTCGCCGGCTCCGCGTTCTTCTGCCGGACGCCAAACACCTCGTGCAGCCCGTACCCCGGCAGCGTCGTGTGGTGCCGCCCCTC
>JBBSMX010000112.1:0-13671 GCA_038232935.1 Rhodothermales bacterium | reverse complement strand
TGGCCCTGACACTCAACACTCGACCACGCAAGACGCTGAGCTGGCGAACGCCGGCCGAGGCGCTGGGTGAGTTCCTACGATCGGCCCACACAGCCACTGTTCCACACACCCCCGTTGCGACGACCGTTTGAATCTACCCTGCAACCCGTCGGCGTCGAGGAACTGGGCGTAATCGTCGGAGACGTGCGAAGCGGCGGCGGCCGTCGTCGTGTCGGCCGGGTCACTGCCTGCCATCGCAGAGAGCAGAAGGGCAGCGTCTTCGACCGTCCGCGCCATCGGCCCGGCCGTGTCTTGGCTGTGCGAGAGCGGGATGATGCCCGCACGGCTCACGAGCCCGACCGTCGGCTTGATCCCGACGAGACCGTTCGCCGACGACGGGCACACGATCGAGCCGTCGGTCTCGGTCCCGACGCCGACGGCGGCGAGGCTCGCGGCGAGGGCCGCGCCGGTGCCCGCACTCGACCCGCACGGCGAGCGGTCGAGCACGTACGGGTTCTTCGTCTGCCCCCCGAGCGCGCTCCACCCCGACGACGAGTTGGTCGAGCGGAAGTTGGCCCACTCGCTGAGGTTCGCCTTCCCGAGAATGATCGCGCCCGCCTCGCGCATCCGCTCGACGATGCCAGCATCGGCCGGGGCGATCACGCCTTCGAGCGCGAGCGCGCCCGCCGTCGTCGGCATCCGGTCCGCCGTGCCGACGTTGTCTTTGACGAGGACGGGGATGCCGTGGAGCGGCCCGCGCACGGTCCCCGCCGCCCGCTCGGCGTCGAGCGCGTCGGCGATCGCGAGCGCGTCGGGGTTAACGGTGAGCACGGACCGCAGCGCCGGCCCGCTCCGATCGATGGATTCGATCCGGGCGAGGTAGGCTTCGGTGATCTGCCGCGCCGTGCAGCGCCCCTCCGTCATCGCCGCCTGCAACGCCGCGACGGAGGCCTCTTCGACCACGCAGGCCGGTTCGAACTGCGCCTGCGCCGACGGACCAGCGAGGACTACGAAACCGAACACGAGAGCCAGACGGTAGCAGAACGAGCGAAGCATGACGGCGGAGGCGGAGTGGGAGGAAGCGAGAAGATAGGCGCGCAGGATGGTGAACTCGTTAAGCCGCGCGGCCCGCGCGATGCATCGGCGAACAGGTTTTCCCCCTGAGCGACGCGGGCCGATGTCGAGCATAGAACCCGAACGGTGGTGGCATCCGATTTGACCCCGTCAGGTCGCGCGCGTTTTGTATGCTGTGCTCTCCTTCCACCAAACAGCCCACCTCCATGACACGCGGGCTTCTCGTCCTCGCCCTCGCCGCGCTTGGTGGCTGCTCGCTCTTCGGACACGAAGGCGGCGGCAGTTCGTCCGATGACGCCGTCCTGTTCAGCGGCACCAGCTTCGGCGAGTGCATCGGCTACTGCATCGCCGAACTCACCGTGGACGGGACGACAGCGACGCTCACCTATTCCGGGTGGGGCCGGGACCGAAACTTCCCCGACATCCGTTACGAACGCACGCTCCGCGCCTCGGAGCGCACCCGGCTCGACCGCGCGTTCGACCGCACCGCCCTCCACCGCGCCGACGAGGTCTACGGCTGCCCCGACTGCGCCGACGGCGGAGCCGAGTGGGTCGGCGCGACGTGGGACGGCGGCGAGAAGCGCGTCACCTTCGAGCACGGCACCGAGGGCGGCGGGCTGGATGCCTACATCGTCGCCATGCGCGACCTCCGCGTGAGCTTCCCCGACGCACCTCGGCCCTGACTCTCCCCTCAATTCTTCGCACGTCACTTCGCCCGTCCCGTGAACCGGTGACGGGCGAAGTGCTTTCATGCCCCTCCCCTCTCTCACCCTTTCCCCTCTCTCCATGACCGACCTCACCGATTACGTCGCCATTATCACCGGAGCCTCCAGCGGCATCGGCGAAGCCACGGCCCGCCACCTCGCGAACGAGGGCGCGGCCGTCGTGCTCGCCGCCCGCCGCATCGAGCGCCTCGACGAACTCAAGTCCGAGATCGAAGACAACGGCGGACGGGCGCTCGTCGTCGAGACCGACGTCACCGACCGCGCTGCCTGCCAAGCCCTCGCCGACGCGACAAAGGACGAGTACGGCCGGATCGATATCCTCGTCAACAATGCCGGGCTGATGCCGCTCTCGTACGTCGAGAAGCTGAAGCTCGACGAGTGGGACCAGATGGTGGACGTCAACGTCAAGGGCGTCCTCTACTGCACCGCCGCCGTCCTGCCGACGATGATCGAGCAGGAGCGCGGCGACATCCTCAACGTCTCGTCCGTCGCGGGCCGCCGCGTGTTCCCCGGCAGCGCCGTCTACAGCGCCACGAAGTACGCCGTCCGCGCCTTCTCCGAAGGGCTCCGGCAGGAGCTCGGGCCGAAGTACGGCATCCGCGTGACGAGCATTGAGCCGGGAGCCGTCGCCACCGAACTCACGCACACGATCACCGACGAGGACATCAAATCGAACTTCGGCAAGCGAACGGTCACGCCGCTCGACAGCGACCGCATCGCTGAGGCCATCGTCCACTGCGTCACCGCCCCGCGCGGCACGACGACGTCCGAGATGATGATCCTCCCGACGGATCAGAACATGTGATCGGTCGGCTCGTATAAATGATTGTTACAACGAACAAATGCGGTTGGCCGCCCCAGCGACGGCCGGCTTCTCTCCCCTCTCCTTTCTCAATTCTCCGACCGTGCCTCACGTCAAGACCTCCACCTCGCCCGAAGCCGAGATCTACTACCAGGACTGCAATCCGTCCGGCTCCGAAACCGTCGTGCTCATCCACGGGTGGCCGCTCAGCCACCGGATGTGGGAGTACCAGATCAACGCGCTCACCGAAGCGGGCTACCGCGTGATCGCCTACGACCGGCGCGGCTTCGGCTCCTCCGCGATGCCGTGGGGCGGCTACGACTACGACACGATGTCGGCCGACCTCCACGATCTGCTCGAAGAGCTCGATGTCCGCGATGTCACGCTCGTCGGGTTCTCGATGGGCGGCGGCGAAGTCGCCCGCTACTTCGGGCAGTTCGGCTCGGACCGCGTCGGCAAAGCCGTCTTCGTCAGCTCCGTCGCGCCGTACATGCTCAAGACCGCCGACAACCCCGACGGCGTCCCGCAGGAGGAGTTCGACAAGATGATGAAGGGCGTCAAGACGGACCGCCCGAAGTTCCTCGCGGGCTTCGGCAAGCAGTTCGTGAACTGGGGCATGATCGACCACCCGATCAGCCAGGAGCAGCTCGACTACATCGGGACGCTCGCGCTGAAGGCGCAACCCTACGCCACGCAGCAGTGCATCACGGCGTTCGGCACGACGGACTTCCGCCCGGACATGCCGGAGATCGACGTCCCGACGATGTTCGTCCACGGCGACGACGACCAGATCGTCCCGCTCAAGGTGTCGGCGAAGCAGGGCCACCGGATGGTGCCCGGCAGCCGGCTCGAAGTGATTGAGGGCGCACCGCACGGGCTGAACTACACCCACACCGAGGAGCTGAACAGCCTGCTGCTCGACTTCCTCAAGTCGTAAGTGGCTGACGCCTCTCCCATCGACGCCCGCGTCCGGGTCGGCCACGTGCACCTGAAGGTGGCCGATCTGGAACGGGCGCTCGTGTTTTACCGCGACGTGCTCGGCTTCGAGGTGACGCAGCGGATGGGCGAGCGGGCGGCGTTCCTCAGCGCGGGTGGCTACCATCATCACATCGGGCTGAACACGTGGGAAAGTGCAGGCGGCTCGCCGCCCCCGCCGGGCACGACTGGCCTCTACCACCTCGCTCTCCTCTACCCCGACCGCCGCTCGCTCGCCGACGCACTCGCCCGGCTCGTCCGCGCCGGCATCTCGCTCGATGGGGCCGCCGATCACGGCGTGAGCGAAGCGCTCTACCTCTGCGACCCCGATGGCAACGGCGTCGAACTCTACCACGACCGCCACGAATCCGAGTGGCCGCGCACACCGGACGGCGGCCTCGCGATGGTCACGCGCCCGCTCGATCTGGAAGCGCTGTTGGCTGAAGCAAGCGATTCCTCGCACCGCTGAAAAACCGGGGCTCCCTTTACCCTTTCCTCTTCCGTCTTTCCCCCTCCTTTTTATGTCCCAACCTTGGTCCACGTCCGACATTCCCAACCTCTCCGGCCGCACCGCCGTCGTCACCGGCGCCAATAGCGGCCTCGGCAAGGAGACCACGCGCGAACTGGCCCGCCACGGTGCGCGCGTCGTGATGGCCTGCCGCAGCCGCGACCGCGCCGAGCAAGCCCACGCCGAGATTCTCGCCGACGTGCCCGATGCCGACCTCGTGATCGAGCTGCTCGACCTCGCGAGCCTCGCCAGCGTCGCCGACTTCGCCGAGCGGTTCACGTCTGAATACGACCGGCTCGACCTGCTCTACTGCAACGCTGGGATTATGGCGATCCCACGCGGTGAGACCAAAGACGGCTTCGAGATGCAGTTCGGCGTGAACGTGCTCGGGCACTTCGCGCTCGTCGGCCACCTGCTGCCCATCCTGCTTGCCACCGAGAACAGCCGCATTATCGCGCTCAGCAGCATGGCCGCGTGGAGCGGAAAGCTCCACTTCGACGACCTCAACCTCGAACGCTCCTACGGCCGCTGGAAGGCGTACAACCAGAGCAAGCTCGCCGACCTCATGCTCACCTTCGAACTCGACCACCGCCTCCACGAGCGCGGCGAGACGACGAAGGCGCTCGCCGCCCACCCCGGCCTCTCGAACACCGACCTCCAGACGACGAGCGTCGAGAAGAACGGCTCCAAAATCGAGGAGCTACTCTACGGCCTCACGATGGACCGCATCGCGCAGACGGCGGCGCAGGGGGCCGAGCCGCAGCTCCGCGCCGGCACCGATCCACTCGCTCGCGGCGGCGCGTTTTACGGGCCGAAGCACTACTTCCGCGGTCGCGCCGTCGAGGTCAACCCGCCGAAGGCGGCTCTCGACGCGGCGGCCCGCGCCCGGCTGTGGGAGGCGTGCGAGCAGCTCACCGGCGTCTCCTACCTCAGCAACGGAGCGGCGCGGGGCCGCTAGCGCGTCAGCACGAGGCGGTGCGCGGCGGTGTACGCACCGGCCGTCATCCGGTAGATGTAGACGCCGCTCGGGAGCGCCGCCGCACCGAAGCGGACGCTGTGCCGCCCCGCCCCGCGCACCTCATCGACGAGCACGGCGACGCGACGCCCGAGGAGGTCGTAGACGGCGAGACGTACCGGCCCGGGCTGCGGGAGATCGAACCGAATCGTCGTCGCGCGAGAGAGCGGGTTGGGGTAGTTCTGGTCGAGCGCGTAGACGTCCGGCAGACCGCTCGCGCCTTCCTCCGCGCTCACCGGCATCGACGACGTCCACGCCGGATCCTCGTCTCCGACGGCGGTGGAGGCTCCGAGGCTACCGTGCGCAGCGAACGCGGTCTCGTCCACCACCGTCTGCCCGCTGCCTTCATCGAAACGCCAGTAGCCGACGAGCCCGCTGTCGGGGGAGGCGGTGTAGGCCTCGCCGAGCTTCGTGCCCATCGTCGCCCGGATGGCGTTGCCGGAGCGCGCGACGTTCCACAGCCGCACCTCGTCGATCTGTCCGGGAAACGTCCGGTTGGGGTTCCGCTCCGAGTTGCCGACGTAGAGGCTCGCGTCGGAATCGGCGATGGTGAAGGCGACGGGCCGCGAGGCCACCTCGTCGCCGTCCACGAAGATGCGCTCCGTCGCTCCGTCGTAGGTGACGGCGACGTGCTGCCACGTGTTGAGGACGAGCGTGCCGCTCGGCGTGCTCAGTTCGCGCCAGCCGTTGTTGCCGAGCAGGAGGTTGACGGTCCCGTTCGCGCCGACGCGGATCGCGTAGCCGTTGTCCGGCCCGTTCTGCTCCTTGTTGACGACGCTGCCCTGGAAGACCTGACCGCGCCAACTCGACGGGTTCACACGGGCCTCAATCGTGATCGCAGAGCCGGTGACGCGGACGCCGTCACCGTTGCCGAGATCGACGAAGTCCTCGACGCCGTCGAAGTCTAGCGCAGCATCGCCGGTGCCGGACTCCGTGCCGGTCGTGAACGACCACAGCGGGCCTTCTGTCGTCCCGACGACGTTGGACGCATCGACGCGCCAGTAGTAGGTCGTGTTGGGGTCGAGCGTGCCGGGGTCGTAGACGCTCCCCTCCGGCGAGGCCACTTCGGGCGGCGTCGGGCTCGTGCCGAAGTAGAGCGTCTGCGCCGTCGTGCTCGTGCTCGCCGCCCACGTGAGCCGCGCGCCGAGGGCAATGCCGGTCGCGTCGTCGGCCGGGCTCAGCGAGGCAGAGGCGGCGGGCGGGACGAACGTCGAGACGGTCGCGGTCCCCGCTTCGGAGCGTGCGCCCGTCGGACTCACCGCGACGACTTCGACGGGGATCTCGGCCTGCTCGTCGAGGCGGGAGAGCGCCGGGACGAAGTACGCCGTCGAGGAACTGCCGCCGAGGAACTGCCGGGTGTCGTCGGGGAGCCGCCGGTAGACTTCGTAGTAGCTCACGTCGGTGGAGGGCGCGTTCCAGCGGAGACGGAGCGTGAGGAGGTCGGGGCTTTCCTCGGTGCGTCGCTCCACGGTCACGGTCGTCGGCGCGCCGGGCACGAGGTCGCTTTCGAGCACGCCGAGGCGACCGACGTTGACGGCGAAACCGGGACCGGCCGAGGCGGGCATGAAGAGGGAAAGCGCCGCCAGCGTCCGCCCGGCGTAGGGCGCGAGGTTGAGCGTTTCGAGGTACCACCCCGGCTGGGCCCCGCCGAGGTCGAGGAGGGTCACGCCGCCGAGATCGTCGGCAAAGGTGAGGCCGACTTGAAGGGCGGTGGGACCGGGCGTAAAGAGGCGGTAGGCGATGCTGAGCCCGCTCTGGCTCGTGAGGTCGAGGTCGGTCTGAAAGAGGCGGACGAGTTGGTCGGCGGCAACGTCGCCTTCGAGCCGGAGCGAGGAGCCGCCCTGATACGCCGTGTCGAAATCGGTGCGCACGGTGATCGGCTCGCCTGCCGTCTCGACCCACCAGCGCCACGTCGGCTGGACGTCTTGGAGCGAGAGGTTATTCCAGCCCTCGCCGGCCCACGACGCGGGCGCGCGGTTCTCGCCGTCCACGAAGTAGCCATATCCCTGCCCCACGCCGAAGTGCGTCACGAACGGGTGCGCGTCAATCGAAGTCGCCGCCGGGATGTAGTGCGCGATGCCCTTCCACGCGCCCGCGTCCTCGCGGCTCGGGTCGCCGTCGGACCCGACCCAGAGCTGCCGCTCGCGAGCGTAGAACTGGTCGAGGTTGGGGGTGAACGTCTCGTCCGGACGGTAGATGCCGAGCGAGGTCCGGTGCGCCTCGCCCTCGGGGAAGACGCGGGGGAAGTCGCTGCCGATCCCGATGCCGCGCGCCTGGTAATCGACGCCAGCGTAGAGCTCGTAGGGGTCGCGGCCGAGCGACTGGGCGTAGGTGTTGCTGTTCGCGAGGTCCGTCGCCGTCCACCCGAAATCGAGGAACATCAGGTCGGAGACGCGCACGTCGCCCTGCTGGAAGAAGGCGTCGTTCTGCGCGTTGAGTTCTTCCTGCCAGAAGATCGAGCCGGACTCCGTCATCGCGTCGTACCACTCGATGGTGAGGTCGGAGTGCTGCTGGAGGTAGATCATCATGTCTTGGATGTCGGTGGCGAGGGCCGCGTTGCCGCCCGCCGTCTCCTGATTGATAAACCACCCGTCGAAGCCGTAGTACGCGGCCACCTCGATCATCTTGTCGGCGACGGGGAACGTGTCACCGTCGCGCTGCACGAAGTCACGCACCCACTGGATCTGGCCGCCGAAGACCGTCGGCGGGAAGAAGACGGTGCCGAGGACGGGGACGCCGTGGCGGTGGGCGGCGTCGGTGACGCCGGGGTTGGGCGCGAGGATGAGGCCCTCACCCGCCGAGCCGCCCCAGAAGATGAGGTTCTCTACGTAGGGCCAGTAGCCGAAGGCGTAGTGGTGAACGGTGAGGCTGCCCTGCGACGGATTTCCGCTCGTCGGCGCAAAGGCCGAGAGCGGGTTGACGCCGGCCTCGCCGAGCCGGGCGTGGTCGTTAGCTTGCAAACCCGGCACCGTGAAGCGCGACCGGAGCGGAACGGCCGAGCGGTTGTACGGCGCGTCCGCGTCCGCCTCCGGGCTCCATGCCAGGAGCGTGTTCGGGAACCAGTACGACGCGAACGGTTGGTCCGACGGCAGCACCGCCGCAGACCGCGCCGCGTCCACCGGCGGCGCGGTCTGCGCTGCCACGTCCGGCACGCTGCTCGCGAGCAGGAGGGCGAGGACGAGGAAAAAGAAGCGGTGCGGCGGACGGGTAGCAGAGCGGTTCATACGGCGCGGGAAATGGGCGAGCGGCGGGGCGAGAGCCGGTAAAGTAGCGCCGGGGAGCCGGTCTTAGCGCGGCGGCGAAAATGCACGGCTCCGGTGGAACTACGCTGCCGCGTAACGCTATCTACTCCCCCATTTCCTGTCGCTGTGGACCAGCTTCTACCGCCATGAGCCAGCACAAAAAAGACCACCAGGACCCGAACGCACCCCAGTTGACGACGGCGTTCGGCCGCCCCGTCGCTGACAACCAGAACTCCGAGACCGCCGGTAACCGCGGGCCGGTGCTGATGCAGGACGTCTGGCTCGTCGAGAAGATGCACCACTTCAACCGCGAGCGCGTCCCGGAGCGCGTCGTCCACGCGAAGGGCTACGGCGCCCACGGCACGTTCACCGTCACGAACGACGTCACGAACTATTGCAAGGCCGCGTTCCTCTCCGAAGTCGGTAAGCAGACGGCGATGCTAGCCCGCTTCTCGACCGTTGGTGGCGAGAGCGGATCGGCGGACTCGGCGCGCGACCCGCGCGGGTTCGCACTGAAGTTCTACACCGAGGAGGGCAACTGGGACATGGTCGGCAACAACACGCCGGTCTTCTTCATCCGCGACCCGCTGAAGTTCTCCGACTTCATCCACACGCAGAAGCGCGAGCCGGGCAGCCACCTCAAGCCGCATTGGCGCCGCTGGGACTACTGGAGCCTCAGCCCCGAGGCACTGCATCAGGTGATGATCCTGTACTCCGATCGCGGCACGCCCGTCTCGGCGCGCTTCATGAACGGCTACTCGTCCCACACGATGTCCATGTGGAACGATGCCGGCGAGCGCGTCTGGGTGAAGTGGCATTTCAAGACCGACCAGGGTATCAAGAACTTCACCTCGGACGAGTCGACGCGGGTCTCGGGCGAGGACCCGGACTACTCGACGCACGACCTCTTCAAGTCCATCGAGGACGGCGACTTCCCGACGTGGACGGCCTTCATCCAGGTGATGACCGAGGCGCAGGCCGAGGAATACAAATGGCATCCGTTCGACCTCACGAAGGTCTGGCAGCACGATGACTTCCCGCTCATCGAGGTCGGCACGATGGAGCTAAACCGGAACCCGGTGAACTACTTCGCCGAGATCGAGCAGGCCGCCTTCCAGCCGTCCAACCTCGTCCCCGGCATCGGGATCAGCCCGGACAAGGTGCTCCAGAACCGCGTGCTCTCCTACGCCGACGCCCACCTCTACCGCATCGGCGTCAACTTCCATCAGGTGCCGGTCAACCAGCCGCGCGGCTGCCCCTTCCACAACACGTACCACCGCGATGGCTTCATGCGCGTCGACGGCAACGGCGGAAATCAGGTCGACTACGAGCCGAACTCGTTCGGTGGCCCGCAGGCGAACAAGGCGCGTTACGACGAGCCTTCGATGCCGACGAACGGCGAGGGCAAGCGCTGGGACTGGTACACCTGCGACGACCGCGACTACTTCGGCCAGCCGAACCTGATGTGGACGAAGGTCTTCGACGACGGCGCGCGCAAGCGGCTCGTCGACAACATCGTCGGCTCGATGATGGGCTCGCCGAAGCGGATTCAGCTCGCGATGCTGCCGCAGTTCTACAAAGTCCACGAGGACTTCGGGCAAGGCGTGGCCGACGGCCTCGGCATCGATAAGAGCGAGGTGCCGGACTTCCGGGACGTACTCGCGAATGGCGGCGTGAACCCGGTTTCGCCTTCGCACACGACGGAAGGAATGTCGGGCGATGGTGCTTCCTCGGCCGGAGACGGCGCGGGCCCGGCCGGCCTCGTCTACACTGACGCTGTGGCCAACGACGCCATCCCCGCCCCGCCGGAGCCGATGGAGATCAAAACCATCGAGGACTGAAGGTGCCGTCGCGTCCGAGTTACGAGGGCCGGCCCCGTATGGCGAGTCGGCCCTCGATCTTTTTGAACACTTGATTCCACTTGCTATGCGCCTTCTCCTCGCTTTCCTCGTCGCCACGCTCGCCCTCGCCGCCTGCGATTCTGACGGCGACAACGACATCGCCCAGGCCAACAGTACGGTGACAGTCGCCTACGAGGGACGGCTCGAAGATGGTACGGTCTTCGATCAGAGCAACAACGCGACGTTCTCGCTCCGCCAAGTCATCCCCGGCTTCCGCAACGGGGTCGTCGGAATGCGCGTCGGGGAGACCAAGACGTTCACCGTTCCGCCCGAAGACGCGTACGGGGCGAACCCGCCGTCGGGCAGCGGCATCCCGCCGAACGCCGCGCTGGTCTTCGAGGTCACGCTCCTGGGCGTCCGGTAGTCCCATCCTGCGCTGGAAGAGCCGCCCCGCGCGGCGCGGAGTGGCCCTCTGCCTTCTGCTCGCTGCCCTCTGAGGTCAGGTGCCGGCGGAGTAGTCCGTTGCGTAGGCGACATGCACGTAGGTGAGCGTGTCGACCTGGAGCTCCGTTGTACTCAACGCAATCCCCGGCATTCCCAATCAGAACCGAGTGTCTGTACCTTCCGATCCCAACCGACACTCCTTCTCCATGTCTTCCCTGTCTAGCGGTCCTGCGCTCGGCTTCGAGTCCGCACTCTGGGACGCTGCCGATCTCTTCCGCTCCAACCTCGACCCGGCCGAGTACAAGCACGTCGTGCTCGGGCTGCTCTTCCTGAAGTACGTCTCGGACGCCTTCGCCGAGCGCCGCGACGAGCTAGAGGCCGCCGTGGCCGATCCCGACTCCGAATACTTCGTGCCCGAGGCCGAGCGCGAGGCCGAGCTGGAGATGGTGCTCGAAGACCGCGACGAATACACGGCCGAGAACGTGTTCTGGGTACCGAAAGAGGCCCGCTGGGACCACCTCAAGGCCCACGCCTTTCGTCCCGAAATCGGCACCCTCGTGGACGACGCGATGGTCGCCATCGAGGACGAGAACCCGCAGCTTCGGGGGGCGCTGCCGAAAATCTTCGCCCGGCCCGCGCTCGACAAGGAGAGCCTCGGCAAGCTCATCGTCCGCTTCTCCGATCTCGGACTCGGGGGCAGCGCGCACCGCGACCGCGACGTGCTCGGCCGCGTCTACGAGTACTTCCTCGGGCGCTTCGCCTCGGCCGAAGGCAAGGGCGGCGGCGAGTTCTACACGCCCCGCTCCATCGTCCGCCTCCTCGTCGAGATGCTCGAACCCTATGAGGGCCGCGTCTACGACCCATGCTGCGGCTCGGGCGGCATGTTCGTCCAGTCGATGCAGTTCATCGAGGCCCACGACGGCCGCCGCGACCGCGTCTCGGTCTACGGCCAGGAGTCCAACCCGACCACGTGGCGGCTGGCCCGGATGAACCTCGCCATCCGCGGCATCGAGGCCCACCTCGGCCACAAACACGCCGACTCCTTCCGCGACGACCTCCACCCCGACCTCCGCGCCGACGTCGTCCTCGCCAACCCGCCGTTCAACATCAGCCAGTGGCACGGCGAGAAGCTCCGCGACGACGTCCGCTGGCGCTTCGGCGCGCCGCCCACCGGCAACGCCAACTACGCCTGGATGCAGCACATCTTGCACCACCTCTCGGCGACCGGCACGGCGGGCTTCGTGATGGCGAACGGCTCGCTCTCGACCTCGACCGGCGGCGAGGGCGCGATCCGGCAGAAGATGGTCGAAGCCGACGTGGTGGACTGCATCGTGGCGCTCCCGCCGCAGTTGTTCTATCAGACGCAGATCCCCGTCAGCCTCTGATTCCTCACCAAGCACAAGGGCCGCCACGAGCGCACCGACCGCCCGACGCTCCGCGCCCGGCCCGGCGAGGTGCTCTTTATCGACGCCCGCGAGCTCGGCGAGATGGAGAGCCGCGTCCACCGCATCCTGACCGGCGAGGACGACCCGATCCCCGGCCCCGAGACCGACATCGGACGGATCGCGGGGACGTACCACGCGTGGCGCAACGCGGACGGCGACTACGCCGACGTGCCGGGCTTCTGCAAGAGCGCGGACTTCGCGGAGATCGAGCGCAAGCGCTTCGTGCTCACGCCGGGGCGCTACGTGGGCGTGGCCGAGGTGGAGCGCTCCGGTGAACCCGTCGGCGAGGCCATCGAGCGACTGATCGGCGAAGTGCGCGAGCAGATCGCCGAGGGGGCCGAACTGGACCGCCGGGTCGAGGACGCGCTCGGGCGCATCGGCCGTGCCGTCTGAACGCCTACACCGTAGCCCTCATGCCTCGCATCTCCGCCTTCTTCGGCATCGTGATCTGGATGTACTACGAAGACGACCTCCGGCACCACACGCCGCACATCCACGCCGAGTATGCCGGAGACCGCGCCAGCATTGCCATAGAAGCGGGGGAGCTTCTCGGTGGGTCGTTGCCCCCGAAGCAGCTAAAACGTGTGCGGAGATGGATCGAAGCTCGGCAGCAGGCGTTGCTGGAGAACTGGGACCGTGCCACACGAAATGAGGCGTTGCAATGGATCGAACCTATCTGATTGACGACGAGGAGCGGGAGGTCGGGCCGGAGCCCCTGCCCCCGCGCGTGACGGACGTGCGGGCGTTGCCGAACCACCGGCTGCGCCTCGCCTTCTCGACGGGCGAGGTGCGCGACTACGACGTGACGCCGTGGCTGGAGCGGGGCATCTTCGAGCGCCTCCGGGACCCGGCGCTCTTCGAGCAGGTCTACCTCGACGGCGGGACGGCGGCGTGGCCGGGCGGCCTCGACATCGGCCCGCGGACGCTCTACGAGGGCAGCGTGTACGTGCGCGAGGCGACGGCGGTGGAACTGTGACCGGACGAGCCGACCCGTCCCTGCTGAGGGAGCAGCCGCTTCGCCTCTCCGATAGGACCGACCTCTGGGACGAACACGCTACCCGACGGAGGAACCCATGACCTGTCTGCTTTGCGAGCACGGCCAGACGCATCCCGGCCACACGACGATGACACTGGAGCGCGACGGGGCGACCGTGGTGGTGATCCGCGACGTGCCGGCCGAGGTGTGCGAGAACTGCGGGGAGTACTACCTCGCCGAGGACGTCACCAGCCGCGTGCTCGGCTCGGCGGAGGACGCGGTGCGCAAGCACGCCGAGATCGAGGTGCTACGCTACGCCGCATGACCGACTGCCAACGCCAGATAGACGATTTGACCTTCGCTCTAGTGCTTCCACATGGTAAGTCTGTCGGGTAACTTGGGAGGATCACCTGCCCCCCCTCCATGCCCAAGACCTACCACGTCCGCCTCTCCTCTGAGGAGCGCGCCGACCCTCTGAGGAGCGCGCCGACCTCGAAGCCCTCGTCGCCCGCCGCAGCGAGCGCGCCGCAGCGAGCGCGCCGAGCCCGTCAAGCGCGCCCTCCTGCTCCTTGCCGTCGACGAGGCCGACGGTGCCCCTGCCCTCTCCGACGCGGAAGCCGCCGAGCGCTACTACGTCTCCACCCG
>JBBSMX010000111.1:0-13866 GCA_038232935.1 Rhodothermales bacterium | reverse complement strand
GGCGGTTACCGGGCACGACAGTGACGATGAAATCGGTGCTGACACTCGGGTTGCTATCGTCCGTCGCCGTGACGGTGACGGTGGCCGTGCCCTCCGCCACCGGCGTGACCGTCAGCACACCATCGGAGCAATCACTCACCGCCGCCACACCGGGCGCGTCCGACTGGCAGGCGAACGTGAGAACGTCCCCTTCCGGATCCGCGAAAACCGTGGACAGCTCGACCACGAGCGGATCGTCACCGAGTACGAGCGTGGTGTCCTCAGGCGGATCGATTACCAAGGGCGGGAGGTTATCGGTGACCGTGACCACAAATGCGTCGGCGACGCTGCCCGACCCGTCCGTCGCCGTGACGGTGACGGTGGCCGTGCCCTCCCCCGTAGGGGTGACGGTGAGGGTGCCGCCCGAGCAGTCGTTCACCATCGCCACGCCGGGAGCATTCGACTCACATGTGAACGAGAGCCCGTCGCCGTTCGGGTCCGTGAACACCGTGGCGAGATCGACCACGAGCGGGGCATCGCTGAGTTCGAACGATACGTCCGGGAGGGGGTTGACCACGACAGGGGGCGGGTTCACCACGGTGACGATGAACGCGTCCTCGGCGCTCGCGCCGTCGGGATCGGAGGCTGTGACCGTGACCGTGGTCGTGCCTGCCGCCACGGGTGTGACCGTGAGCGTGCCGCCCGAGCAATCGTTCACCGACGCTACGCTGGGCGCGCTCGACTGGCATAGGAACGTGAGGTTGTCCCCATCCGGGTCCGCAAACACTTCGTTCAGATCGGCCGTGAAGGGCGCATCGCCGAGCGAGAGCGTAGCGTCGGCGATCGGGGCCACCACCGTCGGCGGCGCGTTGTCGTTCACCACCGTGACGACGAAGGCGTCCTCGGCGCTGCCGGAGCCGTCGCTCGCCGTCACCGTCACCGTGGCCGTGCCCACCGCCACCGGCGTGACCGTGAGCACCCCGCCCGAGCAGTCGTTCACCATCGCCACGCCGGGAGCATTCGACTCACATGTGAACGAGAGCCCGTCGCCGTTCGGGTCCGTGAACACCGGGGCCAGGTCGACCACGAGCGGGGCATCGCCGAGCCCGAGCGCCACGTCCGGGAGGGGGCTGACGACGACGGGCGGCGGGTTCACCACCGTGACGATGAAGGCGTCCTCGGCGCTCGCGCCGTCGGGGTCGGAGGCTGTGACGGTGACGGTCGTAGTACCTTCCGCCACGGGCGTGACCATGAGCACTCCGCCGGAGCAGTCGTTCACCGAAGCCACGCCGGGAGCGCTCGACGCGCAGCTGTAGACGAGCGCATCCCCGTCCGGGTCCTCGAACACCATGGTGAGGTCGGCCGTGAACGGCTCGTCGCCGAGCGCGAGCGTCGTGTCCCCGAGGGGGCTCACCACCGTCGGCGGCGCGTTGAGCCTCAGGTCATAGGCGGCGGCGAACGCGTCCCCTTCTCCCTGATAGTCAGGAGGAGCGATGGTTACGGGGAAATTTTCGGACGTCGTCTCGCCTGCGACGTACGTGAGGCCCTCCTCACCAACGGCGAGATCGAACGCTCCGTCCGTCTCACTTCCGCCGAGATACGTCCCGTAGAGTATCTCCGTGCCATCACTCGCCAGTTGGACGAGGAAGGCGTCACCGCCGCCTTCGTACGAACCGTCGTCTGCGTTTTGAACCGGGAAGTCTGCGGACGTCGTCTCGCCGGCTACGTGGATCGTGCCGTCCGGAGCGATGTCGATTCCTCGGGCTCGGTCGAGGCCGCTGCCGCCGAAAACCACGGCTCCCACGACACTGGTTGCTGTGGGACCCAGTCTAGTCACGAAGGCGTCGGTGCCTCCGAGCGCACCGATGGTGCTGGTGGCAGGAAAGTCATCGGACGACGTTTCCCCCGACACGTACACGTTGCCGTCGCTATCCAGAGCCAGAGCGATGGAGCCCGTTCGATCATCCCGTCCCGGCCCTGTAGCCCCCTCCAACCCGCTCCCACCGATGTACATCCCACCGATGACGTTAGCGCCACTCTCGCTGAGTTGCGCGACGAAGGCATCTATGCCCCCTCCGAAGCCGCCCTCCAAGCCCCCGAAGTCGCCGGAATTGGTTTCGCCTGCGACATACACGCTCCCGTTGCCCAGTTCGAGGGAGCGAATTTCGTCGAGCCCGCTCCCACCCAGGTAGGTGCCCCCCTGGATAGCGGTGCCGTCACCGTTCAGCACCACCACAAACGCATCGCCCCCATCGTCGTACGTGCCATTCGTCACGGGGAAATCGTCGGCGAACGTCCGTCCGCCCACCACGACGGCACCGGTAGCGGTCACAGCGATCGCCCCCCCGGAATCATCCCCGCTCCCTCCGAGGAACGTGGAAAACACAGGCTCGGAGCCGTCCGTACGCAGCCGTGTTACGAAGGCGTCCTCTTCGCTCGAGTCGCTCCCATCTTCTTCGTAGGCCCCGGGCGTCGCCGGGTAATCCGACGACGTAGTCACCCCTGTTACATACGTGCTTTCATTACGGTACGCGATGCCATGTACCTCCTCCTCGCGGCTCCCCCCGAGGTACGTACCGTAGAGTTGGACGCCGTCGGCGTTCACCTGAGCCACGAACGCATCACTGGAACCCTCAAGGCTCATGTCATATCCATTCGGCGTCGGAAAGATGTCCGATTCCGTGCCCCCTCCTACGTACAGCGAGCCGTTGGCGTCCAGGGCAACGGCTCGAACGGTCTCGGCGGACTCGCCGCCTAAAAATCTGGAATAGAGGTGGCGTGTCCCTCCCCGTGCCGGCCACTGAACCACGTCCTGCGCTTGAGGCGCGGGTCGAGCGAGCGACTGGGGAGGCTGCTCCGTGATACCGAGTACCGTAGCACGGTCGAGCGTCGCTCTACCCGTCAGGTCGAGTCCGTCGGCTCCTTCGATGTCCACTTGGACCCGCTCCGGGACGGCAGGCGACGCCACCACGAGTTCTTGCACGAGGGCACCGTCGACCTCGTGCAGTTTGAGCGACACGCCGTCATAGATATCGTGCAGGACGACCTCCCGGTAGACCGGGACGTTGGGAGCCCACCGCGAAGGGTCATCGCCGATAAAGTAGCTATGGCGGGTTCGCAGCGGTCCGCGCCCCTCGACACGGGCCGCACGCCCGCCCACAAACTGCACGCGTAGGACGCGCCCTAGCCTGGCCTCCCCTGAGCCAAGAGTTGGGGTGTGTTCGTAGAAGTCGTAGACGACCCCGGCGGACGTGACCCACACATCCACCCCATCCAGTCGGGCGAGGAACGCCACCTCATCCGGCCACTGCCCTCGATTCTCGATAAACGCCAGCCCATTAGCCGACACTTGGAATCGCTCCAGCGTGCTGCCCGGGAAGGGTTGGGCAGCAAGCGGCGATGCCAGCACGAGGCAACAGAGAAGAAAGAGAAGTCTTTTCATCCGTCCGAGCGGGATGAGCAAGCAACGATCATTGTGGGAAGGGCGGGGGCGGAGGAGGCGGAGTGCCGCCGGGCGAATTCGGTGACGAGCCGCCCGCCGTGAGGAGCACGGCCGCCACGCCGGCCACGACGACGCCACTGCCAATCATCAGCCATTTCACGAGCCCGCTTCTCTTGCGAGGAAGTTCTGCCGTCGGATCGGCGTCCTCCGTCGGAACCGGATCCGTCTCTACGATCTGAACATCGGGTTTGGGATCTACGGTTTGCGGGTCGCGGGGCGTGGCACGGGCCGAATCCGGCGAGAGCGGGCGTTCCCCTTGAACACGGATCTGGTCCTTGACGGTCGTAACGAGGGCGACGTAGGCCGGGGGGTCCTGGACGCGGTCCGGTTCGTACTCGAACGAGACGCCCAGCAAACTGAGGACGGTTTGCCTGGCTGCGGGGAGGTCGTCCTGTCGCAGGAAGATGAGCGTGAGTAGGCGGTACGACCGGAGGGCCTCGTCGTCGCCGAGGTTGTCCTGCGCCAAGCAGGCTCGGACGAGCGACTCGGCCTCGGCGAACTCTCGGTTCACGTACCGCCCTTCAGCCGCTGCGAGGAGCGGCTCGCACGGCGAGGGCTCCTGCGCGAGGACCGGCGAACTCCCGCCTGCCATCCACAAGGCGATCCCGCACAACGCGGCACGGGCCCACGAGCGAAGCAGCCCTCGCTGTAGGGGGACGAGGTGGAGAAAGGGCCTCAGGGAAGTAACCATGAGCGGATACGAATGGTGCAGAATAGAGCCTCTGGCGCGACGCCCTCCGGCACGGAGGTTTCAGCTCAAAGCGTCACCTCATACTCGATGTGTGCCCTCGGCATACTCGATGTGTGCCCTCGGCCAGATTCGAACTGGCGACCTACGGTTTAGGAAACCGTTGCTCTATCCTGCTGAGCTACGAGGGCGCGGTCGAGCCGGAAGATAGCGGTAAGGACAGCGGAGGCGAAATGCAGTTCGCGAGAGGATGAACGGCATCGTGCACGGCATCGTGCGCCGCCCTACTTTGCGCGCACCGTTCGCCCACCACCCTCCCCATGGAGCCCACCCTGCCCGCCGCCCCGTACGACCGTCGTGCCGTCTGGGGATGGTCGCTCTACGACTTCGCCAACTCGTCCTTCACGACGCTCGTTGTCACGTTCATCTACGGGACGTACTTCACGGGCTACATGGCCCTCACGACGGACGTGACCGGCGCGCGCGTGCCGGACCCCGAGCTCGGCACCGTACTCTGGTCGCGCGGCGTGGTGATCACGGCGATCTGCGTCGCCCTCCTCTCCCCCTTCCTCGGCGCGCTCGCCGACCGCGGCGGGACGCGCAAGCGGTTCCTCTTCGCCACGACGGCCGTCTGCGTCGTCGGTACGGCGATGCTCTTTTTCGCGGAGCCGGGGGACGTCGCCACCGCGCTCTTCTGGTTCATCCTCGCCAACATCGCCTTCGAAATGGGGGCCGTGTTCTACAACGCGTACCTCCCGGAGATCGCCCCGCCGTCGGCGATTGGCCGGATCTCCGGCTACGGATGGGCACTCGGCTACGTCGGCGGCCTGCTGTGCATGGCCGTCGCCCTCTTCGTCTTCGTCTGGCCGGACGTGCCGCCGTTCGGCCTCGATCCGGCGACGGGCGAGCACGTCCGCGCGACGAACCTACTCGTCGCCGCGTGGTTCGCGCTGTTCAGCATCCCGACGTTCCTCATCCTCCGCGAGGTGCCGGCCGAAAATCCCCCGAAAGCCGGCGTGCTGTTGCGGGCGAGCTTCGGCGAGTTGATGGAGACGGCGCGCGAACTTCGCCGCTTCCGCGAGATCGTGCGGCTGCTTGTGGCGCGGCTGTTTTACAACGACGGCCTCGTCACGCTCATCGCCTTCGGCGGCATCTACGCGCAGGGCACGCTCGGTTTCTCGATTCAGGAGGTGCTGGTTTTCGGCATCGTGCTCAACGTGATGGCTGGGATCGGTGCGCTCGGCTTCGGCTACCTCGACGACCGGATCGGCGGTCGCACGGTGATCTTCATCTCGCTCGTCCTGCTCACTGTCGCCGCCGTCCTCGCTGTCGTCACGACGAGCAAGGGCGTGTTCTGGATCTCCGGCCTGCTCGTCGGCCTCGCCATCGGGCCGAACCAGGCGTCGAGCCGGTCGCTCCTCGGGCGGTTCGTGCCGCCGGACAAGGAGACGGAGTTCTACGGCTTCTTCGCCTTCTCGGGCAAAGCCACAGCGTTTATCGGCCCGTTCCTCCTCGGCCTGCTGACGGACGTGTTCGGGTCGCAACGCGCCGGCATCTCGGTCGTGATCGTGCTGTTCGCGCTCGGTGCCGTGCTCCTCGCACGCGTGGACGAAGCGGAGGGCATCCGGCTCTCGGGCCGGCCAGGGAGCGCGTGACGCGGGGCGGGAGTCGAGGGTCTGCCCGTCTCTGCGTAGCTTGGGGCTCCCGACCTCCGCCGCTTCACTTCCAACCGTATGCTCGTCCGAGATATCGCCGACGCGCTCGAATCGTGGGCTCCGCCCGGCTCCAAGCTGTCGTATGACAGCGTCGGTTTGCAGGTCGGTGATCCGAAGAAGGAGGTCAGCACCGTGCTGATCGCGCTCGACCTCACACCGGGCGTCGTGGACGAAGCCGAGACGCTGGGGGCCGACCTCATCGTGACGCACCACCCCCTCCTCTTCCGCCCGCTCCAACGGCTCGTCCCGACGGACTTCGTGAGCGGCCTCGCGTACCGACTCGCACAGGCGGGCATCGCCTATTACGCGATCCACACCAACCTCGACGCCGCGCCCGGCGGCGTCTCGTTCGCCCTCGCCGAGCAGCTCGGGCTGACGGCCGTCCGCTTCCTCGACCCGATGGCGGCGGCGCTGGCGAAGCTCGTCACGTTCGTCCCCGCCTCCCACGCCGAGGCCGTCCGCACGGCCCTCGCCGAGGCAGGAGCGGGCCGCATCGGCGACTACTCCGCCTGCGCGTTCACGTCGGAGGGCACGGGCTACTTCCGACCCGGCGACGACGCGAACCCGTATTCCGGCACGCCCGGCGCGCTGGAATCTGCCGAAGAAATCCGGATCGAAGTGGAAGTGGCACGGTGGGAGGTGTCCCGCGTGGTGCGGGCGCTCAAGCAGACCCATCCGTACGAAGAGGTTCCCTACGACCTGTACCACGTCGAGCAGCCCGCGACGCAGGCAGGGCTCGGTGCCGTTGGCACGTTGGATGTGCCCGAGCCGCTGTCGGCCTTTCTCGGCCGTGTGGCGGACCGGCTGAACGCCGCGTCGCTGCGCTACGTCGGCGATCCCGAGGCGACCGTCGAGACGGTGGCGGTGTGCGGCGGTGCCGGCTCGTCGCTCATCCCGCAGGCGCTCGCCGCCGGGGCCGATGCGTTCGTTACGGCCGACGTGACGTACCACACGTTCTTCGAGCCCCTCGCACCTGACGGCACGCCCCGCCTCGCCCTCATCGACGCGGGGCATTACGAGACCGAGTGCATCACCGAGCACCTCCTCGCGGACTGGCTCGCCGAGCGCTTCGACGGCCTCACCGTCCGCGTCACCGAGCAGCGCACGAGCCCGATGCGAACGTTCGTGGGTTCGTAGCCGCCCGCCTTTCGTTGTTCGTCTAAACACCAAATTCTACGTCGCCCGTCGAACTTCCAGATTGGCGCTGTCGTTTACGTGGTTGGCGTCAAAGCAACCATCATTCTACAGAGGGAACATGCCGACGACGGAAACAACGAGCAGTAGCATCACGGATCAGCTTCGCGCACTCATCCGCCTCCAGCACATCGACAGCAAGATCGACCAGGTCGAGAAGCTGCGCGGGGACCTGCCGGAGGAGATCCGCGACCTGGAGGACGAAAAGGCCGGCCTCCAGACGCGGATCGAGAAGGCGAACGACGAGGAGAAGCAGGCCGAGGTCCAGCGCCGCAAGCTCCAGATGGACATCACGGAGAGCGAGGGCCTCATCAAGAAGTACGAGGAGCAGCAGCTCAACGTCCGCAACAACCGCGAGTACGACGCGCTCACGAAGGAGATCGAGGCGCAGCGCCAGCGGATCAACCAGGCCCATGCTGACATCGAGGCCCACACCGAGCGCGACTCCTCGAATGTGCTGATCGTCGAGCAGGCGAACGAGCGGCTCGGGGAGCTCGATGACCTGCTGAAAGAGAAGCACAGCGAGCTCGACCTCGTGGTCGAAGAGACAGAGAAGGAGCAGGAGTCGTACGTGACGCTGCGCGACGAGGCCACCGAGGCCATCGATCCGCGCTACCTCAGAGCGTACGAACGCCTCCGCGAACGCCTCCGCGATGGCCGCGCCGTCGTCCCGATCGAGCGTGGAGCCGCGGGCTCGTTCATGGTGCCGCCGCAGCGCCAGGTCGAGGTGCGCCAGCGCAACCGGATCGTGGTGTGCGAGCACACCGGCCGTGTCATCGTGGACAACGAGCTCTTCAACGAGACCGTCGAGTCGATGGACATGTAAGGTCGCGAGAAGGCGGAGGCCGGGCGGGCCGTTTAGAACCCGCCGCCTCCGCCCTCGTATCTTCCCCTGGCGTGCCGGTCGGACCGCCGCCTCCGAGGCCTCGGTTCCGGGGGAGGAAAGTCCGAACACTACAGGGTACCGTGCTTCCTAACAGGAAGGCACCGACCGAGATCGCCCGCGATCCGGCTCGATGACAGCACGTGCAACAGAGAGCAGACCAGCCGATGGTTCCGCTTTGGCGGGACACAGGTGATGGGTGAAACGGTGGGGTAAGAGCCCACCGGCGTCCTCGGTGACGGGGGCGGCCAGGCAAACCTCACGGGGTGCAAGGCTAAACAGCGCTCCTCCGGGGGATAGTCCGCGATCCGTCGGAGACGGGTGACCCGCCCGATAGCGCGGGTAGGCCGCTCGAGGCCGTCGGTGACGGCGGTCCCAGATAAATGGCGGTCGCCCCGTTGCGGTCTACGGCAGCCGCACGGGTGCACAGAATTCGGCTTACAGACCGGCACGCGCCGTTAGAACTACGAAGCCCCGCTCCGACGCTGTCGGGGCGGGGCTTCGCCTGTTCGTCAGAGCGGCTGCTACTCCTGCTCGGGGGCCGGAGCTGCGGGCGCGGGTGCCGGCGTCGCTGGCCCCTCGTTGATCGTGCCGGGGCCAGGCGGGAGCGGGTTCTCGACGGGGGCATTAGCACCGCCGCCCTGGATAATGCTGCGCTGCGCGTCGGACGGGCTCGCGAAGAAGTTGGCGACGATGCACAAGACGATGAACGCCGCGCCGAGCGTCCACGTCGCTTTCTCGAGGAAGTCCGGGGCCTGGCGGGCACCGAGGATCTGCGTCGTCTGTCCGCCGGAAGCGATACCGGCGAGGCCACCGCCCTTGCCGCTCTGAAGGAGGACCACAATCGCCATCAACAGCGCGATCAGGGTGATGACAATGGTCAGGAAGATGTACATGAGAGGTCGGTGTAGGGACTTCGGAGGCAGCCGATTGGATAGAAAGCAGCGCGTAAACTACCCCCTTCCCCCGCTGATGCGCAATGCTTCCGCGGTGTTCCTGGCCTAAGCCCGTGTGAAATCGCGCCGGGGATGGCCTCTCGATGGCCGGCATCTCTATACGGACTATCCACCGCGCGCCGTTACGACGGCGTCAGCACGCAGCAGCGCGACCGCACTCTTTGCGTCTAGAATTTCTCCGCGCCGCGCCATCGCCACGGCTTCGTCGAACGGCAGGCGGAAGGGTTCTACGAACTCGTCGTGCTCGGTCTCCGCGCTGGCCTTGGACAGATCCTCGGCGAGAAACAAGTAGATGACCTCGTTGCTGTAGCCGATGCACGGGTACGTCTCGCCGAGTGGCGTCAGCGTCTCGGCGGTGTAGCCCGCCTCCTCCTGCAACTCGCGCAGGGCTACCTCCGCCGGGTTCTCCCCCGGCTTGTCGATCTTGCCCGCCGGGACCTCGATGAACTCGCGGCCCGGAGCATAGCGGTACTGCCGCAGCAGGATCGTCGTCCCGTCCTCGAACAGCGGCACGACGGCCGACGCGCCGGGATGCTCCACCCACTCGCGCACGGACTCGCCCCCGTCGGGCAGGCGGACGGTATCGCGGTACGCTTTCAGCAGCACGCCATCGACGAGGAGTTCGCGGTCTTTCAGGGTTTCAGTGAGGTCCATTGGAAGGAAAGATTAGAGGGAAGAGATAAGGCTACGCCACTTAAAGTGATACGTGAGGTGGAGCGTTGCGAGTGGAGGGAGCGCACATCACACAGCGTCATAAAGCATGACTGCCGCTGCCGCGACGATGGCGGCGGTCTCGGCCCGGAGACGACGCGGACCCAGCGAAGCGACGATCCATCCCGCATTCTGCGCCGCGGCCACTTCGTCGTCGCTGAACCCGCCTTCAGGTCCGACGAGCACGGTGATCGGACCGCGAACGCTGAGTCGATCCAGCACGCGCGAGAGCAGCGCGTCGGGATCGGCGGACTCGTGGCAGAGGAGGCGCAGGCCGGTCGTCCGGTCGGCGAGCAAGTCAGCGAAGGGCTGGGGGTCGGTAAGGGTGGGGAGCCGACTGCGACCGCTCTGTTTCATCGCGGCGACGAGGATATTCTCCATCCGCGTCGGCTTGAGGCTCATCCGCTCCGTCCGCTCGGTGACGAGCGGGACGATTTCAGCTACGCCGAGCTCGACGGCTTTCTCGGCGAAGGTCTCGAACCGGCTCGCGTTTTTGAGCGTGCCGAGCGCGACGGTCAGCCGGTAGGACGGCTCACCGACCTCGCGTTCTTCGGAGACGATTTCGCCCGCCGCGCCGCGCTTGTCCGTCTCCGTCAGCCGCACGCGGTAGCGCCCCCCTATCCCGTCCACGACCACGATCTCGTCGCCCGGTCCGTGACGGAGCACGCGCACCGCGTGCCGCGCCTCGTCGTCCGGCAACGCGACGCGGCCATCGGCGAAGCGGTCCGGCGGAACGTAGAACGTGGTGGTCAACGATTCAATGCTTTTCCCGGTCATCCTGAGTGGAGGCACGCAAGGGTTGGAGGCGAAGCATCTCTGACGAGATTGCTTCGAGAGATGGGCTTCGCCGAGCCTCCGGGTTCTTCGACTCGCTTTGCTCGCTCAGGATGACATGGGGCGAGAGTAGAAATAGGCCCGGAAGCTACAGCCCCACGGAGAGGCCGACGTGGATTTTGCCGCGCGTCGGGCCGTCGTCGGGGTTCAGGGCGTAGCTCACGGCGATCAGCCCGAGCGGAGTGCGGTACTGGATGCCGAGGCCGTAGCCCGGCCGCCACAGCCGCTCCCCCGCGACGCCCGGCGTCGCGGGACGCTCGATGTAGCCGAGGTCCGTAAAGAGGAAGGCGTACGAGGTGCGGTCGATCTGGTAGCGGTACTCGGCAATCGCGCGCCCGACGATGTTGCCCCGGAACTGCTCCTCCTCGTAGCCGCGCAGCGAGGTCGCACCGCCGAAGCGGAACAGGTCGCTCTCATCGTACACGTCGCCGAGCAGGAACGTCGCGTCACCGCCGAGCACGAGCACCTGCCGCCGGAGCGTCGGGAGGAAGAGGCGGCCTTCGGCGAGGAGCCGCTGCTGGCTGATCGAGACGGGCGCGGCGACCTCGGCTGTGTCCTGCGCGAGGTCGCGCCGCTTGACGCCCTGCTCTAGCGTCGTCTGCACGAACAACCCACGCCGGGGGTTCAACCGCTGATCGACGCGGCGGAAGCGGACGCCGATGCCCGCGAAGTACGCGTCGGCCTCGGGAATCCGCTGCCGGCCTTCCACGAGCACGATGCCCGCGATCCCCGCTTGCACGTATTCCCGGCTCGCCGTGACGAGGCCTTCGAGGCCGGGGGCGAAGCGGTAGCCCGCCTCCAGCCCGTAGCGCTGGCGCTGGAACGTCGAGTCCTGCTGGTAGCCGAAGAACTGCGCCTCGAGCCGGAGCGGGAGGCCGAGCACGAGCGGATCGGCGAGGCGCACGTCGAGCGAGGAGACGAGGCCGGGGTTGCGGACGAGTTGGAGCGCGAGCGCTCGCCCATGCCCGAACAGATTCCGGAGCACGAGCGACCCGTTACCAACGACCGATCCCCCATCGCCCGGCCCGCTCGGCGGGAGATAGCCGAAGACGAGGTCGAACGTTCCGGGCGGAGCTTCGGTGACGGGGACGCGCACCGTAGCCGTCCCATCCTCTCGGAGGGCGAGCTCCGGTGCCCCGACCTCTTCGAACAGTCCGGACTCCTCGAGGTCCCGACGAATCCCCTCGGGGTCGAACACGGCGAGGGGCTCGCCCGGCCGGAGCCCGACGGTACGCGCGGCGAAGCCCGGTGCCGTCCGCCCACTCGGCACGAGCTCGATGCCTCCGAAAGCGAGCGTCTCGCCCTCTTCCACGCGAATCGCGAGGTGCAGCCCCGGCACGCCATCGCGCTCTTCGAGTGATACCTCGCCGAGGGTCGCCTGTGCCAGCGGGTAGCCCGCCCGCTCGTACGCGACGAGAAGGGCGTCGAGGTCGCGGCCGAGCACGTCGGGATCGCGCGGGCGGCCGGGGCGGGTCCTCATCCGGTCGCGCTCGCGCTCGGCGTCCAGCGCCGTGATCCCTTCGAGCGTGACAGACGCGATCTCGACCTCAGGCCCGCGACGGACGAAGAGCGTCGCCGCCTGCCCCTCGATACGAGCCGAGTCCACCGTGGCGAAGTAGTAGCCCGCCGATTGGAGTTGGTGGAGGATTCCCGCTGCCGCCGCATCGAGGCTGTCGGCCGGTAGCGTGCGGTCGAGCGGCCAGTCGGCGGCGCGTCCGTCGGCGACGAGGTGCCAGCGCACGGCCGCCGGTTGCGCGGCGGCAGGCGCGGCCACGAGCAAGCCGACGATGAGGCAGAGGGAGCGGAAGGGGAGCATGCGTGCAGCCAACTTCACAGGGCGTCGCGTGTTCTCTCGGGCGATAGACGGCCGCCGCGCAGCCAGCCTGGCCGTTGTGCAGCCAGCCTGGCCGTTGTAACGCGCCGTGCGGGACCCGGAGTGCGTCGCCCTCCTTCGCGAGGTCGGGATCGGATCGGGCGAGCGCCCGTACATTCGACCGCCCACCTCTAATCTGCTCGTGCCCGTGCGTTCCCTCTCTCCTGTGCTCGCCCTCGGCCTGCTCGTGTTCCTGCTCGCCACCGCGCCACCCGCCGAGCCCTCCCCCACTCGTGCCGTGCCGGCTGCCGCGGATACGCTCCGGCTTTCGGTCCGCTCGGGCGAGCCGCTCGTAACGGCGCTGCCGGGCGAGTCGGCGTGGACGTTCCGCGCGCTCCGTGCCCCAGCGCTGAGCTGGCTCGTCGGCCGCTCGTTCTACTGGAAGACGCTGCCCGGCGAGCGGGGGCGCGAGTTCGTGCTCGTCGAGCGCCGCTACCAAAGCGTCCCGCAGGACACGCTCGTGCTCGTGATCGACGTCGGCACGCCGTGAGCCCCGGCTATCTCGAGCGCGTCGAGGCCCGGCACCGGGCGGCGTTCCACGGGCCGCTGACGGCGTGGTTCGAGCGCGTCCGCCGGCCGATGCCGTGGCGCGAGACCCGCGATCCGTACCTGATCTGGGTCTCGGAGATCATGCTCCAACAGACCCGCGTGGACCAGGCGCGCCCCTACTTCGACCGCTTCGCCGCCGCGTTCCCCACCGTCGAAGCGCTCGCAGCGGCCGATCTCGACGACGTGCTGCGGCAGTGGGAAGGGCTCGGCTACTACAGCCGGGCGCGCAACCTCCACCGCGCCGCACGCACCGTCGTGGACGAGTTCGGCGGAGCGGTGCCGGACACCGAAGAGGCGATCCGGCGGCTGCCCGGCGTCGGTCCGTACACCGCCGCCGCCGTCCTCTCGATTGCCTACGGCCGCCCCCTCGCCGTACTCGACGGGAACGTCATCCGCGTCCTCACCCGTGTCTTCGCCGTCGCCGACGACGCCACCTCCGGCCGTACCCGCCGCCACCTCCAACGCCTCGCCGACGAGCTGCTAGATCCTACCGAGCCTGCCCGGTTCAACGAGGCGCTGATGGAGCTCGGCGCGACGGTCTGCACGCCGACGAATCCCGCCTGCCCGACGTGCCCGCTGCACACGGTGTGCGCCGCCTTCGCCGAGGGCGAGCCGGAACGCTACCCGGTGGCGAAAAAGAAAAAGCCGGTCCCACACTACGACATCGCCGTCGGGGTGATCTTCGACGCGTCGGGCCGTGTGCTCATCGCGAAGCGGCCGGAGGACGCCATGCTCGGCGGGCTGTGGGAGTTTCCGGGCGGCAAAGCGGAGCCCGGCGAGTCGCTCCCGGACGCCTGCCGCCGCGAGCTACGGGAAGAGCTAGGCATCGAGGTCGAGATCGACGAGCCGCTCGCGCGGATCGACCACGCCTACTCCCACTTCAAGATCACGCTGCATGCCTTCCGGTGCCACATCACCGAGGGCACGCCCGAGCACCACGCCGTGCAACCCCTGCGTTGGGTCACCGTCGAAGACCTGGGCG
>JBBSMX010000110.1:0-14050 GCA_038232935.1 Rhodothermales bacterium | reverse complement strand
GGATGCCAGCAGCACAGCGTGGGAGCAGAGCGACCTTACGTCTTTACGTTTCACGCCTCACCACACGTACAGCAGGATCGCGACGTAGTGGCACACGCTCCCGCCGATCACGAAGAGGTGCCACACGGCGTGGTTGTACGGGAGCCGCTCCCACACGAAGAACACCACGCCGACCGTGTAACTCAGCCCGCCTGCGACGAGCCAGAGAAGCGCGACCGTCGGGACTGATGCCACGAGCGGTTTGAGGACGAGGACGACGAGCCAGCCCATTACGAGGTAGAGCACGGTCGAGAAACCCTCGAAGCGGCCCACGAAGAAGAGCTTGAAGACGCAGCCGAACACGGCGAGCGTCCAGACGAGGCCGAGCAGCGTCCACCCCCACGGCCCGTTCAAGCTGAGGAGCATGACGGGCGTGTACGTCCCCGCGATGAGCAGGTAGATCGCCCCGTGGTCGAGGATGCGAAAGACGTGCTTGAGGCGGGGTCGCTGAAAAGCGTGGTAGAGCGTGGAGGTCGCGTAGACGAGGACGAGCGACGACCCGTAGACCGTGAACCCGACGACGTGGACCGCGCTCCCGCGCAGGGCACCGAGCACGATCAGCACCGGGACGGCTGCCACCGCAAGTAGCAGCCCGGCACCGTGGGTGACCCCGCTGGCGATCTCCTCACGCAATCGCTGCCGCTGAACCGCAAGCACCGCGCGCGCCTGCCGGACGCGCTGACGGGAGCGGCGTGCGAGCAGGCGGTTCCGGGCGGCGATACGTCGCATGAGGAGATCGGCTAACGGCTGGCAAAAGGTGAAGCGCGAGGGGGTCCCACGACGCACAAACAAGGCCGTACGTTTCCTATGGAAACCATTCCCTGCACGATCCGTGCCGGAGCGAGCTCAGAAAATTCACCATCTCAGCGCGCCCCTCTTCTGTTACGGATCGTAGCGTACGGCCCCCTTAAGTCGCGCCATCCACCCCATGCGTAACTCTTTCCTCGCCCTCGCCGTCCTCCCCCTCGCCCTCACCGCCTGCCTGACGATGCGGTCCGCATCCTCTCCGCAGGTCATCACCGTCGCCGATCTCGACGCGCGCGGGGACGACGGCCACTTCGTGTTCTACAGCCTCCGCGAGAACCGCATCGTCCCCGTCGCCGACTCGGCCTCGACCGAGTGGGACCTCGCCTTCAAGTCCACGACGATCCTCGTCAACGGCGGAGCGTCCGGCCCAGGCATGGGCGGAGCCGTCGTGCTCGCAGATACGAGCTTCGCCGCCGTCACCGAAGCGCCGCCCGCCGACTCCTTCGCCGTGGATCGGGGGACGGACAAGAGGGAGACGGCCATCCCCGGCGGAGCCGGCAACGGATGGTACGCCTACGACTTCGCTACGGGGATCGTCTCGCCCCGCCCCGCCGTCCTCGTCGTCCGCACCGCCGATGGGGGCTACGCGAAAGTGCAGATCGAGAGCTACTACAAAGGGGCACCAGATCCGGAGGAACTGAATCCGGAAGAGGGTTTTCGCTTCTACACCTTCCGTTTTCTCTTCCAGCCCGACGGTTCGGCTCGGCTGGAGTAGCCCGATCCAGCACGAGCGAGACCCGCCCTCTGCAAAAGGTCGGTTAACTCAGTCTGACATCTTGCGTCGATGGAACAAGCGAGCTTAGTTTAGATCAAGTCTAAATTAAACTCGCCTCATGTTTCACCTGCTCCTCCTCTCTCTCCTCACCCTCCCCATTCGAACCGAGGGCGCAACCGACCCCGATACGTCAGACGCCTCGCGCTTCGGGTTGCACGGCTACGGCGTCGTCAATTATTTCGCGTTCGATTGGGAGACCGATCCCGCGCGGCGCAACGCCCTCGACCTCGAACGCCTCGTCCTCTACCCCTCTGTCCGGCTTTCGGAGCGGGTCCGGGTGGAGGCGGAGGTGGAGATCGAGCACGGCGGGACCGGGGCGACGCTCGAATTCGACCGGTTCGAAGAGTTCGGCGAGTTCGAGCAGGAGATCGAAGCGGGCGGCGAAGTCGTGCTGGAGCAGCTCCACGTCCACGTCGCCGTCACACCGGCCTTCAACATCCGCGTGGGGCGTCTCAAGCTGCCCATCGGACTGGCTTCGACGAATGACGAGCCGAACGAGTACTTCACCACGACGCGGTCGTCCGTCGAAGCCAACTTGATCCCGACCAACTGGTACGAGATCGGCGCGCAGGCGTACGGGCAGGTCGGCCACCTCGCCTACAACCTCTCCCTCACGAACGGCCTCGACGGCACCGGCTTCTCGTCGGCCAACTGGGTGCAGCCGGGCTACCAGACCCGGTTCGAGACGGTGAACGCCGAGGACCTCGCCCTCGCCCTCCGGCTGGACTACCTGCTCGGTGACGAGACGCTCGTCGGCCTCTCGGCGTACGGCGGCAACACGACCGGCAACCGGCCGAAGCCCGACCTCGCCGCAGACGCGTATGTCGGGCTCGTCGAGGCGCACGGCCAGTGGGTCCGAGGACCGCTCACGGTGCGGGGGATGGCCCTCTACGGCGGGCTTCAGAACGCCGACCTCGTCTCGCAGGCCAACCGCAATCTCTCGAACAACCTCGGCGTGAAGCGCACGCCCGTCGGCAGCGCGGCCCTCGGAGCCTACGCCGAGGCCGGGTACAACGTGCTCTCGCTCCTCGGTCTCCCCGGCGAACGCCTCGACGTGTTCGGCCGCCTCGCCTTTTACGACTCGATGTACCGAGTCACCAGTGACACCTTCGACAACCCGCGCTGGGAGCGGACGGACTACACCGGCGGCCTCAACTACCGCCCCATCGACGACCTGATCATCAAGGCCGAGTTCACCCACCGCGTGCTCGGCACCGACGTCGACAACGTCGAGGACACGTTCTCGCTCGGCCTCGGCTTCGAATTTTAATCCACCCTGTCTCCTTCCGTCATGCGCATCGCCCTCTTCCCCGCTCTCCTCCTCGTCCTCGCTCTCGCGGGCTGCGACTCCGCTACCCCGCCGCTCACGTCCGACCTCGAAGCCGGACCCATCCTCGAACACGTCGCGCTCGACGTGATCACGGCGACCTACGCCGACCTCGACGCCGAGGCGGCCGACCTCGTGACCGCCACCGCCACGCTGCAGAGCAACCCGACCGAGGCGACTCTCTTGGCCGCGCAGGCGCAGTGGCGCGCCACCCGCGCCCCGTGGGAGATGTCCGAGGGCTTCCTTTTCGGACCCGTCGACACCGAGGGGCTGGACCCGTCGCTGGATAGCTGGCCCGTCAACGTCGCCGATCTCAACGCCGTGCTCGCCAGTCAGGCTACGCTGACGCCGGCCTACGTCCGTGGCCTCGAAGACAACCTCCGGGGCTTCCACACCATCGAGTACCTCCTCTTCGGCGAAGAGAGCAGCCGGACCGTGGCCGACCTCGATGCGCGCGAGCTCGCATATCTCACCGCCACCGCGGCCGTGCTAGCGCAGGACGCCGACCGGCTCCACGCCGCCTGGGACCCCGGCGCCGACAACTACGCCGGCGTGCTCATGGGGGCGGGTGACAACACCGTCTTCGTGAGCCAGCGCGCTGCTCTACAGGAGCTCCTCACGGGCATCGCCGGCATCGCGGACGAGGTCGGCTCCGGGAAGATGGGCGCGCCGTTCGGCGATCAGAACACGCTGGAGGTGGAGTCGCGCTTCAGCGGCAACTCGCTGGCCGACTTCGAAAACAACATTCGCAGCATCCTCCACCTCTACACCGGGACCTACGCCGGAGCCACCGGCCCCGGCCTGAGCGCCTTCGTCGCCGAGCGCGATGCGGCGCTGGACGCCCGCGTACGCACCGAGATCGAAGCCGCCATCGACGCGATCCGGGCGATTCCCGGCCCGTTCCGCACGGCCATCTTCGATCACCCGGTGGAGGTACAGGCCGCCATCGACGCCGTCCTCGTCGTGCGCTCGACGTTCCAGAACGACGTCGCCGCCCTCCTCGGATAACAGCTTCAACCGCTATGCCCGTTCGCTCCTACCCGCTCGTACGAACCGTCGCCCTGCTCTGCCTGCTCGGCGGAGCGCTCGCTGCGTGCGATGCGGCTACGCCGGACGAGGTGGACGAACCGACTGAAGCGCTGGCCGGCGGAGCCACGACGGTGTTCGAGTTCAACAGCCACGCGTTCTCGACCCCGGCCCCGAACCTCAGCCCGGAAGAGCTAGAGCGCCACCTGGAAGGCGACTTCCAGTTCGAGGCCGCGTTCGTGACGGCACCGGCCGAGCTGCGGGGTGGGCTCGGGCCTGTGTTCAACGAGGTCGCATGCGTTCAGTGCCATGCGCGAGACGGACGCAGCATCGAATCGCTCTTGCTTCGGATCAGCGTGGACGGCGCGGGGCCGAATGGGGAGCCCGTCCCCGTGCCGGGGTTCGGCACGCAGATTCAGGACCGGGCCATCTTCGGGTACGCTCCCGAAGCGGAAATCGGCATTGCCTACACCACGCGCACGGAGACGCTTGCCGACGGGACGACGGTTACCCTGCGCGAGCCGGTGTACCAGATCGGAGCCTCGTACCAGCCGCTCCCGGCGCACGTCCTCGTCTCGCCGCGCATCGCCCGTCCGGTGTTCGGGCTCGGGTTGCTGGAGGCGGTTTCAGATCGGACCGTCGAACAGTTAGCGGACAGGCAAGCAGCCGACGGTGAGGTCTCCGGCCGGCCCAACCGCGTGTGGGATCCCATCGAGGGCCGAACGCGGATCGGGCGCTTCGGGTGGAAAGCGAACCAGCCGAGCCTGCTCGTCCAGAACGCCGCCGCGTACCACGGCGACATGGGGATCACCTCGCCGCTGTTCTCCCTCGAGAGCAGCGACGGCCAAGACGGCCACGCCGACGGTCTAGGCGACGATCCGGAGATCGGACAGGACGTGCTCGACTCCGTGACGTTCTACACCCAAACCCTCGGCGTTCCCGCCCGCCGCAACCTCGATCATCCGGATGTCCAGCGCGGGAAGAGGATCTTTCTGGACGTAGGGTGCGCAAGCTGCCACGTTCCTCAGCTCCAGACGGGCACGCTCAGCGGCGTCCCCGCCGTATCCGACCAGACGATCTATCCTTACACCGACCTCCTCCTTCACGACATGGGCGAGGGCCTCGCCGACGGCCGACCGGACTTCGAGGCCACCGGGCGAGAGTGGCGCACACCCCCGCTCTGGGGACTCGGACTGACGGAGGTCGTCAACGGCAATCCTCAACTCTTGCACGACGGCCGCGCCCGCAGCCTGTGGGAGGCGATTTTCTGGCACGGCGGCGAGGCAGCCCCTGCGCTCGAACGTGTCCGCACCCTTACCACTGAGGAGCACGACGACCTGCTCGCCTTCTTACGCTCGCTCTAACGCGCCCACTCGTCCTGGAGTCGGTCCGGGCCCACGCAGCGTAGCGCGCAGTAGGTGGGGCACCCCCGGAGAGCCGACAGGCAGGAGGGTACCCCATCGAACCTCGGCTGCGCCTGCGGTGTAGCAAGGATGGTGGCATACTTACGCCGTCAGCTCGGTGCATCTCTTCTGCCTTTCTCTGTCCCTTCCTCTTCGCTATGCAGCAGCCGGCTCCTCAGCACATCGCACACAGCGACACCGTCGAAAAGCTCGCCCGCTTCGGTTATGCCGTCAAGGGCGTCGTCTACGGCCTCATCGGTGTGCTGGCGGTGATGGCTGCCTTCGGTGTGGGCGGCGAGACGAGCGGCTCGCGCGGCGTGCTCGGCACCATCGCAGGCGGCCCCTTCGGCCAAGTCTTGGTCGGCGCTGCGGCCATCGGACTGTTCGGCTACGCCCTGTGGCGCTTCGTCCAGGCCTTCCTCGATCCGGACAACAAGGGGTCCGATGCGGCAGACGTCGTCAAGCGCGTTGGCTACTTCGTGAGCGGGGTGCTCTACACCGGACTTGGGTGGGCAGCGGTCCGGCTGCTGCTCGGACACGGAGGAAGCAGCGGGGGGGATCGTGCAGATATCTGGACGGCCAAGCTGATGGCGCAGCCCTTTGGCGTGTGGCTCGTCGGCATCGGCGGGGTCGTCATCATAGGCGTTGGGCTGTACCAGTTGTACAAGGCGTACAAAGCGGCGTTCTTCGACAAGCTGAAGACTGGCGAGATGAGCGCAACGGAGCAGACGTGGGCGGAGCGGGCAGGGCGTTTCGGGCTGGCTGCACGCGGCGTGATCTTCTGCATCATCGGCGTCTTCCTCGTCCAGGCCGCCCTCAGCGCGAATCCGGAAGAGGCGCGGGGGCTCGAAGGCACCCTCGACACGCTGGCAGGACAGCCCTACGGCCCCTACCTCCTCGGCGTGGTCGCCGTAGGCCTCGTCGCCTACGGCGTGTATTGCGGGGTCCTCACTCGCTACCGGCGAATACCGGCCGGGTCGTAAGGGGCGTAGCTTCCCGAGCGGCCTTCCTCAACAGGGCGCGTTAGTTATCGAATTTTCCAGCAATCTGTAACCTGACGTGTACGATTAGGGTAAAGAGTGTATTCTCCGGTAGTACGCCATATATTGTCGTACCCTTATCCCACCCACTTCAAAAGACTTACTACGCCCATGCCGAGAGCAAAAGGGGTAATTCGCATCGATTCTGACTCAACGCACGGATGGCAGGTTCGCGTCTACCGACATGGGAGGACGTACTCCAAGCTTTTCAGTGACCGAAAGTGCGGAAGCAAAGAGGACGCCTTCAAGCAGGCGCTCGAATACCGCACGAGCCTCCAAGAGGAAGTGGACGCCATGCCGGAGAGCGAGCCGAAGCGGCGGCTGATCCGACACAACAAGAACAACGCCACCGGGGTTCTGGGCGTCTCGCGCACCTTCAAGCGGGACCGCCACGGTCACCGCCACGAGGTCTATGCCGTCTCGTGGAACCCGGCGCCGGGCGAAGCCCGTGGGACGTCGTTCTCGATCCGGAAGTACGGCGAGGAAACGGCCTTCAAAATGGCCTGCAAGCTGCGTTTCCAGAAGATGAAGGAAATCTATGGAGATCGGTATCCCGTCGCTTCCTATTCGGAACTCTTCGAAGAGGGCAAAGGCCACCTCGGACAGAGCGAGAAGCCAGCCCGCAAGACGCGCAAGACTGCCAAGAAGAGCTAGACGCTTTCATCCGGCGGAGAGCCCGAGTGCGACGATGACGCGGCCCGCCACGTCATCCACCGTCCCCCACGTCCGAACGAGAGCCGCCTCACCCGGTGCCGGGGTTTCGAATGCACCGAGCTGACTCTTCAGGAGGTCCGGACCTGCGAAGTGCCCTTGCCGAGCAGCCAACCGCTCGGCAAGGGCTTCCGGCGCGGCGTCCAGCCATACGAGGCGGACTCGCGGATCCCCCGCGCGCAACCGCGCGCGGTACGATGCTTTTAGCGCCGAGCACGCGAGGACGAGCGGCCTACCCTCTGCCAAACGGCGTTCGATGACGGCGCGGACGGCGCGGAGCCATGGCTCGCGGTCCGCGTCCGTCAGCCCCTCGCCGCGCGCCATCTTCGCCACGTTCGCCTCCGGGTGCAGGTCGTCGGCGTCGAAGAACGTCCAGCCCAAGCGTTCGGCCACCGCCAGCCCTACGCTCGTCTTCCCGACGCCGGAGACGCCGAGGAGGATCAGGACCGTGGGAGGAGGACTGTCAGGCATGCCGCCGAAGATAAAAAGGAGGGCGGAGCAATTGCTCCGCCCTCCAGTTCCGTAGCCAGGTGAGATCCGGCCTATCGTAGGATCAGCACCTTCGTCGTGGCCGTGAATGAGCCCGCTTGTAGCCGGCAGAAGTAGGCCCCGCTCGGGAGCGCTGCCGCTTCGAGCACGGCGGTGTGGCGGCCTGGTGCCCGCTCGCCATGTATGAGGGCGGCGACCCGCCGCCCTTGCACGTCGTAAAGGTCCAGGCTGACCGACGCCGCTTCAGGCAGGTCGAACGCGACCGTCGCCCGCCCGCGCAGCGGGTTGGGGTAGAGCGGGTGCAGCGCGTAGGCTACAGGTATCGCATCCGATTCCCCGGCCTCGCCCACCACCACCTCCACCGTCACCGGAACTACAACTGTCGGCCTCGCCGGGTCGCTCGTGGCGACGATGAGCTCGGCCTCGTACGTGCCGACGGCGAGGCCGGAGGCATCCACCGTCACCGTCACCTCGGTGCTCTCGCCGGCCGGCACGGTGCCCCTCTCGGGCGAGAACGTGAGGAAGTCCACGTTGCCCACGGCGATAGCTCCGCTCTCGGGGAACCAGTCCGTCGGCCCGCCGAAGTCGCCGATGACGCCAGCGAACGTGAGCGACCCGTCGTCGGCGAGGTCGGCGAGGGGGAGCGAGAACGTCACGGCATCGCCTTCTACTGTCGCGGGGTAGACGCCGACGAAGTTGAAGAACTGATCGAGCAGGGCGACTTCACCAAACTCAACGTTGAAGAGGTCGACGATGAACTCGACGCCGACGTTCTGCTCCGGCAGCCCGAAGGGGAGCAGTTCGCCCGTAGCCGGGTCCTCGTCCACGTCGAGCCCGATGTAGCCACCGAAGCCATTCGGGTTCTGCGCGCCCTCCCCTTCGAGCTGGAGCACGAGGTCCGTGCCCGTGACGAGGCCGCGCACGGCGTGCAGGTCAGGCAGGCGGTCGGTGTCCCCCATGGCGTCCTCGTAGAGGAGCGGAAGCTCGCCCCGTGCCTGGAACGCCGCGCCACCGGAGAATTCGGACGGGGCCTGCGCTCGTCCCCACGGCCGGGCCTCCGCCGTGCGCCCGGTCCGCCCCGACCGGAGGGCAGCTCGCTGCGCGCTGATCTCGAAGGTGAGCGGACTGCCTCCCCCGTTCTCGATCGTGAGCACCGCCATAGCCGTCGCCCCCTGCTCGACTTGGAAGGTGAGCGCCGTCGGCGTGACGGCCGCGACCGGAGCCTCGGCCGCCGTCCCCGTAACCGCGACCTCCACCGTCGGCTCGTCGGCGTCGTTCGTGGCGAGGGTGAGCGTGAACGCGAACGCTCCCAACGTCTCCGGCGTCACCGTGACGGCTACTGCCCGCGCTGAGACGGGAGCCACGAGGAACGAGCTCGGCGTGACGACTACCTTCGGGTCGCTGCTCGATACCTCGACGGTGAGCGAGTCCGTCCCGGTGTTCGTTACCGTCAGCATCCGCGTGGAGGGGAAACCGGCGAAGACGGTCCCGAAGTCGAGCGCCGTCGGCACGTCGAGCTCCGGCTCACCCGTGACGGTGAACGTGACGGGGACCGTGACCGTGGGCGTGGCGGGATCGTTCGTCGTGACGATGAGCACGGCCTCGTAGGTGCCGGCGAAAAGCTCGCTCGCGTCGAGGGTGACCGTCAACTCCACGTCACCGCCGGCCGCGACTGTGCCGGCATCCGGCGTCACGCTCAGCCACGGCGGGGCCTCGCTGACGGTGAAGAATCCGGAGTCCGGGACGGCGTCCGATACCGTGCCCGCGTTGAAATCGTAGGTGAAACCGGCGACGTTGGCTCCGTCGTCGAGCCCGGAGAGCAGGCCGCCGGGGAACGTGAAGCGGATGGTGTTCCCCTCCACCACGGCCGGAGCGAACGCCTGATTCCCAAGGATGTAGTCAATGACGAAGGCTTCCGGCCCTTCCGCCCCTCGCTGCACCCCGACCCCAAACTCGACGCCGAGCTCGGCATCGAGGAGAAAGCTGAAGTCCTCTCCGGTAGCGGGGTCCTGATCCACATCGAAGGCGAGGAAGGGGAGAAAGGACGCGAGGTCGACCGGCGCGACGAACTCGAGCTCGACCGTGAAACCGGAAGGGGCGAACAGGCCACGCACCGCGACGAGGTCGGCCATCCCACCGTCCCCTGCCGGGTCCGTCGCCAGCGTGGGCAGCGCGCCGCCACGCGGGGCGTCGACGGTCGGGCCGACGGCGCGGCGCGGCGCGTTCGGTGCAGGAACGAGAGCGGGAACCCCGGCCGCTCCCCGCTGCTGCGAAGTCGGCGCGCGGTACCGATCGCTGGACTGGCTCAGTGCGCGGCCTACGGCGCGAAGCGGCGAGAAGGCGGGGCGCACCCCGGTGCTCGGTGGCGTCCGTCCCGAAGGCCGTCCGGCGCTGTACTGCGGCGTCACGGTGAACGTGAGCGGGCTGCCCCCGGTGTTCGAGATCGCCAGCGCGGCCGTGACCGCCTCGCCGCTCTCGGCCTCCGCTTCGAGGCTTGCTGGATCGACGGTGAGGACGGGCGGCGGCGTACCCTCCCCGCTCACCGGCACGACGAGCGAGGCCTCGTCGTCATCGTTGCTCTGAACCGTGAGCGTCGCGGCGACCGGCCCCACGGCGGTCGGGGCGAATGTCACGCTGACCGCCCGCGGCCGGCCGGGCACGAGGAAGAACGACGAGGCATCGGCCGTGACCGAGGGATCGGAGCTCGCGATGCCGCTCACGAAGAGGGTGTCGGTGCCGGTGTTCGTGACGGTCAGCGTCTGCGTCGCCGAAGCCCCGACGAACAGCTCCCCGAAATCCAGCGACGGGGGGGCCACAGCAATCTCGGGCTCGCCCGTCACCGTCAGCGTCACCGGCACGGCCGTCTCGCAACACGGGCTGACAATCGTGATGGTGGCGGAGTACGCCCCCGCGATGAGGTCCGTCGCGTCCACGCTCACGTCGAGCACGACCTCACCGCCGGCGGGGATCTGCCCCTCCGTGGGCGTCACGGTCAGCCACGACGCCCCGGGGGTCTCGTCGGCCGCGAGGCCCGAGAGCGACACAGGCGGCACGATGCTGCTCAGCACCGTCCCGTCGTCGGGATCGATCGTGAGGAGTTGGTTGGAGCTGGCGTCGAAGGCGAAGAGGACGCCGAGGGCCTGCGAGTACCCCATGCCGTAGAAGAACCCGCCCACGGGAAGCGTGTGGAGGATGGACCCGTCGGCCGGGTCGATCTCGTACGTGTTCGCCCCGTCGCCACCACCGACGAAGAGGGTGCCGCGCGCGCCGCCCCACGTCAGCCCGCCGAGGGCGTCGAAGCCCAGCGGGATCGTGCGCACGGTGGTCCCCGTCGTGAAGTCGATCTCGTACACCTCGCCGTTCACGTAGTTGAGGGCGTAGAGCGCCTCGCCCGAATGCGCGAGCGCGTCGACGTCGAAGAGGTCGGCTTCGACGGAAGCGAGGATCGTCCCCGTCGCGGGGTCGAGCTTGAACACCATGTTCGACACGAAGGAGTTCGCATAGTAGAGCGCACTCCCGTCGAAGGCGAGCGCCTCCGCCCCGACACCGGCCGGAGCGGGCGTGGGAAAGCTGTTGAGCACGCTCCCCGTCGCGGGGTCGAGCTCGACGATCGTGTTGTCGAAGATCCCCACGCCGAAGAGGCGGGCACCGCCGCTCGTTTGCACAGAGAAGTTGACGGGGTCGCTCTCAGCGTTTTGAAGCGTCAGCGGCCGGGAAACCGTCTGCCCCGCCTCGACCGTCAGCTCGATCGAGGCGGGGTCTGGGACGATCTGCGCGGCCACGTCGGGAGACGCATACACGAAGAGCAGCAGGAGGGATAGAAGTAGGAATCGCATCGCGGATATGTAGAGAGTCGTGAAAGGTAGAAGCGTATCTTGAAACGCCGCGATGATACGTTACGCTCGGTGCTCTCACAATGCCATTCGACAATTTGTCGCCCTGACATAACGACGGCCGGCGAGGATACCCCCACCGGCCGTTCGCTTCGTGTCCGCTGCCGTCGTCGCTCAGCCCTCGCCGCCCTCCGGCCCGGCCTCTCGGGCCGCAGCGCCGTCGCCGTGTGAGGGCTTGGGCTGGACGAGCCGGGGGGGGACGTGGGCCGCGTCGTCCGACGCCCCGACGAGGCGACGAGCGAGCGCGTTGAGATCGACGCCCGCCACGTTGCTGAGCATCTCGTTCGACGACGCCATCAGCTCGGTGACGTAGCCCGCGATGCGGGTAGCACCTTGCCCGCCGCCGCCGTCCACGACCGAGATCCGGTCGATCTTCCCGATGGGCTCGGCGATGCGCCCGGCGAGTTCGGGGAGCATCTTGGCGAGGATGTCGAGCACGGCCGCCTCGCCGTACTTCTCGAACGCCTCGGCGAGCTTCTCTTTGGCCTCGGCCTCGGCGAACCCTTTCGCGCGGATGACCTCGGCTTCGGCCGTTCCTCGTGCGCGCGTGCCCTCGGCCTGTGCCTTCGCCTCGGCCTCGATCTGGAACTGCTGCGCCTCAGCCTCGCGCATCCGCCGGTTCTTATCGGCCTCGGCGGACTGCTCGACGCGGTAGCGCTCAGCGTCGGCCTTCTTCTTGACTTCGGCGTCGTACTCCCGCTCGCGGCGGACGATCTCGAGCGTCTCGATCTCCACCTCGCGCTGCTTGCGGACGATCTCGACCTGCATCTGCTCCTCGACGACTTGGCGCTGGCTCGTCGCCTCCTGCACGGAATACGCGAGGTCGGCCTCGGCCTTCGCCGTGTCTTGGTCGCGCTTGAACGCCGCCACCTTCAGCTCCTTCTCTTTCGTCGCCTCGGCCACGTTCGTGTCGCGGACGAGCTCGGCTTTCTGCCCGTTCTCGTCGGCCTCGGCCTTTTTGATCCGGGCGTCGCGCATGGCCTCGGCCTCGGCGATGTCGGCATCGCGCTTGACGGCGGCGATGCGCGGCCGGCCGAGCGCTTCGAGGTAGCCGTTCTTGTCGCGGACGTCCTTGATCGTGAAGCTCACGATCTGGAGCCCCATCTTCTTGAGGTCGCGCGCCGCGACGGACTGCACCTCCTGGGCGAACTTGTCGCGGTTGCGGTAGACCTCCTCGACGGTCAGCGTGCCGAGGATGGCGCGGAGGTGGCCTTCGAGCACTTCGCGCGCCTCGGCCCGGAGCATCTCGTCGGGCTTGCCGAGGTACTGCTCGGCCGCCGTCGCCACGTCTTCCACCGACGATCCGATTTTGATGACGGCCACGCCGTCGGTCATCACGGGGACGCCCTCGGCGGTGTAGACCTCCGGCGTCATCACGTCGAGCTTGTGCGAGAGCAGCGAGAGCCGCTCCCGTTGCTGCACGATGGGGACGATGAACGCCCCGCCGCCGCGTACGATCTTGACCCGGCGGCCGGACTCGTCGGTGAGCACGTTCTTGCCGCCCATCGCCGCGCCGGTGATGATCATGGCCTCGTCCGGGCTCACGGTTTTGTACCGCGAGGCGAGGACCATCACGAGCAGGACGAGGACGGAGATGGTGATGATGAGTGCCAGCAGGGTCGGGTCCATGATTGGGTCCGTTTGGTGGTAAAGGTCATGCGGAGGGCAGGCGGGTCGGCCGCTCGGGTATCGGCACACCGTCGACGGGCGTCAACTCGTCGAACGGCGTCACGAGCAGGTCGCCGTCGCGGATTTCGACCACGACGATGCGTGTCCCATCCGGGATCGGGGTACCGTCGAAGGAGGCGGCCGTGCGGAACGTATTGCCCGCGCCCATCTTTACGAGCACCTCGCCGTAGCCCGCCGCCGGGATCGTGGTGATGACCTCGCCGAGCTTGCCGTGGTACTCGCGCATCGAGAAGCCCGTCGAGTTCTCGCTCCGCTTCATCGGCTTGACGTAGAGGAAGTGCATCGCCACCGCGAGGCCGAGCCCGATGAGGGCCGCCGCCGCGGCCGCTGCCCCCGTGCCGAGGTCCGTCGACTCCGTGAGCACGACGCCGGCCCCGCCGAAGACGGCGAGCCCGCCCACGAACGAGAGCGGGTCGAGCACGTCGAATGCATCGAGCGCGTCCAATCCGTCGAGCGCGCCGTCGAGCAGGCCGCCGAAGACGAGGGTGAGGACGGAGAACGCGAGCCCTCCCAAGAGGCAGATCCAATAAACATCGACCATTGCATGCCCGGCTCGTGGAACGGATGGACAGGATACTGCCGGCGATACGGGGGTGCAAGACGGGTGGTTACGCCGCCCACCGTTATCTCATCGTCTCTTCACGCGCGCGATCCGCACGCATCTTTTCTCTGCGTGTGTCGGTGAGCGGCCGGAACCCCCACGGTGGATAAGTAACCCAAGTTGTGTGCTACATGAGGCCGTCGAGGCTGAGGGTGAGCAGGAACAGGAACACCTTCGTCTCGAAGCCCCGCGCCGTCACCGCGTGGATCGACTTCGGCAGCCGACTCTCGATCCCGCTGAAGGCCGTCTC
>JBBSMX010000109.1:0-14228 GCA_038232935.1 Rhodothermales bacterium | reverse complement strand
CAAGAACACCGTATCGAAGTTGCTTGTGGACGCGGGCCGGGTCTGTGCCGAGTATCAGGATCGGGAGCTTCGCGGGCTGACGTGCAAGCGGGTTCAGGTAGACGAGATTTGGTCGTTCGTCTACGCGAAGAAGAAGAACGTGGCGAGCGCGACGGCGGCACCGGACGGCGCGGGTGACGTGTGGACGTGGACGGCAATCGACGCCGACACGAAGCTCGTTCTATCGTGGCTTGTCGGCGGGCGCGATGGAGAGTACGCCGCCGCGTTCATGAACGACTTGAAAGAGCGTCTGGCGAACCGGGTGCAACTGACTTCGGACGGGCACAGCGCCTATCTGGAAGCCGTTGACGGGGCGTTCGGGCTTGGGGTTGACTACGCGCAACTCGTCAAAATCTATGGCCCCGCGCCGGAAGGCTATCAGGGCAAGTACAGCCCAACGGAGTGCATCGGAGCGAGGAAGAAACAGCAGATCGGAAGGCCCGACGAAGCGCACGTATCCACGTCCTACGTTGAGCGCCAGAACCTCACGATGCGGATGCACATGCGCCGGTTTACTCGGCTAACGAACGGCTTCTCTAAGAAGGTGGAGAACCACGCGCACGCTGTTGCCCTCCACTTCATGTACTACAACTTCGTCCGTATCCACGGTTCGCTTCGCGTCACGCCCGCGATGGAAGCCGGGGTGACTAACAGGCTTTGGGAGATGAAAGACATCGTGGCTCTGCTGGAAGAAGCGGAAGCATCTGCGGACCGGAAACGCGGGCCGTACAGCAAGAGGTAATTTCAAACTGACCCACTACCCGGTGGCAGGCCGCGCTCACGCTTCTGAACCTGACCGTGTGGAAGCCCGGGATCCCTCTTCTACTCCCGCTCGTGCCCGATCAGCCACGCCTTCCATCGAGAGCGAGACCATACCGTAGCGGTCGCGTGCCTCAGCGAACGCGGCGAGAATCTGGCGGAGCACGGCGAGGTTCTCGTCCAAGTGCACGCCGAAGTTGTGCGGGTGCCACCAGAGGTGGTAGATCCGGCCACGGCGAGCCGCATGAGCCAGGCTGCGCGTGATGCGTCGGAGGCGCAGCGGTTCGAGCGCAGCGAGGCGCGGATCATACGGACGGAGGAACCGGCTCGCCTTCACATTCGCGAGCCCACCCGACTCCAGCACCGACTCCCACCCTACCGTGTCGTCGCCGTCTACGGGTAGGTAGGTATCGAGCATCCGCCCGACCCGGCGGCCGAGGCGACGTCCCTCTGCTCCTACCTCGACCTGCCAGAGGCGACCGGGCGGATTGCCTCGGTACACGTCGATCCCTGCTGCTGGGAGCCGCCGCACGTAGTCCGCACCACTCTGATTCCGGGGGAAGACGATGGAGCGGAGCGCTAGCCCCTCGGCTTGGGCGATTCGCTGGGCGGCGTGCAGGTCGGCTTCGAACGAATCGGGCGTCGCGCCGGGCTCTCCGCAATAGTAGTGGGAGAACGTGTGCGTGCCGATCTCCTGGCGCGGCGTCCGGCATATCCGTTCGATGAGGGACGGCGCGAAGTGCAGCGGATCGCCCGCCTCGCTCTCTCCAACGGGCTCTGTGTAGGGATCGAGCCGCGCGTTCTCATAGGCTGGGCGCACGGAGGGACTCGCGGCCTCTAACGCTCTCTTCGACGACGCGAACAGGAACCCCACCGTTGCCCACGAAGCCGCCACTTCGTACTCGGTGAAAAGATCGAGCAGGTGCTCCACGGCCATGCGTGCGCCGAGCAAGTGCGCTTGGTACGGCCCGTTGGCAGCCTGGTGATCACGCACGCCCCAGTGCAGCTCGAAATCCAACGAGATCACGAACGCTCCGGGCAGAGCATGTGGCGATGTAGAAGCGTTCGGAGGCATCACGCGGGGACGGGAGGTGGCGGGGCAACCGCGTGGCGCGACCGACGGAGGGGGCGGCGCTGAGGCGCAAACATGGTCCCGGCCTCGAACAGCAGGAAGAACAGCGGAAAGACGAGCGTGCGCTGCCGGGCGAGGAGGCCGAGATTCGTGAGGTTCATCCCAAGCGCGATCACGTAGAGCAGCACGAACGCCAGGGCGAACCGCAGCACGCGGTGCCGCCGCCACACCTTCAGCATCGCCTGGAACTCGCGCCGCCGGAACCAGAGCAGCCCCCACATAAAGGTGAGTTCGAGCGCGGAGAAGAGCGACGCGGCGTTGTGGGCCTCCCACAGAAACGGCCGAAACAGCACGTTCATCATCGCAATGGGAATCGCGGCCGGTCCGACTTCGACCCTCCCGATGGCGCTCCCGCCCTGATTCGATTGGCCCGCGTTTCCCTCGACGTACTCCTCGACGCTTTCGAGATCCAGGCTCCCCGCATCCGTATTCACGATGGCGAACCAGATCCCCACGAGACCTACGGCCACGATCACGCTACCCTGTAACACCCTACCGGGGCTCCAGTCCCGGAAGTTGAGCCAGTGCGCGAGGACGACCGCTACCACAAATACGGCCGCGACTTGGGGGCGAACGAGAAAGACGACGGCGAGCCCGCCCACCAACAGCAACCAGTTCTCGCGACGCCCCTTCCCTACGAATCCGAGCGTAGCCAGCCCGAGGCCGAGCATCATGACGGCTTCCTTCCCGATGCTCGACGGCCAGAACCAGAGCGACGGGAAGAGAAACAGCCACGCCCAGTAGTGAAGGTAGCCCGCCTGCGGGAAGGCCCGGCGGAAGGCTACGGCGTACGCCACCACCCCGCAGAACCCGATGAGCGTAAACGCGAGGAACGTCCCGAACCGCGTCGGCCCGATGAACGCGATAATGAATCCCACCGGATATCCGATAACGTTCGTCCCCAGCCATGTAGCGCTCCGCCAGAGTTCGGAATCGAAGAGCGGCGAGAAGTCCAGTCGGCTGAAGTAGTCGGCGTACCGCAGGCCCCACTTGTAATAGACGGCAGCGTCCGCGGCCATCGCCTCACGCGCGATCGCCCCGATGATCCGGAGGCCGAGCGCGGCGTAGAGAATCAGCTTCACCTTCTTCGGCAACCGCGTCAGACTGACGACCACCCCTACCAAGAACATCAGGGTGAGCATCAGCACGATGCCTAGCGGGCTGGATTCCAGAGAAGAGAACATGGTGGTGAGACGCTAAAACAGTTCGAGGGCACCGACCGATGGCTGCCAGTTCGCTAGACGGCCTGGAGCCAGCAATCCATCGCCGCCGAAGAGCGGATAGGCTGTCAGGATAGGGCCGGTGCGAGGTACTGGAAGATAGCCCGCGCTCGCCATCGCTCCCGTAGAGAGTCCAAGCGGACGCATGCCGATGACCACGTCCACATCGGCGATGCGTGGTAAGGAGCGGAGCAGCGCCCGCGCATTTCGGCGGGCGGTGTCGGTCGAGCCCACTACGAGATCGCAGACGCGCAGTTCGCGGACAGCTCCGCGCCGCCGTGTCCGCACGAGAGCCAGTGCCCCGTCCCGACCGCCGCCCTGCGCGAGCGCGTGGTAGCCGAAGCCGGGAATCGACACGTAGCGCCACGACAGATAGTCGAGGTCGTGAAAAGTGTGATAGGCCTCCGCCCTCGGTATCTCTCTCGAAGAGGCGACGAGGGTGCGCACCTCCGGCCGGGCCAGCACGTCTCCTGCTGACGCTGCATGTATCGGTGGCGGAGCGGTCTCGTCTCCGCCGAGCCCTTCGCTCCGTAGAGCGCGGGCGAGTCGGACGGGCCGCACCGGGCGCACCCACAGCGTCGGCTTGCCTACGAGGGTCCACCCCATTTTGAGATAGCCGGGACGGCTCTGCGCGTTCGGCGTGTTAAAAACGAAGGCCACGCCCTCCGCTTCCATTTCGTCCCGGAGCTGGAGTGTGAGCTGTTTGAAGATGCCCCGCCCGCGATAGTCTGGGTGCGTAGCCGTATCGACAGCGCGCACTGCTGGGACAGCACGCCCCCCGCTCTGCCACGCCCACCGCATGAACGCCCGCAGTCCGACGAGCCGGCCCTCGGCCTCGGCGATCAGCACGGACGAGTGTCCGAATGGATTGGCCGTGTGCTTCCAGCGCCAGTAAGCGAGCGTGCGAGGGATCGCCCCTTCGCCGAGGCTCAGCCGAACGAGGTCGAGCAGCGCGGGCTCATCCTCCGGCGTCGCGCGGCGGATGTGCAGGTCGGTCGGTCTCATCGCCGTTGGTACTCCGCGATCACGTGCTCGTAGATCGCTTCGAGCTCGCCCTGCATCCGCTCCATGCTGAACCCGTCCACCACCGTCTGCCGCGCCGCTCGACCGAGCGAGCGGCGGTGCGACTCGTCGCGGAGCAGCCGGATCAGGTCGTCGGCCAGCGCTTCGACGTCGCCGTATGGGCGAGCAAACCCGTTCGCGCCGGTGGTGACCAGCTCGGGGATGCCTCCCACGGCCGTCACGACGGGTGGCACCGTCATCGCCATCGCTTCGAGCAGCGCAATCGGCAACCCCTCGAACTGCGAGGTCATCAGGTACGCATCCATCGCGGCGAAGTACGGCCGCGTCTCCTCCTGCAACCCCGTGAGGTGGACGACCTCACCGAGCGCGAGATCACGCACGGCCGCTTCGACCTCGGCCCGCAGCGGCCCGTCACCGACGAGCAGGAAGTGCGCCTCGGGTACGGCGTCCGCCACGCGGCGGGCGACTCGAAGCCACTGCGGAAGCTGCTTCGGTGTCCGAAACACGGCAATCGTGCCGACGAGCGGCGCGTCCGGCAGAATGCCCCGCTGCGCCCGCACCTCGCTCCCATCGTGCCACGACGGATCGTAGGAGCGGACGTTGACGCCGTTGAGCACGATCTGTACGGGGACGCGGTCCCCGGCGTGGCGGCGGATCGACTCCTCCACATCGGCGGAGACGGCGACGACCTGCGCCTGCCAGCCCCAGGTAGCGAGGTTGAGCCGGCGCGTGAGCGGGTGGTACTGCTCCATCAGGCTGTGCTCGGTGTAGATGACAGGCACACCCGCCATCTTCCCGGCGATCCGGGCGACGACGCCCGCCACGGGCAGGTGCGCGTGAACCACATCGGCGTCCCATCTCCGCAGGTGTTTCGCCACGCGGCGGGCCGCGAGCAGGATGCGCGCGTTGTCGGGTGCTTCGAAGCAGACCACGTCAGCTTCTTGAGCTTCGAGGGCTGGGACGATGGTGTCTTTCCACGGGAGGAAGTAGCCGTAGCCGTACGCGAACCGCTCGCGGTCGGCGACGGTGAGCCCTTCGGCGAGAAGCACCTCGGCCCCGCCCCGGCCGAGGCTTTTGATGAGATGGAAGACGCGGTGGCTCACGACGTCCTCCGGTGATCGTGGCGCAGCCGCTCCAGCTCGGTCTTGAGCGGCGTCCAGTACGCCCGGTCGAGCGCGCGCTCCTCTACCTCTTCCTGATCCATGCACACGGCGACTCGCTCCGCATCTCCCGCCAGCGCCGCTTCCACGGCCTGCCGCTGCTCGGCGGCCTGCCGGGCCTCATCCGGGAACCTATGCACGGCCTCGGTCAATAGCTCGGGCGTACGCAACTCCCGCAACCAGAAACGGACGCGCTCCGGCGTCGGCGCGTCGAACCCCTGGGCGTAGCTGGCCTCAATCAGTCGCCGGACCATCGGCCAGTCCTTGTCGCGCTGCGTCTTCTTGGAAGCAACGAGGTCCGGGAGCGACAACGTCTCGACCTGGAGACCCTCGGGTAGCTCCCAGGTGGTGCGCCGCGCCCACAGGTCAGGGAACGGATCGACCCCTCGAAGCATCGCCATCACGTCCACGCGGAACCCCCGAGTCTCAGCGTCTCCGCACCGGAAATGCACAGCATGGCCTCGCGCGAGGTATGCTGCCTCGAAGGGCGGCACGGCGATGACCTCCGCCCGGAGGGCACGCATGGCTTCGCGGAGGCGACCGAGGTTATCCGGCGAGGCGAGGATCGCGAAGTCGGCATCGCGGCTAAACTCCGCTGCGCCGTAGAGCACGCACGCCTGGCCCCCCATCAGCAGGGCCGCGACGTCGTGGATACGCATCGTGGAAAGGACTCTGGGAATCGGGCTCTGGCTCAAGCCGGCCTCCTAGCAGGTGAAACGTATCCCATAGGCGCATGCTCTCTGCCCAGCGCTCCTGCGGGCTCAGTCCGTACCACGCGAGCACCTCCTCTTCGACACACCGTTCCAGCGCCAAGGATCGGTGCGGGAAAATACCGGGGTATGGAATGCCGAGGCGATACAAGGGATGCGTGAGGTCGAAGCGCGGAGAGGTGAGGAATCACAAGGTAACGATGCGGACGGCGACGTCCTTACAGCAGTAGGAAAACCCGTAGCCGTAGGCAAACCGTTCGCGTTCGGCGACGGTGAGCCCCTCGGCGAGGAGCACTTCGGCCCCGCCCCGGCCGAGGCTCTTGATGAGATGGAAGACACGGTGGCTCACTGCGTAGCGATGCGGTGATACAATCGCTCAAAGCTATCCACGCTCCGTTCGAGGGAATAGTCGGATTGGATGAAAGCGCGGGCCTGCGCGCCCATCCCCCGCCGCTGCGTCGGGTCGGCGAGCAACGCGCTGACGGCGTGCGCGAAGCCTTCCTCGTCCCCTGAGGCGATCAGCCGGCCCGTCTCTCCGTCGCGGACGGCCTCGGCCACGCCGCCCACGTCGTAGGCGACCGTCGGCAGCGCCTGCGCGCCGGCTTCGAGGATGACGCCAGGGATGCCCTCCGTGAGACTCGGCAACAGCAGCAGGTCAGACCCGGCCATCAGACGCGACACGTCCTGCCGTACTCCGAGCACTCGTACGCTCCCCTGCCGCTCAGCCTGCGCCTCGACCTCCACCCGCAGCGGGCCATCGCCGACGAGCACGAGATGCGCGTCGGGGTGCTGAGCGCGGACGCGCTGAAAAATGCGGAGCAGCCCGGCGTGGTTCTTCTCCGGCGAGAAGCTGCCGACGTGCAACAACACGGTCGCGTCGTCCGGCAACCCGAGTTCGTCGCGCAGCGCACTCCGCGCAGTGGCTGAGGCCAACGATTCCATCGGCACGCCGCGCCGCACCACTTCGACGAGGTCCGGGGCAAGCCCATATGTGTTCAACAGGTCGGTTCGGCTGGCATCGCTGACGGCGGCCGTCACGGCGGCCTGCCGGAGCAACCACCCATTCCACGCGCGTTGGCCCAGCTTCCGCAGCCAGTCGCTCGACAGTCCGATGTTGCAGTAGAGAATCGGCCATCTCCCTCGCCCCCACAGCTTCGCCAGCACGACGTATTTCATCGCGTAGCCTCCGTTCGCCTGAATTACGTCGGGATTGACGCGGCGCAAGTAGCGTGCGAGGTCGGAAACGATGCGTGGGCTCAGCACGGACGACTGAGCCTCGGAGACATCGTCGGCTGCGACATCTGGCGGGGCCAGCGGCTCGGTCGGCGGTGGGTTGAGCCCGGCGAAGCGGACGACGTGACTCCGTGCGACGAGAGCCGTACTCAGGTCGGCGGCGAACACTTCGCCTCCACGCCGTTGCCGCCGAGTTACCAGTTGCACGATGTTCACGTCAGCGCCCCGCCACCGTGTGGTAGAGATCGGCCATCCGGTCCACCACGCTTTCGAGCGTGAATTGCTCCTCGTAAATCTCTCGGCTGCGTCGACCAAACTGTTCTCGACGTTCGGGGTCCGCGAGCAAGGTGGTCAGTGCGTCGGCGAGCGCCGTGGCATTTGCAGGCTCGACGAGCACGGCGTTCCCGCCCTCTTCCGTCACCTCGCGCACGGCGGGCACGTCGGACGTCACGATGGGCAGGCCGAGCGCCATCGCTTCGATCACGGCTCCGCCGAGCCCTTCGTAGAGCGACGGGAAGACGAACACGTCTGCGGCGGCCAGCAATTCCGGCACGTCGTCGCGGTGTCCGAGGAAGCGGACGCGCTCGCGAAGTAGCGAGGAATAGGCCATCCGGCGTTCCAGCTCGGGCGTCGCGTATCCCTTGCGGCCTGCGATCAGCAGTACGGCGTTCGGGTGCTGCCGTGCGACCTCTTCGAAGGCCTCCAGCAGGTAGCGCTGTCCTTTTTGGAACTCCTGCCGACCGACATTGATGAGCACCTCGGCCTCTTCCGGCACCCCGAGCGCGTGCCGCACCCAGCGACGGCGCTCCGGGCCTGGCTCTCCGACGCGCTGCCGGTCTCGCCCGCGCGGGATCACCGTGGTACGTTCCGGCGCGAGGCCGAGATCACGCACACCCGCCGTCTTGACCGCTTCGGTGATCGCGTGAAAGTGATCCGTGAGATGGCGGCCCGTCCACCCGTCGGCGAACTGCACGAGGCGGAGCTTCCACGCCGTCACGTTCGGGTCGGCGAAGCGGGCGGCGGCGTACGACGTGTTGACGAGGCTCGTGAGCACGGGGACCCCCATACGAGCGGCAGCGAGCCGCCCGAGGAGGTTGGCTTCGATGATCGTCGTATGGACCACGTCCGGTTGCTCGCTGCGGATCAGGGCGCGGACTGCCCGCACGCGTCCCGCCGCACTCCCGGCCGTGACGTAGCGCACGTCGTACCCGGCAGCGGCGACGTGACTGCTCACGCCTTCCTGCGTGGGGTAAAGGCATACGACCGTCACCACTACTCCACGCTCACGCAGCAGGGGGAGCATCTCGGCCAGCGAGCGCTCCGCACCACCAGCCCCAAGTGAGTTGATGAGATAGAATACGTTCATATTTAGACCTAGTCTCTCTGCTATGCAAAGCCTCCAGCACATCGGACACCGCCACCGGCCGGAAGTGGCGACGCGCGAGCTCGACCTGTTCCGCAAAGCGCGTGGCATCGCTGACCTCGTGGTACGCGAGCACGGCGAGGCGATCTCGGGCCGTGGCGCGGAAGACGGCTTGCGCGGGGGAGCGGCTCAGGATGCGGTCAGCGATGTGCTGGGCAGGGGCCATGCGGATCTATCTCCGGAGCTGCGCCAGCGTTTGCCGACTCACGCGCGCCGCGCGCCGGACAGTCCGACTCAGCGGCCACAGTGGCGTGCGCTGCGGACACAGCGCATCGGGGTCGTATCCGAACGCCTGCGCCAGCTCGACCACCTCGACCGACGGCTGGAACCCGAACAGCGTATCCCCTCTCCACCTCTGCACCGCCTCGCCGTGGAGTCGGTCGCCCGATGCCAATGGCGGCTCGAGACCACAATGTGTAAATAGTGAGGCCAACACCTCTTCGGAAGCGATGACCTCCTCGTACCGGACGATCCGTAGACGCTCCCCTGCGAGATCGCGGAAGCGGAGCAGGTTGGCGTAGGCGCGCACCCACTCGTGCTGGCGCTGCTCGGGCACGTAACGCCACCGCGACCACATCGAATAGAGCGTGTCGACCGGGTTACGGACGAGGCCGATGAAGTGAAAGTCGATGTCCGGCAAGGCCTCGGCGGCCTGCACCATCAGTTCGAGGGATGACCACTGGTGCAGATGGTGGGGCGACTTCTCGAAAAAGACGGGGGCATGGGCTTCGCATAGGCTCCGCCAGCCTTCGAGCACGAGGTGCTGATCGTCGGCAGGTGGTTGGAACGCAGGCACGTTTGCCTCAACGAGCCGGACGAGCTCCGCACGAGCTGTGCCCTGCTCGTACGGTACGACCTTGCTGTACCGCATCGGCGATTGGGGGAGCCTACAGACCGCCGCCGCCTTTACCCAGAACAACGTTTCGAACTCGTTGTGGGGTGTGTTATGGACATGCTGTATTAAAGGGTGACGCGCGAACTCACTCTGGACCGCACTCGAGCCCGACGACTTGTCGGAAAGTAGAATAATTGCTCTCACGCCACGACCTCCTCTCGAACCAAGTACTCTCGGAGGAGCGCCGGGAGCTTCCTCACGCGTGATCGCGCTCCGGCGACTGACTCGAGAACACGTGCTGCGAGCGGCTCGCAGTTGGATGTGACTTCGCGTACCCGCTCCACCAGAGCATCGGGCGAGGACAGCGGAAACGGCATGAGCATGTCCTCCAAGCCGAGCGAGCCCATTACACCCTGCACCTTTTTGCCGCCCATAGAGAATGCCACGACGGGTGTACCTGCAACAAGGGCAAAGATCGCCGAGTGCATTCGGCGTGCGATGAGCACGTCGGCGGCCCTGTATAGGGCCATGAGTTGCTCTGGGCTAAACGGGTCACGAACCCGCACCACCCGGGGATCATTGATCTCTGCAACAAAGGCATCTGATAGTTCGATGTCTTGGTCGGAGTGAATAGTCACGAGGACTCGATCGAGGGTCCCTGCCTCTAACAGAGATACTAGCGCCGCGCGAACATTGTCCTCGTGAGCATGGAAGTCTTCCTGTCCTCCTTCTGTCTTGGATAGCGTCAGGACAGCAAACCGTTGCCCAGAGACGCCCAATCGCTCTGCCATCTGCTGTGCCTCTGCGTCGGACGGAGGATCGTAGGAGAACACGATGTCGGGGAGATGAATGACACGCTCTGGATCTAGTCCGAGGTCGAGCGCCGCCTGATAGGAAAACTCGTCCCGCGGGACCACAAGGTCGGCGCGGCCGAGCAGGTACTTATTCAGCCGACGCGACGCCTCTGTCTTGAAGGGCCCTACTGTCGTGCAGACGGCAGCGGTCGGTTTCCCCATTGCGTTGCCGAGGGCAATCGGAAACGCGGTCATCCAGAGGGCCATCAGGCTCTTGGCATTGGGGCGCTCGTGATAGACATACCCCCCCTTGCTGATTACGGCTTTCGCGTCGCCTACCGTTTGAACTGCGCGATCATCGGCAGGCAGCGTACGCATGATCTTCAGCGACCGCAGGACCGTACGCAGCCCCTGCAGCGGACCGGGCTTCACCTGCACCAGCGGCGGTACGATCTCCGCGTCTGGAAAAGCCTGCATCGTGAACGGGTGCGACACGTCGAAGCGAGGCCCCTGATTTACCGCTACGAGCTTGACCGGCTCGTCCGGGAAGGCGTCCTGCGCGGCGCGGATGGTCGCCGCTGTGATGGCGGCCCCGCCGATGTTCTTGTCAGAAAAGACATTGGAGATCAGAATGCTCATGAATCGTAGTAGGCCAGCGGTGAAATCTCTGCTTCAGCCTCGCGCTCGCGGGTAGAAGCCGAGACAGGAGGCACGTCAGATGGAGGAGTAGGGGTTGACTTACGGCGGTCGCTCAGACGCTCCGTAATGAGTCGTTTCACATCGATGTATGCCTGTAGACGGCCACCGATTACGGCAGCGGTATACACGAGGGCGCCAGCAGTTACCAACGCAGTGAGTTGTAACGTAGGCCCCCAAGCGTCGGGCACGAACCACGTGTCGAGAGCAAACACGGAGGCTCCCATGAGGATCGTGCACGCGAAGCCGGGCGCGAGGTTGAGGAGGTGCTGCGAAAACCCGAGGTTAACCAACCGCCCGGCAAAGTAGAAGCTCGGGTACGCGTTGATGAAGCTGGCAATGGCGTACCCCATCGCTACCCCGACCACGCCGAACTGCAAGCCGATGATGATGCCCAGAATGAGGTTGATTTTGAGAAAGAGACTCACGCGGAACTGGAGATCGGCCCGCCCCTGCGAGAGGTACACCGTCCCCTCCGTCTTCGAAATAGACTCTAGCATGCCGACCACACCGAACACGCGCAGGAGTGGAATCATCTCGACCCACTGCGGCCCAAAGACGGTCAGCACGAACGGGCGGGCAGTGACGGCGAGCCCCATCATCAGAGGAAACGTGAACAGGGCGATGAGCCGCGTAGCGCGGAGGTATGCCCGTGCCACGCGCTCTTTGTCGTGCTGGATGATCGAGAACGAGGGAAATACGACCTGTGCTACCACCCGCGTGATGTTAATGAGAGGGAATAGCAGCAGCGTGTAGGCCCGGCTGTACACGCCGAGCGCTCCGGCCCCGAGTCTCCAGCCAATCAAGAGGTTGTCGGCGTTCCGCGTCCAGTAGTTCAGCGAGAGCGTGCCCAGCCAGTTCGTGCTAAATCCGAGCAAGTCCTTGATGGCGCTCCACCGAAAAAGCAGTTTAGGACGCCACGGACTCGCTATCCACAGCATGCCAGAGGTCACGGCTGAGAGCGTGAGGCTCTGCGCCACGAGGCTCCAAACGCCGAATCCCATCCACGCCATCACGACGGCAACGAGCCCGGATGCGCCTAGCGACACGACATCTACGATCGTAAGCCGGCGAAAGTCGAGCTCCTTTCGCAGCAGCGTCGCGTGCATGATGCCGAGCGCGCTGATTGCGAAGTTGAGCGAGACGACACGCGTCAGCACGTCGAGAATCGGACGCTCGTAGAATGCGGCGACGAGCGGAGCCACCGCCGCGAACCCCAACGTGAGCAACAGGCCGGCCCCAACGTTAAGCCAGAACACGGAGGAGCGATGTTCCTCCTCAACATCTTGCTTCTGAATCAGCGACGCGCCGAACCCCAACTCCGCGAAAAGCGAGGCGAACCCCGTCACGACGGTGACCATTGCGACAAGACCGAACTCCTCCGGCGAGAGAAGACGTGCGAGAACGATCATCAACCCCAAGCTCAGGAATTGCTTCCCGAACCGGCCGGTCACCGTCCACGCGACCCCATCGATTGTCTTCCTTTTGAGATCACTCATCGGTTAGCCACGCCCCTCCTCAGACCAGACTTCGTTTGCCCCTGTAGGAGCGATATCATCGTCTGCCTAGCAGAAGAGACTAAGGCTCTACGCGCTCGCGACCATTTGAGAAGACTGCTTCGGCAACGCCCGCCGCGTGTCCACGACGAGGCGAGCCTTCTCGGCGATGGCGTCCCAGTCGTAGGCGGAGTGGTCGGTGACGATGACGGCCCGGTCGGCAGAGGCGAGGGCGTCCACGTGGGTCGGGGATACCTCAAAGGCGGTCGGCATGAGAGCAGGAGTAGGAAGGGTGGCGGATCGGGAGGCGTGAGCGCCTCATTCCAGTTCGTTCCAGTCGGTATCGCTAACGTTGCGGGGCTCGGCGCTCGGAGCGATCTCCTCGGCGAAGGCGCAGGGGTAGATGCCGAGGTCGGCCAGCGGGAACAACGAGTCCGGTATGTCAGGCACGTCGTGTGCTCTATGCCTCTTATAGCCCCCTCATGAGGAGGTGGCGGTTGACGTCGATGGCCCAACTCGAGTGCCTCTGCGGCCTACAACATAAGGGATGGCCGCCGGAGACGTGGATAACGCAGCGCCCGCCGTCGAGGAGCTGCCCCGATACGGTCTGCTGGGTATGCGTTTCAGGTTGGGTCTCTACCGCCACGGGCGCGCCGAGTCGTTTATCGTTCGAGAGATGGGTTGCCTTCTGATGAGCAGCTTCTCAATCATAATCGGCACACTCCGTCCGCTCACCAAGCCCTCTCCCGCTTCTTGACACGAAAGGCGAAAACGACCGGACCATCCCGATTCGCCGGAGCGAGCACATAGCTCATCTCTCCCCACGGTGCGTAGTGGCCCCGATCTCGGCGCGTTGTTCAGTGGTCAACTCGTCGCCGTAGAAGCGCAGCAAGAACGCCTCCCGCTGCCGGGCCTCCGAGAGCGCTTGAGGCAGCGAGGCCCACACGATGGTCCGGGCCGTCCGGCCCATCGAGACGGCCATGCGGAAGCGCTCGTCCCCTGAGCGCGCTAGGAGCACGTGGTGGTGCTGCATCCAGATATCGGGCGGGGTATCGTTCATGAGAGCCACCGTACAGCCCACGGGTACATCCCCAGTTCGTGGAGCCAGTGTTCGAGGTATTCGCTGTCGTAGCCGGTAGCGAGCAGGTTCTGTACGTCACGCAGTTGCAGCTCCGAACGCGAGTCCCTCGCCCAGTAGAGCTTCGAGAGCATCAGGTCCTCCTTGCTCACGACGACCCCCTCCAGGTCCCCGATGCGCACGGTCCGGCGCCGCGCAAACTCAACCCGGCGATACGGCTCATCCTTTCGGACGATCACATCCACCTTGATCAGGCTCTCGTTAGTGAATGAGGCAGGAGTTACGCGGTTGGCCCCCTGCCCCCCTTGGGGGGCTGTCGCGCAGCGACTGGGGGGGTCTCCGGGGCTCGGCCACCCCCTCCGCCCCCTCCGGGGGCACCTCCCCGAGGGGAGGAGTCTCTCCACGGCGTACGTCCTATAGGTATTGGAAACAGAGAGGGGCACCGTCGAGGTTCGAGCGCATACGGCTCTCTGCGAGACCCCCGCTTGGGACGACCGCAACAGGGTCTCTGGGTCAACGTCAGTCGCGGGTTGAAGTAGAGAACGGGTTGGCAAGTCGCTGCGTCGTGCGTAGGGTGGAGTTGACCACTCCCCTCGCACCAGCAACCCCGCCAACCCGATGACCAGCAAT
>JBBSMX010000108.1:0-14301 GCA_038232935.1 Rhodothermales bacterium | reverse complement strand
GTTGTGGGATCGGTTCTGCGACCGGGTCTACGCCCGTTCGTGGCAAGGTCTCTGGAGCGTGTCGTTGCTGAAGCTGGTGCATCTGAACCTCTGCTACGCAGGAATTGCCTCGATCTGATCAACCCGCGACTGACGTTGAGCAATGCCGGGTAGTCTTGAAGAAGGCTGCGCCTAGAAGGCTGCGCCTAGTTCAAGTGGGCACGCATCTCGGCCTGAGCGTGGTGGCGGCGAAGCTTACGGAGGGCCTTCTCCTTGATCTGGCGGACGCGCTCGCGGGTCAGCCCGATCTGCTCGCCGATGGCACCGAGCGTGAGTGGCCGCTCGCGTCCGATCCCGAAGTAGAGCCGGGTGATCTCGGCCTCGCGCGGCTGGAGTTGGCAGAGGATGCGCTCCACGTCGATCTTGATGGACTCGGCCGTAATGGGCTCGTCGGGCGAGGCGAGTTCCTCGTCGGGGATTACGTCGAGGAGGCTCTGGGCGGAATCGTCGGAGAAGGGCGCGTCCATCGAGAGGGAGCGGCGGCCGTGGCGGAAGCCCTCCTCCACCTTGTGCGGCTTCATCTCCAGCTCGTCGGCCAACTCCTCGACGGTCGGCTTGCGGCCGTGCTCTTGGGAGAGGCGAGCGCTGGCCTTCCGCATCTTCGAGAGCGTGCCGATCCGGTTCTGCGGGAGGCGCACGGTCCGGGCCTGGTCCGAGAGCGCTTTCAGGATCGACTGCCGGATCCACCAGACGGCGTAGGAGATGAACTTGAACCCGCGCGTCTCGTCGAACCGCTGCGCCGCCTTGACGAGGCCGTAGTTCCCCTCGCTGATGAGGTCGGTGAGGGTGAGCCCCTGCCCCTGGTACTTCTTCGCGACGGAGACGACGAAGCGGAGGTTGGCCCGGACCAGCTTGTGGAGCGCCTCCTGATCCCCCTTCTTGATCCGCTGGGCGAGGTCTACCTCCTGGTCTGGCGTGAGTAGCTCCACCTGGCTGATCTCATCCAGATATTGATCCAACATCCGCTGCTGCCGGGGAACGTACATACTCGTTACGTTGATTATTGAAGTTTGGAAGGAGGAAGTCTGGGGCACAGCCCCCCTTTCCTATGGAGGAATCCCTTATCCGTTTCCACCTCACGCCATTCTAGTGCATATTTTTTCAGTCTTCGCTATTCCTTCTCTTTCCTCACCCGCGTTCTCGTTATCTGTTATGGTTTGCCAGCCCGAGAAGTGGACCGTCCTACTGACGAATACTGGAAGGGGTTAGCCCACCAAAAAACCCGGTACCGAGCGGGTCGGCACCGGGCGATGCGAACGGAGCATTCGCGGCGGAGAGGGAGGGATTCGAACCCTCGGTACACCCTGAAAGCGTACGCCGGTTTAGCAAACCGGTGGTTTCAGCCACTCACCCACCTCTCCGGAGTCATTAGTGGTGTTCGTGAAGGGCCGCTAAAGTAAGGAACCATCCGAGGCCGCGCAACGCCTCCTCGACGAAGACCGCTCAAAGAGGTGCTCCGTCATTTCAGGCCTCCGCAGCCGCTCCACCTAGGCACTGCCCACCTCCAGTGTTCGCCTAGAACGATGGGATCAGCACCGCCAGCAGCAGCGTCGTCGCGAAGCCGGTGAGGCCGAGCAGGGCCAGCAGCGGCGTCCACGTCGTCAGCGCCTCGACCTCGGTCAGCCCGCCCATCCGAGCATAGAGCCAGAACCCGCTGTCGTTCATCCACGAGCCCACGAGCGAACCGCTGGCGATCGCCGTGGCGAGGTAGACGGGGTGGAAGGCGAGGGCCTCCGCCGCCGGGAGCAGTCCGGCCACGATCCCGCCGGCCGTGATCATCGCGACCGTCGACGACCCCTGCGCCGTCTTGAGCAGGGCCGCTACGCCGAAGGCCAGCCCGAGGAGGGCGAACCCGCCCGCGCCGTCCCCGAAGAGCCCGACGAGGGCCGGCCCGATCTGCGCCGCCCGCAGCATCGCCCCGAAGGCGCCGCCGGCCGCCGTGATGAGGATGATGACGCCCGCACTCAGGAGCGCCTCCTCCACCGCCTGCCCGAAGGCCTCGCGCGATGGGCGCCGCTGCCGGACGAACACGCCGAGCGCGACGGCCGCCGCCACGAGGAGCGCGAGGTTGGGGTTGCCGACGATGGCCGTCACGGTGCTCACGCGCTCCCAGATGGCTGAGGCGTCGTCGGCATGAGCGAGCGCGGTGACGACGGTGTGGGCCGCGATGAGCGCGATGGGGAGGAGGATCGGCGCGAGGGAGGCGAGGAGGCTGGGAGGTTGGGCAGGCGGCGGAGCCGCGTCTACGCCCCCGCCTGCCTCGGGCACGACGGGCGCTCGGCGGTCACGCCACGCCGCGAAGGCCAGCCCAACGACCGACGACGGTACGGCCACGGCGAGCCCGACCAGCATCATCGTCCCGAGGTCCACGCCCAGCGCGTCGGCCACGATGAGGGGGCCGGGGGTTGGAGGAACGAGGGTATGCGTGATGGCGGCCCCGCCCGCCACGGCCATGAGGTAGCGGAGGTAGTGCGTGCCCGTCCGGCGGTATGCCGACTGCGCCAGCGGCACGAGCAGGAAGAACACGGTGTCGAAGAAGACCGGCACGGCGAGCACGAACCCGCTCCCCATCAGCGCCTCGGGCGCGCGCCGCTCGCCGAGCGCCTCGAAGAACGCGCGCACCACACGGTCCGCCGCGCCGCTGTCCAGCATCGCCTTCCCGAGGACGGCCGCGAGGGCAATCACGATGCCGATATTCCCGGCTGTGCTCCCGAACGCCTCAGCCACGCGCGCGACGCGCTCCGCCGCCTCGCCCGGCGCGAGCAGGCTCACCAGGAGGGCCGCGGCCAGCAGCGCCAGAAATGCGTTGAGCCGCAGCCCGACGATGAGCCCGATGACGGTGCCCATCCCCAGGAGCAGAATCAGGAGCGGTGAAAGCGTGAGCACGGCGTCGGGGTCAGAAGCCGAGCCCGACGGTCCGCGTGCGCACCCGCAGCAGATCACCGTCCGCCGTGAGGTACAGCGTCGAGCCGTCATCGCCGAAGGCGCAGTTGGCCGTCGGCCGCCCGGTCTCGATCGTGCCGAGGTGGCGGCCGTCCGGCGTCAGCACCAGCACACCGCCGGGGCCGGTTGCGAACAGGTGCCCCTGGCGGTCTACGGCGAGCCCATCGGGAAGGCCGGGGCGGTCCGGGCCGACCATCGGCGTCGCGTCGAAGAGCACGCGGCCTGCGCCAAGTGTGCCGTCGCCGCCGAGGGCATAGGCCATCCAGACGGCGTGCTCCGGGTCCGAGACGGCGACGTAGAGCGTCCGTTCGTCGGGCGAGAGGGCGACGCCGTTGGGGAACGAGAGGCTGTCCACCAAGAGCGTCACGGTGCCGTCCGGGTCGAGTCGGTAGACGCCGTTGAAGGGTGTCTCTTTGGAAGAGTCCGCATCTAAGCTATCAAGCCCGTACGGCGGGTCCGTGAAGAAAAGCGCGCCGTTGGAGTGGAAGACGAGGTCGTTGGGGCTGTTGAAGCGATGGCCGTCGTAGTGCGTAGCGAGCGGGGTCTTGGCCCACCCGGCCTCAGCGAGGCGGGCGATCTGACGGTTGCCGTGGTCGGCCATGACGAGGCGACCTTGAGCGTCGAAGGTGAGTCCGTTGCTGCCCATCTCGCGGCCCGGCGGGTTTGATCCGGTGTACCCGGAGGGGCGGAGGTAGACGGCAAGCCCCCCCGCCTCGTCCCAGCGATAGATCGTGTTCTGCGGCACGTCGCTGAAAACGAGGAAGCCGCCGGGGTGCCACGCCGGCCCCTCGGCCCAGTCGAGCCCTCCGGCGAGGAGCTCGATGGGCGTGCCCGCCAGAATGAGGGCACCGAAGGCGGGATCCTCCGCACGGACGGCTCCGACGGTGTGCATCGGGGCGCTCGTACGGCAGGCTGTCAGCAACAGCGCCGGGGCGAGGACGAACAGGAGACGGAGCCGCATGGTTACAGCGCAGAAGGGGCGAAAGGCTGAGCGCCATCGTAAGATAGACGCGCAGCCCTTACCTCCATATCTTTCCAACCCCTCCGATCCCCCTCCCATGCTTCGCGTACCCCTCGCTCCGCTCCTCTTGACGCTTCTGCTCGCGTGGAACGGCTGCGTCCGCTCCTCCTCCACTGCCTCGCTCGACGGTACCGAATGGACCCTCCAGCGCATCGAGACGCCCAAAGGTCCCATCACGCCGGAGGCCGAGCCACCGACACTCCAGTTCGAGGACGGCCGCATCGCCGGCTCCGACGGATGCAACCAGTTCAGCGGCTCGGTTCAGAAGGCCGAAGACGGCTCACTCACGGTTTCGCAGCTCGCCTCGACGAAGCGGGCGTGCCCGCCACCGTTTAACGAACTCAGCGACGCCGTGCTCGGCGTGCTCAACGGCCACACCGTCGCTACGGAGGTGATGGGGGACGAATTGCGACTCACGGCCGCCGGGACCGTGCTGATCTACGCCCGCCGCTCGCCGCCGTGATGGCGACTTAGCAGGCACAGTCGTGCACGAGGCGGAGGCGGTCGAGCCGGTGCCCGCGTCTCCGTTGGTAGCCCGGAACGGGGAGAGCCCTCCGTGGCGGCGCACCGGTGGGACGCGCGGCTGGCCCGATAAACCACGCCGCTGCAGACCCCCTCATGGGCACGGCCGGGAGCGGGATGCCGAGAAGGCTCGTGTCAGACCCGCGCACTGGCTGGCCGGGCGGTTGGCGAGAGTGACGCCGCTCGCCAAGCCTCACCCGCCGACCAAACCGCGGCCCCCAGCAGCACGAGATCCTTCACCAAAAACTGCCCCGGCATTGGCGACGGGAAGGGGAATCCGTAACCCGGCTGCCACACGCCGGGCGTGGAGAGTAGCAGGGTCAGCGTGATCAGGAACATCCCCATCGCCCCCATGCTGCCGAGGGCAGACAGCTTCGGCGAGAACGCTCGGCTCGCGATCATCAGAGCCAGCACGATCTCGATGAAGCCGAGCGTGTGGGCGAACCCCGCCGCGCCGAAGAGGGCGTTGCCCCAGGATAGCAGCGGGCTGTGCGTGACGAGCGGCTGAATGCCTTCGACCTCGTAGGCGGTGAACTTCAGCGCACCGACCGACAAGAGGATCACGGCGAGTCCATAGCGGAGGACCAAATGGCCGATCCGTTCGAGGCTCGATTCTGTGGGGTTGGTGTTCATGGCGATTCCAGTTAGTGAGGAGGGAGATGAGTGGGGGTCGATGATCAGGATGCGATGGGTCTAGCCGGGCCGCCAGCGATACTCGGTGCGGGTGCCCGTGTTGGCAGGGTGAAGGCGACCGTGGTACCGGCCCCGAGTGCGCTCGAGATCTCGAGCGCACCGCCGTGCAACTCTACGAGCTCGCGGGCGATGGCGAGGCCGAGCCCGGACCCGCTCGCCCCACGCGACCGACTCTGCACCGTGCGGTAGAACCGCCGCGTTACGAGCGGGAGGTCGTCGGGGGCGATGCCGTGGCCTGTATCCGAAATGGACAGCCGCACCCGGTCGCCTTCGGCCTGCCCCGCCACACGGACGATGCCGCCGGGGGGCGTGTGCTTGAGCGCGTTCTCGATGAGGTTGGCGAGCACCCGCTCGACGAGGGCGATATCGGCGTGGACCGGCGGGAGCGGCCGGTCGAACATGGGCTTGAGCGCGACGCCGAGGCGGTCTGCTTCGCCCCGGAACCGGAGGGCCACGTCCTGCGCTAGCTCGGCAGCGGAGAACGGTTCGGCGGACGGGGTGAGACGCCGCGCGTCGAGGTCGGAGAGGAGGACGAGCTGGTCGGTAAGGGCCGTCAGCCGACCGACATCGCCGAGGATGGAGCGGGCCGCCTCCCTCTGCGTGCTGGGGGAGAGCGAGCCGTCGTCGGCCAGGAGCAGCTCGGCAGCGTCACGTGTGGAGGCGAGGGCCCCTCGGAAATCGTGGGCCACGTTCTCAGCGAGGGCTCGCCGCGCGTCGTCGGCCTCGTGGAGCGCGTCGAGGTGGGCACGCGTGCGCTCGGCCATCTCGTTGAACGCCCGCCCGAGCCTCCCGATCTCGTCGTCGTGGCCCTCCGGTGCCCGCGCGGCGAAGTCGCCCGTGCGGAACCGCTCGACGGCGCCCATGAGGGTACGGAACCGCCGAGTCAGCACGCCGAAGAGGACCGTCCCTCCCACCGCTGACAGGACGATGGCGATGAGGCTCGCCACGGCCAGCATGCGCAGGACGTAGGACTCCCCCACCCGCTTCGCCGCCGAGGCGTGCGGCATCCCGCGGAGGATGGCGTAGAGGTAACCTCGCTGGCCCCCTTCGTACGTGACGGTCGCGGCCGAGAACACCTCGCGCGCCCCAAGCTCGGCCGGGTCGTCGCCGAAGAGGGGGAGCCGCGTGCTATCGGCGAGGAACACGCGGATGGGGCCGACGTCCACCTGGTCCCTCGCCGGGAGGCCCTGCTGCTCGAACTCGCGGACGATCCGGCCCTCGGCATCGAGGAGGTAGATGTCTAGGGCGGGGTGGAGCGCCTGCACACGGCGGATCGCCTCGCGGGCGGCGGGGGTGCCTAGGCCGTGCCGGAGCGACACGTCCAACTCGTGGGCGAGCGCCCGCGCGACCGGCCGGTTCACCCGCTGCTCAACCTCGCGGACGTACCGCCCCACCTGCCACGACGCCAGGCCGAGGCACGTCCCCACCGCGACGAGGAGGAGGGCGAGGTACAGCGCGGTGAGGCGGCCGTGGAGACTTCGTAGGAAGCGGTGCATAGGCGGGCAGGATCAGGGGCAGGCCTCGTCGGCTTCGGCGAACCGGTACCCCACCCCCCATACTGTCTCGATGCAGGTCGGATGGGCCGGGTCACTCTCGAGCTTCCGACGCAGCCGGTTGATGTGGGTGTTGACCGTGTGGCCGTACCCGTCGAAGTCCGCCCCCCACAGCGTCTCCAGCAGTTCGTCGCGGGAGAAGGTACGGCCGGGGTGCCGCGCCAGCAGGAGCAGCAGCTCGAACTCCTTCGGCGTGAGCGCCACGGCCTCCCCGCGCCGGCTCACCCGCCACCGCCGCGGGTCGATCTCGATCGATCCGCGTTGGAGCGCGCCGTCCTCGACCGAGGATCCGTTGGGGGCGGCCACACGCCGGAGCAACCCCTGCACGCGCGCTACCAGCTCCGCCGAGTCGAACGGCTTCGTGACGTAGTCGTCGGCCCCGAGTTCGAGCCCGCGGACGACGTCGCGCTTTGCCGACCGCCCGCTGAGGACGAGGATGGGCGTGAGCGCGTCGTAGGCGCGGAGGCGGCGGCACACGTCGAGCCCGTCGAGGGTGGGGAGCGTGAGGTCGAGGACGACCAGGGAGAACGGGGTCCCCCCTCGCCGCGCCTCGGCGAACTGATTGAGCCCGATGGCCCCGTCGTACACCCACTCCACGGTGTGGCCGAGCGTGCGAAGGCGCTCTGCCACCAGCGACCCGATACGGGGGTCGTCCTCGACGTATAGGATGTGAGCGGGTGCGGGCATCAGATTTCGTAGGCCTCCCTCAGACCGTGTGTGCGGAGCGGCGCCCGCGGGGAATGGGGGAACGTAGCGCGGGAGCCTGCGGATTTCCTCTCGAAATGGTAAACCCCGCTCTGAAATAGCCTGGGGCGATGAAGCAGATCGGGGGCAAGCGCCAGGGCGTTTAGAAAAACGAGAGGATTAGGGGTCGCCTTCTCCCTAGCTTGCGGGTGGCATGAGTCCGCTCCGCGTTGTCGGAGCCTACGCCTGCCTCTCCCCTTCCAACTCTTCCCCCTTCAACTTCTACGATCATGATTTATGCTACGCGCTTCTTCTTGGCCGCCCTCCTCTTCTCGTGGGTGAGTCCCCTCTCTGCGCAGATCCTTGTGCCCGACGACGACGTCCCAAGCACCCTCGTGCAAGAGGGCTACGACCTCCGCCTCGGCGTCGGCGGGCTCAACTATCCCAGTGGGATCACCTTCGGCGAGGACCGCGCGTGGGTGAGCGAAGCCGGCTTCCCCGGCGTCCCCCCCACCGTCAAAGAGGTCACGCTCCCCGAGACCGGCACGGGCACGGCAACGGTGATCCTCACGCCGGCCATGCTCCCGCCCGGCACGCTCGCCGACCCCTTCACCGACGTAACCTACCGCGACGGGCTGATCTGGCTCTCCCACCGGCAGACCGGCGCGAATGGGTGGATGGTCGGGGCGATCTCGCACTTCGACCCGGACGACCCCGCCGGCACGTTCCAGACCGTCGTGACGAACCTCCCCTCTAGGGGCGATCACTCGACGGACACCATCGTCTTCGGAGCCGATGGCCGGGCCTACTTCGGACAGGGGACGGCCACCAACTCCTCCGTCGTCGGGGCGTACAACGTGCCGCGGTGGGTCGAGGACGCCCCGGGCTTCCACGACTTCGCCCCCGTAGACATCACGCTCAACGGCGACGCGTTCCAGGCGCGGGTGCCGACATCGCTCGACCCCGAGGGCGACGCCATCACGGCCCCGTACCACCCGTTCGACACGGGCGACATCACTCCGGGGACCGTCGTCCCGGCGGCGACGCCCGCCACGCCGCAGGACGGCATCGTCGCCGGCGTCGGCGCCGTCTACTCGTTCGACCCGGCCGCCGCCGACCCCGCGAGCACGCTCCGCCTCGAGGCCTGGGGGCTCCGGAACCCGTTCGGGCTAGGTTTCGACGCCCAGGATCCCACGCGCCTGTTCATCTCGAACAACGGCTCCGACATCCGCGGGCGCGCCGGCGACCCCAACGACCCGTTCGACCCGAGCACCTACATCATCACGGGCAGCCGGCCCATCGCCCAGGACGAGGACGACATGTTCGAGATCGCCGTCGGCGGCGAGGTGGAGTTCTTCGGGTGGCCCGACTTCTTCCACAACCCCGAGACGAACGAGGTGTTGAGCGTCGGCGACCCGCTCTTCTGCCAGTCCCCCGTGCTCGGGCCCGACGACTGCCCCGGCCCGATCTTCGACGAGGCCTTCCGGAACGGCCTCACCGTCGAGCCCGCCTTCTCCGAGGTCGGCCTGAACGTCTCGGTCACCGGGTTCGAGCCGTCCACGAGCGAGACCTTCGGGTTTGCCGGCGACCTCTTCGTGACGGAGTCCGGTTCGTTCGGCCCGCAGACGGGCGCGTTCCAGTTCACCGGGTACAGGCTCTTGCGGATCGACCGCGCGACCGGGGCGACCGAGGACTTCGTCGTGAACGAGGGCTCGACGGTGGAGGAGCTCTTCATCCCGGAGGGGTTCAACAAGCCGGTCTCCGCCGTCTTCACGGGCGACGAGCTGGCGATCGTGGACCTCGGCGTACTCGAACCGGGGATCAACCTGTTTCAGTCCAACACCGGGAAGGTCTGGCTCCTCGCGCGGCGCACGGGGACAGCGACGGAAGGGACCGCGACGGCCGACCGGGCCGTGCTCCGCTCGGTCCATCCCAACCCCTCCACCGACGCCGCCACGGTCGCCTTCGACCTCGTGGCTTCCGCCGACGTCTCGCTAGCCGTCTACGACGTGCTCGGCCGCCGCGTCGCCCTCGTGATCGACGGGCGAACGGCCGCCGGGAGCCACGCCGAAACCATCGAGACCTCGGGCCTCCCGAGCGGCGTGTACGTCGTGCGGCTGGACGTGGACGGGCAGACGCAGACCCGACGCTTCACGGTCGCTCACTAGAGACGAGCGTTAGAGCTAGAGATGAGGCGCTAGAGACGGTTCACTAGCGCCTCATCTCGGGCCGGCCGGAGGGTGGGCCGGCCGGCCCCTAGTTTGACCTGGCCCCGGGCGGCTCACGCTCCGCCAAGAGGGCGTTCCTCCCCACGAGGTGCCCGAGATCAATCGCGCGCTCGTTTAGAACTCCGAGAGGACTGCCCGGCGACGACCCCTTAACCTATGCTCAGCCTGGGTCTCCTGCCCCCGGACTCTCCTCTCCCCTCTCCAACCTGTTAAAACCTACAGCCCCCATGACCCCCTCGGTTCGCCCCCCTCCTCAGTGCTGCTCGCACTCCTCACCACCGTGCTGATCGCAGCGGGCCGGACACGCTTCGTCCAGCCCCACGCCCCTCTCACAAACCTCTCAAAGCTGCCATGAAACGCACCGGACTTCCTCTCCTCCTCGTCTTCGCCCTGGTGGCCGGCCTGGCCGCCTCGGGCTGCATGAACCGCATGAGCCGCATGGATGGGGACGCCATGATGATGAGCGGCGAGCGGCTGACGCTGATGCCCACCCCCCTGGCCGCCAACGCGAGCCTCGGAGGCGCCACGGGCGTCGCAATGGTAGACGTCCCGAACGGGATGGTGGCGTTCACGGTGAACCTCCCGGCGGGCATGTCGCTCCCGGCCGGGTCCGTGCTCGAGGGCTGGGTCGTCTCCGCCGGGAGCCAGGGCGGCCCCGGCATGTCCTCGGCCTCGGAGCGGGACCAGCAGTACGGCCCCGCCTTCGGGGAGCCCGCATTCGCCTCGAAGTCCCGCGAGATCCCTTACGCCCTGAGCACGGGCCAGCTGGAACGAGGCGACGGGCAGACGTACACGGGGCACTTCCAGATCGCCAACCCGCTGACGCCCTACGGCGCGGTGGTCGTGACGTTGGAGTCCGACGGCAACCAAGGCAGCTACGATCCCCGCCCCGGCACGCCGGTCTTGCAGGCGATGATCAGCCCGTGAGTGCCCCTCCCTGAGAGCGCTCCATCACAGGCGACGCGCGGCAGGCCAGCGCAGCGCCCCCGCCCTACCCCCTGCAAGCCCGCCCCACGCCTTCTCCAGCGAGCTACCCCAATGAAAATGAACCCGATGCCACTCCGCGCCCTGGCCTTTATGGCCTGCCTGCTGACCGCGATGAACCTGAGCGCCTGCGACGATAGCTCCTCAACGGACGAGGGAGGCGGGCGGCGCTCGCTGCCCAACAGCATGACGAGCGTGACCGACCTCAACTTCGAGACCCCCTCGGGCGTCTTCCCGCTCTACCGCGGGCAGGACATGAACGGCGGCGACGTCTTCTACATCATCACCGAGTCCAACGAGATCGACGAGTCCATCCGTCTCGGGCTGAACTGGACGCCGAAGCTGGTCCACGTGCTCGGGACGCGGGCGGTGCAGACGGCTACGATGGTCAGCCGCACCGGCGGCAACAACGTCAATGACTTCCCCGTCGTCCGCTTCTCGGGCAACGTGGACTTCAGCCCGGAGCGCCTCATTGTCCCGGGCCGGAACCTCTTCCCACTCAACCCGGCCACGACAGCGGGCTCGGTCGGCGACGCGAACTACAGCCCGGTCTTCACCATTGACGGCGAGATCGTCTACAACGCGGCGCACGTGGCGAACAGCACCGGCCTGCACGACGACGTGCTGAGCATGGACACCGACGCGATGAAGGTGACGATGAAGCTGGTCAACGGCTTCTACGAGGGGTTCCCCATCCTCTACACCAGCACCGAAGCCTCTGACGAGGACCTCTCGGCGCTCGAGACGGCGACGTTCGCGCCGAACCTCAACTTCGCCCCGTTCCCCGGCGACGACAAGCCGTTCCGCTCCGCCCGCGAGGCCCTCATTCACATCATCAACGGCCCGATGGGGCGCGACAACCCGATCCGGCAGGGCCTCCGCTCGGCCGTCGCCAGCGAGGGTGACCCCCTCAACATCTTCCAGGAGCAGGCCGGCTGCGAGAACCCCGACGACCCGGCCGCCTTCTGCGACGCCGCCCTCTACAGCCCGCTCTGGGACGTCCACCCGGTGATGTGGACGCAGGAGGCCATTGACACCGGCGTCGCCGACCGCATCACCACGGACAAGCGGGAGGTCCTCGCCCCGAAGAACGTCATCGACCTCCTAGCCGACGGGTTCCTCGTCCCCGGCGCGCCGGGCGGCCCCCGCAACTCCACGCTCGGCGGGCTTCCCGCCGCCGGCATCATCGTCAACTGCCCCATCGTCTTCGTCCCTGCCGACGCGCGGTAGCCCTCTCCCTCCAACTTCTCGCCCTCTAATCAACGCGACGCTCATGAACCGCAACCGCATCACGCTCTCGAAAGCCGGCTACCTCTGGGAGCCCGCGACGCGCCGGGAGTTCTTCCGCATCGCGGGCCTCGGCGGCGTCGCCGTCCTGCTCCCGACGATGTTCGCCGCCTGTGACAGCGACGGCACCAACAACCCGCCTCCGCCTCCGCCGCCCGAGGGCGAGGTCACGCTCGACCTCCGCACCGACGCGGGTGTGCTGAACTTCGCCTACGCTCTCGAGCAGCTCGAGGCCGCCTTCTACACGACGGTCGTGGGGGCGTTCGGCAACTCGAACCTCTCGGCGGCTGAGCAGGCCGTGCTCGCGGACATCCGCAACCACGAGGTCATCCATCGCGATTACCTCGCCGCCGTCCTCGGCGACGCGCGCATCCCGGACCTCGCCGTGGACTTCAGCTCGGTGAATTTCGCCGACCGCGCCGACGTGCTCGAAACGGCGATCGCGCTGGAGGACACCGGCGTGGCGGCCTACAACGGGGCCGGCAAGCTGCTCCAGGACGTGAACAACCTCCTCGTGGCCGGCAAGATCGTCTCGGTCGAAGCGCGGCATGCCGCCGCCGTCCGCGACCTCTTCCGGCCCGGCACCGTGGACTTCGCTGGGGACGACGTCGTGGACCCCTTCGGGCTCGACCAGGCCATCGAGCCGGGCTTCGTCATCCAGGGCACGATGGAGTTCGTCGACACCCCCATCCGCGTCATCATTTGATCCGCACCATCGCTTAACAGCGCTAACCCCCTATCCTTATGGAATCTCAATCCCCCCGCCCTGATCTTACTGAGCCAGGCCCCACCGAGCGGGCCATCTCGCGCCGCGAGGCGTTCCGAGCGGGCGGTACGGCGGTCGCCGTCGCCGGTGCGGGTCTCCGGCTGGCCTCGGTGCCCCTCGCCTTTGCGGCGCTCGCGCGCCCTACGCGCGCGCAGGTCATGACCGACGTCATCGCCGTGCTCAACTTCGCCCTGACCCTGGAGTACCTCGAAGACGAGTTCTACCGGACGGGGCTCGCTAGCGACGTAGCGGCGGCGCTCTCGCCCGCCGAGCGGATCGCGGTCGGGCAGGTGAGCAAGCACGAGACGGCGCACGTCGCGGTCCTGCAGGCCACCATCACCAACCTCAAGGGCGACTTCATCCCCAAGCCGACCTTCGACTTCACGGCGGGGGGACTCTTCGGTGACGTCTTCTCCAACAGGGACACCTTCCTCGCTGTAGCTCAGACGTTCGAGGACACCGGTGTGCGGGCCTACAAAGGGCAGGCGGGCAACGTCATGGCGAACGACGCCGTGCTCACGGCTGCCCTCCAGATCCACGCCGTCGAGGCGCGGCACGCCTCGCAGATCCGGCGGCTGCGCGGGCAGAAGGGCTGGATCACCGGCGACAGCCGGGGCGACCTCCCGCCTGCGACGCAGGCTACCTACGAGGGGGAGGGCAACACGACGCACGCCGGGGTGGATGCGGCCCCCTTCGGCAATGGCGTCGGCGGCACCGACGCCGTGACTGAGGCCTTCGACGAGCCGCTCACGATGGAGGCCGTGCTGGTGATCGTGGACCCGTTCATCGTAGGCTAGCTACAGCTCAGGCTATCCTCACCCCGAAAGGCTAAACCCTACGCCTGACTGAGCGCGTCGGCCCCGGACGATATCTCGATGATCTCCGTCGTGATCGCGGCTTGGTGGACTACGCACGGCGCACGGCGCTGACCGTCCATGTGGCCGCGCTGCGAGAGCACCTCGCGGCCCTGCCGGACCGACGACGCGACGGGCCATGAGGCCCTCGCGTTCTACCACGCCCCACATCCTCCACTACCCATGAACGAGACTCTGAACACCATCACCCTCGGCGGCGGCTGCTTCTGGTGCGTCGAGGCCGTCCTCGTGCCCCTCCGAGGCGTCGCGAGCGTCGTCTCCGGCTACGCTGGAGGGACCACCGAGAACCCGACCTACCGCGAGGTGTGCTCCGGGCAGACCGGCCACGCCGAGGTCGTCCGCGTGACCTACGACACCGGCGCGATCTCGACGCGCGACCTGCTCACGGTCTTCCTGACTACGCACGACCCAACGACGCCCAACCGGCAGGGGGGAGACGCGGGCACGCAGTACCGATCTGTCGTCCTCTACGAGACCGACGAGCAGCGGCGCGTCGCGAAGGAGGTAATCGCCGAGTTGATCGACGGGGGCATCTACCGCGACCCCATCGTGACCGAGATCGCGCCGCTCGGCACCTTCTACCCGGCGGAGACCGACCACCAGGACTACTACGCTCGGAACCCCGCCCAGCCCTACTGCCAGGCCGTCATCGCCCCGAAGGTGGCGAAGCTGCGGCAGCGCCACCTCGACAAACTGACCGTCGCGG
>JBBSMX010000107.1:0-14424 GCA_038232935.1 Rhodothermales bacterium | reverse complement strand
GCTCCGTGAGGCGGAGACGGCAAAGGCCCGTGCGTAGCCTAGCCCGAAGTGGGTCTCGCGGAAGTCCTCGAAGCCGTACGTCCGCGCCGTCGTAGCGAAGGTGCCGTAGGGCGTAGGCTCGGCGTAGGCGACGGCGCCGACTCGGAGCTCGGACAGCCCGAACGCCTGCGAGGCGAAGGCGCTGGCGGCGCGGCCGGGAAGGGTGGACCAGCTCGACGGGTTGTGGTGGCCCCACACGTCACCCTGAAGTGCGGTGGCGGCGCGGCCGAGGGCGAGCGAGCGCGCCCCGCCCTCAGCGAGGGGAACGAGCTGGGCGGAGGCCGGTCCGGTCGCGCACGCAAGGGCGCAGAGCACGGAGAGACGGAGCAGACGGCGCATGAGCGTCGGCGTGGACGAGGCGACGGAGCGAAGCCGAAGTATACGATTCCCGGCGGATCCAACGTATGATGGAGTGGGCACTGGAGAGGGCGCGGCCTCCGCTGCCCGACGATGCTATCTTCCGCCCGCGCTCACGCTGTGCCACCGCCTCTCGCTCTCATGCTTCCCGCCCTCCGTCGCTTCGCGCTCCTTGCCCTTGCCGTGGCCGCCCTCGTCCCGAGCGTTTCGGCTCAGGAATTGAACTGCCGCATCACCGTTGACTTCAGCGCGCTCAGCGGGAACGAGTTCGCCTTCCTCAACGACCTCCAGGAAGAGATCGAGCGGTACTTCAACGGGCGCTCGTGGACGGAGGACCGCTTCGCAGACTACGAGCGGATCGATTGCACCGTCGGGATCACGTTCACTGAGGCGCAGGGGCTGGACCGCTTCGTCGCCCAGATCGCCGTCGGCAGCACCCGGCCGATCTACGGCACGCCGCGGCGCTCGGCCATCTTCCAGATCATCGATTCACAGTGGCAGTTCCAGTACAACCGGGGCCAGCCGCTGATCTTCGACACGAACCGCTACAACGCGCTGACGAGCCTGCTGGACTTCTATGCCTACCTCATCCTCGGCTACGACTACGACTCGTTCTCCGAACTGGGGGGGGCGCCGTACTTCGAGCGGGCGCGCCAGATCGCCGAGCTGGCCCAGGCGCAGGGCGATCCCGGCTGGCTCAGCATCGGCGACGACCGGACGCGGACGACGCTCGTCCGCCAGCTCCTCGACGCCCGCTACCTGCCCCTCCGCCGCGCCTATTTCCTTTACCACCTCGGCACCCTCGACCGCTTCACGCGGAATCAGGAGACCGCTTGGCAGACCGGCTTCTCCGCCATCCAGGGGATCTACGAGCTGTTCCTTGAGGTTTCGCGCAAGTATGCGACCGACCTGTTCTTCGCGGCGAAGTCAAACGAGTTGGTCCAGCTCTTCGAGGACGCCGACGAGGTGCGGAGCCAACTCTACGCGATGCTGATCGAGATGGACCCGGCCCGCTCCAGCGACTACGACCGACTGCTGAACTAGCGCGGGACGGTTTCCGAGGGCTGGACCGTGGCGTGCAGCACGCGGTCGCCCTGAAGGATGCGGTCCACCACGTCCTGGCCCCGGACGACGCGGCCGAACGCCGTGTAGCGACCGTCGAGGTGCGGCTGCATCGAATGGGTGACGAAGAACTGCGAGCCCTCGGTGTCTTTCCCGGCCGACGCCATGCCGACGGTGCCGCGCTCGTACGGGACGCGGGCGAACTCGCTTGGGAGGAACAGGCCCGGTCCACCGAAGCCGTCGGCGCGGGTGTAGTCGCCGCCCTGGATCACGAAGTTGGAGACGACGCGGTGGAACGGGACACCGTCGTAGTCGCCACGCTGGGCCGTTCGCACGACGGTCTGCACCGTGAGGGGGGCGGCTTCTGCGTCGAGTTCGAGCACGATCTCGCCCCGGTCCGTCTGCAATGTCAGGCGGGGGTAGCGGCCGAGGGACCGGAGGATGGCCCAGTCGAGGGCGGGGAAGTCCGGCGGCATGAGCCCCGTCGCCTCGAAGTCGATGCCCTTGCCGAAGCGCTCGCTGAGGGTTTCGGCGGCGGCCTGCCGGAGCGTCGGGTGGGGCGCTTCGAGGGCGGCTTCGAGCAGGAACGGGACGGCCGTCGTGTCGCGGATCGCACCGAGCGCCCGGACGATCTCGACCATCGGCTCGATGTCGTCGGGCATGCTCATCTGGGCGTAGGTCTCCCGCAGCACCTCCGACGCGCCGAGTGGGCGGAAGAGGGAGTCGGCGAGGGCGGGGGCGGCGGCGTAGGCCGTGGCGAGGTCGCGGCGGCGGAGGGCGCGGGCGAAGCGCTCGAAGTAAAACGGAGCGCGCCCGGCACTGCGCTCCGCCTCCCAACTCGCCTTCAGGGCTTCGAGTGCGGCGTAGGCGACCCGCGGGTCCGCGTCGTCCGCCGCCGTACTCAGCAGGTCGAGCGCGGCCGGAGCGGTGGCACCGGCCAGCCCGCCGAGGGCCGCGGCGCGGGCGAAGGGGAATTCGTGCGTGGGGATGGCGGATGATCGGCCTACGCTAAGCCCGCGGACGAGGGCCAGCACTTCCTCCGCCCGCCCGCCCCGAGCGAGCGCAGGGAGAAGCGGGGTCCACACTCGCCACCGCGCCGGGTGTGTATCGGTCCACGTTTCGATGAGGTCCAGCCGCTCGGTGCTGAGGGTGTCTACGGAGGCGAGGGCCCCGGCCGTCGTCGTCGCGACGTGCGCCGAGGGATCGTCGAGCGCGACGAGCAGGGCGTGCTGGGCGGCGGCGGACGCGCCCGGCTGCGCGAGGGCACGGGCGGCGTTCGTGCGCACGCGCCAGTCGCTGCTTTTCCGTAGGAGTTGAACGAGGTGCCCCTCGGCACCCTCCGCGCCCAGCCTGCCGAGCGCGAGGGCGAGGTACTGCTGCGCCGCTTCGTCAGGGCTGAGGCTGTCGGAGGCCGCGACGACGCGGTCGGCGGCGTAGAGCCAGGGCTCGGTGTCGGCGATCCGGCCGAAATAATACGCGGCGTGCTCGCGGAGGCGCGCGTCGGGGGCCGCGAGGTGGCGGGCGAGCCAGTCGACGGCGGCCCGGTCGTGGATGCCGCGCAGGCCGTAGCGGGCGAGGGCTACCGCGCGGCCCGGTTCGAGGGCGGCGGAAAGCGGGAGGCCGGGGAGGGCGGAGAGCGTGGCCCGCCCGCCCGTCTTGCCGAGCGCGTCGAGCAGGAGCTGCTGCACGGCTTCGTCACGCTCGGCACGGAGAGCGTCGATCAGCGCGAGCTCGGATGTCGAGTCGGCGCTCTGGCCGAGGGCGAAGGCCGCGTCGGCGCGGACGTTCGGGGCCGGGTCGGCGAGGAGGCCGAGGAGGAGGGGGACGGCGGCGGTGTCCTGCACCGAGCCGAGGCCGAGGGCAGCGCGGGCGCGGATCGTGGGGTCCTTATCCGTCAGCCTCGCCCGCAGCGCCGCTGCGTTGCGCCGCGTCTGCCGCTCGACGACGGCCTGGAGATCCGCGCGTTGGAGGAGGCCGTCGCTCGGGCGGGCGTACGCGGCGGCCGGGGGCTGGGGCGGTGCTTCGTCGGCGGGCCGGAGGCGGGCGCATCCGGTGAGGGTCGTGAAAACGATGAGCAGAGCGAAGGCTGCAGGGAACGGGCGCATCGGGAGGACGTTGCGGAGAGCGCGCTGGCAAAGCTCGGCGCGCCAAGAAAAAGCCCGGCATCGGCTAACAGGGCCGTCCGGGCTGAACGAAAACGTGGGTGCGAAAGGGGGACTCGAACCCCCACGGGTGTTACCCCACCAGATTCTAAATCGCGTTCGCAGTCTCCGCCAAACCTCCTAAGGCGTTGCGGAGAGACCGAATATAGCGTTGGGTGCTAGTAGAGAAAAGGTGTTCGATAGTAATACAATCCCCCACTTCGGTACAGATAAAAGCTTGGATGGTGCCGGAGGCGGGACTCGAACCCGCACACCCTTTCGGATACAGGTTCCTAAGACCTGTGTGTCTGCCATTCCACCACTCCGGCGAGGGTTGCTCAAGAATAACTGCCTATCGACTTCCCTGCATTATTGGGCATCTGAGCGTGACAGTTGGCGCAGAGAATCTCGAGGTTTGAAAAAGCGTTGTTGAAGCGGTTCCCATCTACGTGATGCAGTTCAAGGGGAATGGAGGCACCCATCCACTCCGTCAACCCGCACCGCTCACACTGCGCTACCTTGATACCGTCCTCGATGAGCTTTCTCTTGAGGCGCGCCGAATACACGAAGTTTGCATTTGCAACATACTCCCGTGCACTCTTACGATCAGGGCCTCCCTTCCTGCCTTTTCGCCCCTGGTTGCCAGTGTACTGTATCCCCATCTTTGCCAGCCATCTTTCGAGCGTGCTGGGTTTGCACTTTAGCTGACGGCATATGTAGGCTTTCGGCCGTCGTTCGGAGATCCACCGCTCGATCTCTGCGCGTCGGGTCGGGATGTCTGTTCGGGCCATCGGCCGGGGTGCTTGCACTCTAGGGCGTCTACCGTTCCGCCACTCTCGCAAGTGAATGCCCAATATAAGCGCTCGGCGTGCGCCGGTCGCTCCTCTCCTCTCGTCTCACGCAACGACTGAACGCTATGAATCGCTTTTCCACCGTCATGCTGTTGCTGGTTCTCGGGCTCGGTGCGTGCACCGGCACTGAGGTCGTCACTGCGCCGCCCCCGGCCGCGCCGCCTACCACGACGATGCCGCAGGAGCCGGTCGCTGTGGAGACGGGGACGCCGCCCGCCCCTGCCGAAGCGCCCGCCCTCTTCAACCCGGACACGGTCCGCGCCGACCGCTCCGACACCGGCCGGATGTTCACCTTCGACAACCCGCCGCGAGCGTACCTCACCGAGACGTACGGCTTCTCGCCGGACGACGCGTGGTTCGAGCACGCCCGGCTCGGTGCGCTCCGCTTCGCGACCTACTGTTCGGCCTCGTTCGTCTCGCCGAACGGCCTCATCCTCACCAACCACCACTGCGCCCGGCAGAGCGTGACGGAAGTGACGGAGGCCGGTGAGAACCTCGGCGAGGACGGGTTCTACGCTCCGACGATGGGGGACGAGCGTCACGTCGAGGACTTGTTCGTCGAGCAGCTCGTCGAGATCGTGGACGTGACGGCGGAGGTAGACGCGGCGGCAGCGGCGATGGAGACCGACGCCGAGCGGATCAACGCCCGGCAGGAAGCCATCGACGCCGCTGAAGAGCGGATTGGGATGGAGCGCGGCGGCGAGGAGGCCGGCCTCCTCGCCCAGATCATCGCACTCTACAACGGCGGGCAGTATTCCGCCTACGTCTTCCGTCGCTACGACGACATCCAGCTCGTCTTCGCGCCCGAGGACCAGGCTGGCTTCTTCGGCGGCGACCCGGACAACTTCACGTACCCGCGCTACAGCCTCGATTTCTCGCTTTTCCGCGCGATGGGGAAGGACGGGCAGCCGCTCGACACGTCGGATTTCTATTTCCCGTGGAGTGAGAACGGGACCAACACCGGCGACCTCGTCTTTGTGATCGGCAATCCCGGCACCACGACGCGCCTCCAGACCGTTGCCCAGCTCGAGTACCGTCGTGACGTGCAGGAGCCCGCCATTCTCCGCCTCTACTCCACGCGGGCCGACGTCTATAAGGCCTTCGTGGACGAGAACCCCGACGCCCCGGAGACGCCCGAGCTCGAGGACACGTACTTCAGCCTCTCGAACGCGCGCAAGTCCTACACCGGCCGCGTCGAAGGGCTCCGCGACCCGTACATCATCGCCCGCCGAGCGGCTGCCGAGAAGAGCTTCCGCGAGGCCGTGATGAACGACGCAGCACTCGATGCTGAGTCCGGCACGCTCTTCGACCGGATCGCGCAGAACCGGCAGGAGGCCCGGCAGTTCGCCGCAGAAGCCGGTGCGTTCATCGGGATGAACCCCGGCTCGGTCGTGGCCTCGAACGTACTGACCCGCGCGGTCTTTGCCTATGCCTACGGCGTGACGCAGAACCCGTCGTTCCGTGAGACCGTGCTCGGCATCGAAGACGACCGGCCGGCGGCCGTCGAGCGCGCGCTCATCGAGGCGCGGCTCAACGACTTCGTCTACTACTTCGGCGAGGACAGCGAGATCGTCCGCCAGATTCTCCGGGGCCGGACCGTCGAAGCGGCGGCCCGCGACCTCCTCCAGAACTCGGCGTTCGCGACCGCCGCCGGCACCGAGCAGGCGCTCGAAGGCGACCTCACGGCGTCGAACGATCCGGCCCTCGCGGTGGCAATGGCGATCTGGCCGCGCTTCGCGCAGTACCAGCAGCAGGCCGGCGTGCTCAACGCGCAGGTGGGCGAGCTGTCGGCCCAACTCGCCCGCGCCCGCTTCGATGTCTACGGCACCGACATCCCCCCGGACGCGACGTTCTCGCTTCGCATCAACGACGGCGTCGTCAAGGGCTATCCCTACAACGGGACCGTCGCGCCGCCGTACACGACGTTCTACGGGATGTACGACCGCTACTACGGCTTCCGGCCCGACGAGGAGAACGAGGCGTACTTCGAACTCCCCTCCAAGTGGCTCCCGATCCCCGACGAGCTCGACCTCTCGACGCCGTACGACTTCGTGACGACGAACGACATCATCGGCGGCAACTCCGGCTCGCCGATGCTGAACCGCGACCTCGAAATCGTCGGCGTCGCCTTCGACGGCAACATCCAGAGCCTGCCGGGCGACTACATCTACCTGCCGGGCCAGAACCGGACGGTGGGCGTGGACTCGCGTGGGATGATGGAGGCGCTCGAAGCCGTCTACGACGCCGACCGGGTCGTCGAGGAGCTTCGCACTGGGAAGATGGTGGTGCAGTAACTGCTGCGGATCATGTGCACACAGCGGGGCCGTGCCTTAGGGTGCGGCCCCGCTTTACGCATCAGGGCTTCGCGCTACGCATCAACACCGTCAGGCGCGGCGTTACGTCCACGAGGCTCGTCGCCTCGGCTAGTGCGGCGGCTCCGGCTCCGAAGGCGACGAGCGGGACGGGGTTACGCGTGTGCGTCTTCGTGCCGAGGTCTTCGAGGTTGCCGTGATCACTCGTGATGACGAGGAGATCGGATGCCGGGTCGAGCGTGGCGAGCAGGCCGCCGAAGAATGCGTCGAGCGCGCGGAGGACGGCGGCGGCGCGGTCGGGCTCCTGGCTGTGGCCGGCCTTATCGGTGAGGTAATACTCGAAGAGTGTGAGGTCGGCCTGCTGGCTTAAGCGGGCGAGGCGGCGGCCGGCTTCCGCTTCCGCAATCACGGGCACGTCGATGCCGAGGTGCTCGGGCCAGGCGGCGGCGGTGAGGTCGGCGGCGAGCGCGTTGCCCGCTCGTAGGTCGGCCTCGCGACGGAGGGGAACGCCGGCCTCGACGCAGCAGAGCGTCGTGACGGTCCAGCGGTTCCGCTGCTCGGCAAAGCGAAAGAACCGGTTGGGGTAGGCGTTGGCGAACGCGCCCGTCTGCTCCATCTCTCTCAACTGCACGAACAGATTACGCTCCGCGATGACCGGCTTCGACGTGGTGTGCGGGTACGGGCCGAAGTGGCGGCCGGCGCGCGCCGCGCAGTTGACGCCGGTGAAAAGCGTGGCCTGCCCGGTACCGCTCTGCGGCAGCCCCTCCATCCCGAGCGTCGCGTCGATGGCTCGGAAGAGGTGCGCAGGCTCGGCGACCGGTGCGGTATCGGCCGTCCAGCGCTGGCCGCCCGCCAGCCGTTCGAAGTGCGGCAGCGACAGCGTGGCGAACGGGTTGTCCGTCCCCGCTGGACCGAGCCCGACTCCGTCGAGAAATAAGAAGATGACGTGGGCAGGTGGATCGGTGGAACGAGGAGCGGCAGCCACTCAAGCCCCTCCTTCGGGGTGCGCCGCTGCGACGACCCAGTCGAGGTCGATCGGGCGGTCGAGGGCGTGGACGCGCTCCGGCAGCGGGGTCTCGCCCGCGACGCCGAAGACGGGTCGGCCGTGCTCGACGGCCCACGCGAGGGCGCGCGTTTCGTGCGTCTCCGGCTGAGGCGCGAAGAACGCCGAGGCTCGCGCCGCCGCGACCATCACGAGCGCTCGTTCGGCATCATCGTGCGCGAACGGGCCGTGCTCTACGGGGAACGGCGAGAGGAGCAGGCCGCCCGCGCCGACGGCAGCGCTCACGGTGGGGCGCATCGGCTTGGGGATGCGCGCCATGCCCGTGCTCGCTACCAGCACGGACGGGCGTTGGGCGCTCGTGCAGAGCTTGTGGACCACGACGTCGAACCCGTGCTCGACCCCGGCCATCACGAGGGTATCGTGGGCGATGAGCTTGCGCACGAGGTCCTGGGCGACTTCGAAGGGGGGGCCGGGGAGGGGCGGGCGGGCGAAGAGCGCGGTGGCAGGCCGCGTCAGCAGGGCGGCGTCGCCGTAGGCGTAGAGGACGGCGGGCCGGTCAGCGAGGTCGAGGTCATCGAGGCCGGCGGGCCAGCGTGGGTCGTGCCGAGTGAGTACCTCGATCCGACGGCTCGCCATCGTGGCGAGGGCCTGCGAGGCCTGAGCCAGGAGGGGCTGGATCGCCTCCTCGTTGAAGAGTCGGCTGACGAGGCCAGCGGCGCGCGGGGCACCTTTGATGCGGAGGAGGACCTGTTCGCGGGGCGTTGCCCGCAGCACGTCGTACGTCGGGAAGTGGGCCAGCAGGCGCTGTGCCGTCACCCTTCCAACCCCGTCGATGCGGAGGAGGGCGAGGGCGAAGGCGGCGTACTCAGACATAGGGCGCGAGGACAGTCGAGAAAAGATACACGCGGGGTCAATGCCCGTGCGGCCCACTCCGGGGGGAGGTGCGTCTGCCACTTGCGGACAGCTAACGAGCGGAGGGGAAAGTCAAGGGGGGCGCTCGATGGTGGTAATTCTGAAACAGACGGGAGCAACGTTGCGCCTGTCCGCATGTGGTGTAGAGCAAATTCAGGGTGCGACGCCTCCACTGAACCGTCTCCTGGCGTGGCACCGCATTTGTGCTGTAGGTCCCACCTATAGCGCCGCTAGCCTACCCGATGACCTTTCCCCTGCACACGCTTCTCGTCGCGGACGAGCCCGTAGAGCCCCTCCTCGACGCTCTGCGCCGAGCGGGCTATGACCCTCGTCCCGACTGCCTGGCGACGCCGAAAGCATTCGGTGCAGCGCTGGAACGGCAGACGTGGGACGTCGTCATCCTCTGCCACGATGTGGCGGACCTCTCCGTTTGGGAAGCCCTCAGTTGGCTGCAGCGTACGTCCCCATCTCCCCCGACGCTGATCATCGCCGGCGGCCTCGACGAAGCAGATGTGGTGACGTTGATCGAGGAGGGGGTTCGGGATATTATCCATCCGTCTCATATCGACCGATTGGGGATAGCCGTCGCTAAAGCCCTACGGAGCCAGCGGGAGCGCCGCCCGTCTCTTCCGGAAGCCGATACGTCGGCCGACTCCGCGTTTCGGGCCCTTGCTGAGCACATGCCCATCGGGCTCTACCGTACCACGGAGGACGGCCGCATCCTGTACGCGAACCCCGCGCTAGCGCAGATGCTGGGGCGCGACTCCGTGGAAGACCTGCTCGGTGAGGAGGTCTTTAGCAGCATCAACTACCCCCGCGAGGAGTTCGTTCGGAAGCTTCAAGAGGATGGCGAGGTGCGCGACCACGAAGTGCGCTGGGAGCATCCCAACGGCGAGATCATCTTCTCGCGCGAGAACACGCGGGCGGTGCGGGACTCCGCCGGGACGCTGCTGTACTTCGAGGGCACGATGGAGGATGTCACGGAGGAGCGCCGCGCCCTCCACGTAGAGCAGCACCGCGCCCGACAACTCCAGGCCATCGTCCGGTTCAGCGCTGCCGTGGACGCGGCACAGACCAGCGACGACCTCGACCGCGCCATCCTCTGCGCCGTGGAGGAGGCGATGCAGGCGGACGCGGCCGTGTTTCTCCGGCATAGCACGGACGGGTTCGACGTGCAGACGTGGTCGGAGTCCATCGCCGAGGAAGTGCGAGTGGGGCGCGAGCAGGAGGTGTGGAAGGCGTACCCCATCCGCACGAAGCCGCTGCTCGTCCGCGACGAGCGAACAATGGAAAGCCCGTCGCTTGTAGACCCGGTGCGGCACCTCATGCGACAGGCCGGGCTGCGGTCGCTGGGGAGTTTTCCCCTGATCCACCGCGGCCGGCCGCTCGGGGCGATCGTGGCCTTCTTCCGCGAGCCGCACACCTTCACCGAGGGCGAGCTCCGCATGATCGAGACGCTCGTGTGGCACGTAGCCGGGGCCGTCACCCGCTGGCAGGCCGAGCGCGAGCTGCGGGACAGCGAGACTTCGCTCCGGACGATCACCGCGACGACAGGCCACGTCCTCTACCGGCTCCGCTTTGGCACCGACGCGTACGACCACGTCAGCGCCTCTATCGAGAAGCTCACTGGCTACTCGGCTCGTGCGTTGAGCGAGATAGGGGGCATCGACGCTCTTATCGAGGCACGCGAGGTGATCGAAGGGCAGTCTCTGAAAGAGGGGCGCGGAGGCACCGAGGCCGAGGCGCACTACCTCGCCCTCTACCGCGTCCGTACGGCGAGCGGCAAGCAGCGGTGGGTGGAGGACGGCGCCTACCCGTGGATCGACGAGGCCGGTGAGGTGGCGGGGCTCGTCGGCGTGCTGCAGGACGTGACGGAACGGCGGGAGCGCGAGGAAGCCGCCCACGAGCAGAGCCGACGCATGCTGTCCCAGCAGCGGGCGCTCAATGAACTCTCCACGCTCGATGCCGAGGCGGCCGACGTGGTCCGGCGCGCGACCGAGGTGGCTGCGCAGACGACGGGCACCGGACGGGTCGCCCTCTGGCTCTTCGACGACGAGGGACACGAGATGCGCTGCCACGATCTCTACGTGCTCGAGAACGACCGCCACCGCGCAGACGTCGCCTTCCGAGCCGAGTCCGTGGCCGATGCCGTGGCGATGCTCGGCCGGCACCGCGTTCGCGCCACGACGGACATCTTGAGCAAACCTCCCAGTGAGCGCGTCGGGCTAGACATCTACCACGCTCGCAACGGTGTACACGCGGTGCTGACGGCAGCCGTCCGCCGGGAGGGCCGAGTCATGGGGTTCGTCACCTTCGAGCACCTGGGCACGCCGCGCACGTGGACCCTCGACGAGCAGGATTTCGCCGGGGCGGTCGCGGACCTCGTGGCACTCACGCTGGAGCGAGGGCAACGCGCGGACGCCGAGGCCGCCCTCCGCGAGAGCGAACTGCGTTACCGCGTCATCTCCGAGCTGGCCGCCGATTACGCCCACGGCCTGACGGTGGAGCCTGACGGGATCGTGCGGCTCGCGTGGGCCACCGATGCCTTCGAGCGCATCAGCGGGTACACCCCGGACGAAGTGGGGGACGTCAACGGGCTGATGCGGATCGTTCACGAGGACGACCGGCCCGCGCTGGAGGCGGAGATTCTGCGGCTCAAAGCGGGTCACACGGTCGAGATCGAGATGCGGATTACGACCAAGTCCGGGGAAGAGCGCTGGATCTGCCACCGGAGCCGCCCCGTCCGCGGCGAGGCAGGCCGCATCCGCCACGTGTACTCGACGGGGCAGGACATCACCGCGCGCAAGCGGTTCGAAGCGGCCCTCGTCGCCGCGCGCGAGGAGGCCGAAGATATGGCGCAGCAGAAGAGCGACTTCCTCGCCAGCATGAGCCACGAGATCCGCACCCCGCTCACCGGCATCCTCGGTTTCGCTGGGGTGCTCGTCGATGAGGTGCAGGGCGAGCAGCGCGAGTTTGCCCGACTCATCGAGCGGAGTGGGCGTCGGCTGCTCGCCACGCTCAACTCCGTGCTCGACCTCGCCAAGCTCGAATCCAACGGGCTGGAGCTAACCCCGGAGCCGCTCGATATCGTGGACGAGGCTCGCCAGGTCGTCTTCCTCCTCTCTCCCCTCGCCGACGAAAAGAACATCGGCCTGCACCTCCGCACCGACGCGGTGGAGGTGATCGCCCCGCTCGATGTCGTGTGCCTGCACCGCATCCTGAACAACCTCGTCGGCAACGCCATCAAGTTCACGGAAAAGGGCCACGTCACCGTCGAAGTGGCCGCCGAAGGGGATCGGGTGCGCCTGGACGTTTGGGACTCCGGCATCGGCATTGACGAAGCGTTTTTGCCGCACCTGTTCGACGAGTTTAAACAGGAGACGCAGGGGAATAACCGGGAGGGCAGCGGCCTCGGCCTCGCCATCACCAAGAAGCTCGTGGAGAAGATGGCGGGGACGTTGACCGTCGAGAGCGAGAAGGGGAAGGGGAGCCGGTTCACGATCACGTTCCCGCTCGTCATCGAGCCTCACCAGCTACAGGAAGCGGTCGGGCGAGCCATTGCGCGGCGCGAAGACGCGCAGAAGCGACCGGTCCGCGAGCCGCAGAAGCCCGAGGACGGGAGCTTCGACCTAGAGACGCTGTTCTTCACGAATCCCTTTGAGCTCGATACAGAGCAGGACGACCGGACGGAAGAGCCAGCGCCGAACGCTGCGCCGAACGCTGTCCCGGTGAAGCACCGAGAGGACCCCGTCGCTGAGTTTATGCTGGACGACCTCGTGCCGAACGCGGTCCCCGAGTCGGGCGGATCGGACGGCGACGAGGCCGAAGGCTTCCTGTTGAGCGAGCTGTCGCTACGCATTGTTGGAGAACACGGGGCGAAGCCGGACGCTCAGCGAGGCGCTCCCTTTCGAGACAGTGCGCCTACGATGCTGCCGCCTTCGGACAATCGGCCGCGTGTGCTCGTGATCGGAGACGATCCGGAGACCCGGCGGCAGATCGAGCGCTTGCTCGGAGATTCGTATACGGTGGGGGCTGCCACGGAAGCACGGGTCGCACTCGACCGGATGGCGAAGGGGGGGTATGACGCACTCGTGTTCGATGTCGGCCTGAGTGGCGACCAGCGGGGGGTGAACGTGCTCCGCGTGGCGCGCACGCTGCCGGGGTGCGACCGGGTGGTCGCGGTCGCGCTCACGCCCGATGGGGTGGACGGCGCTCCCTTTATCGCAGCGGGCTTCAACTGCTGCATTAGCAGGCCGCTGACGAAAGCGAAGCTGATCGCTGCGCTGAGGTGTACGAAAGCGTGTGCCCCGAGGTAGCTCGCCGCTATGATTCGCACGGTCGGCACCGTGCGGAGAGACACCGTAGATTTGGAGACTGGATCGCGAATCCATGCCGAATGTGTCTGAGCCCGCCGTGCCTTTCCCCTCGTCCTCCGCCCCGCTCGCGCTCATGATGAGTGGGGGCGGCGCGCGCGCGGCGTATCAGGTCGGCGTGCTCCAGGCGCTCGCACGGCACTGGCCCGCCTTCCAGCCGCAGATCGTCACGGGCGTGTCGGCAGGAGCCATCAACGCGGCTTCGCTTGCCGGCTATCCCGGCCCTTTCGCCCACGCGGTCGACGACCTCGGGCGGCTGTGGAGCGGGCTGACGACGGAGCAGGTGTTCCGCACGGACAGCCCGAGCCTGCTCCGCATCGGCTACCGCTGGGCGAAGCGGCTGCTCTCCGGCGGCGAGGCGGGGCAGGAGGCCCACGGGTTCGTGGATACGACTCCGCTACGCGAACTCCTCGCCGACCACCTCGACCGAAACGGCAACGGCATCGAAGGCATCGAGGAGAACATCCGCGCCGGCCGGCTCCACGCTTTCGGCATCACGGCGACGAACTATGCGACGGGTCGGTCGGTGACGTGGGTGCAGGGACAGGACGTTCGGTCGTGGGACCTGCCGAAGCGCCAGAGTGTGGAGGCCCGCGTCGGGGTCGAGCACGTGATGGCGTCGGCGGCGCTCCCGCTCATCTTCCCGGCCGTGCAAGTCGGGGCCGACTGGTACGGCGATGGCGGCATCCGGTTGACGGCACCGCTCTCGCCCGCGCTCCACCTCGGCGCGCGCCGCATCCTCGCCGTCTCGACCCGCTACGCTCGAACGGCGGTCGAGGCCGAGCGACCGGCCGTGACGGGCTATCCGCCGCCCGCGCAGATCCTCGGCGTGTTGATGAATGCCATCTTCCTCGACCTCCTCGACCAGGACGCGACCACCCTTCGCCGGATCACCCACCTCACCGAAGGACTTCCGGTGGAGCGTCACAATGGTCTGCGTCCGGTAGAACTGCTCGTGATCCGCCCGTCGGAGGACCTCGGCCAGCTCGCGGGAGACTACGAGCCGGAGCTGCCGCCCACGTTTCGATTCCTCATGCGCGGATTAGGGACGCGCGAGACGCGGAGTCCGGACTGGCTCTCGATGCTACTGTTCGAGCCGGACTACATCCGCCACCTGATGGAGCTCGGCGAGCACGACGCGGAGGCGCGGATCGACGAGATCGCGGCGCTGCTCGGCGATGAAGTCGAGGAAAAATGTTGAGTGGGGAGCGTTGAAGAGACGCGGCTTTTCTCTCGCTCCTACGCCTCGTCACCGCCTTCGAGAGCGTGGCCACGCGAGGGGTTCACGCTTCCGGCAATCGCGCACTCGGCCATGAACGGGTAGAGCGTCGAGAGGTCCAGGAACTGCCACGGCCGGCCGTTCACACAGACGGG
>JBBSMX010000106.1:0-14750 GCA_038232935.1 Rhodothermales bacterium | reverse complement strand
TGTCGTTGCTGAAGCTGGTGCATCTGAACCTCTGCTACGCAGGAATTGCCTCGATCTGATCAACCCGCGACTGACGTTGTGTTAGGGTGGAATGATCGAGCAGAAAAGCTGTTTTTCAACCCGCGACTGACGTTAACTAAACCACTACCGGCTGAAAGCCGGTAGGTTGCTCCACTGCTAAAAGCAGGCGGGCGACTGAAGTCCTCATCCCTCAATGCTGAAGTCATTCGATGCTGAAGTCATTCGATGCTGAAGTCATTCGATGCTGAAGTCATTCGATGCTGAAGTCATTGCTCGGCGGCTCCTGATCGTGACGCTCGATGTACTCCCGGATCTGCTCCTCACTCAGGTGCCCCGCCGTCGCACAGAAGTAGCCCCTCGCCCACATGTGCCGCCCCCAATACCGCTTGTTGAGATGCGAGAACTCCTGCTGCAAGAGCCGACTGCTCCGGCCCTTGAGGTACTGCATCACCTTGGCCGGGGCCAGCGTCGGAGGGCACGAGAGCAAGAGGTGGATGTGATCGCGGCTGACGTGGCCGCGCACGATGCGGAGGTCGCGCGCCAGGCAACTCTGGCGGAGCAGCTCGCGGCACCGCTCGGCCACCTCGCCGGTGAGCACGTGGTAGCGGTACTTCGTCACCCACACGAAGTGGTACTCGATGTGGAAGACGGTGTGGGAGCCGCGGCGATAGTCGGGCATGGGGCAGCGCGGGGTAGCTCAAAGCAAAGCGAGCTTCAGCGTGAAGCTACCCCGCGCTGCTGGAGACGCGCCAACGGGACTCAAAGAACCGTGCTAAAGCTGTTCGCCTAAAGGCGAAGGTTTCAGACCAGCCAACTAGAAATGAAACTCCGCACTTCTAAAGTCGTGGAATGCTCTTGACATAGCTGGGGGTTTCCCCTATGTTGGAGACAAGGGCCAAACGCCCACCACTTTATTGATGCGGGAAGAACACTGCTCGACTCGCCGGAGCCTTACGAGGTAGACGGCGGGTCGAGCAGTTTTTTACGTGGGCTCCATCGGCATCGCCGCGAGCCGTGTGGTCGGGTCGAACCTTTTCGACGTGCTAGGCCTCCTCGAACCAACCGCACTGCTCGTCCTTCCGCTGGCACACGAACCGGCTCGCATCCTGATGGGGCTCGACGGGGACCTGCTCGTGGCCCTCCGTCGGCTACACGCGCAGCAGGCTCAGTTGGTGCAGATCGCGCGCAGCACCCAGCGCCGCTTGTCGAGCAGGTGACGCCATTCGGTCTCCTCGACCTCGTCCTCACCGAGGTAGTAGCTCCACGCACCGACGGTGCCTTCGTTGAGCACCACCGGCGTCGCCATGTGGGCGATGCGCTTGAGGAGGGGCTGGGTGCCCATCTGGTGGACGAACGTGATCTGGCAGCCCCCCTGCTCGACGTGCTTCACCGAGAGCCAGTTGTCGCCGCAGACGTGGCAGGTAAAGAAGCGTGATTCCTGTTCGTCGTTGGGGAGCAGGCGTTCTTCCTCCTCCATCTCGCTGTCGATCTCAACGGGGGCCATGCTGTAGCACCCGCAAGCCTTGCACTTGAGCCGTTCCATCGTCCTCATTCTCCGTCTTATTTGAAGGACCCGTACAACCCGGGCGACGGCCGAACGTTTCCCTACCCTTCGCTCTTCACGGCGAACAAAAAGAGCGGGCGGCCGAGGGAATCTCCCGGCCGCCCGCTCTTCGGGATCTTCGTGTTTAGTGAACGACCGTCATCCGCTGCACGTCGGTGAACGTCTCGCCGACGACCCGGACAAAGTAGGTGCCGCCTGCCAGCGTCGCCGCTTCGAGCGCGAGCTGGCGATTCTGCCCGGCGGAAAACGGCCCGTCGTAGAGCACGGCCACCTGCCGCCCGAGCGCGTCGTAGACGGCGACACGCACCGTCTGACTCTGCTCCACCGTCAGGTTGAGCGTAGCCCGCGAGGACGTCATACCGAACGGATTCGGATAGACCGCGCTGAGCGTGTACGTCGCTTCGGGCTGCGCTTCGTTGGCGACGAAGAGGGGGTCGAGCTCGAACGGCTCGTCGTTCACGTCGAAGAAGATATGATCGGTCCCCCGGATCATGATGCGGGCCTCCTCGGTCGCATCGCTGGGAAGCGTAATGGTTTCGGCGCCGTCGTTGGGCGTGCCCTCCAAGAGAGCGACGAAGGTCTCGCCATTATCATCCGAGAAGAGGATATCCACGTTGGGCGCGTCCACGTCCCCGGTGTCCGTGCCGGCCACGTCCCACGTGATCTCCTGCTCGGAGCCGGCGCGGTAGACCAGGCTATCCTCGTTGGCGAAGGTGACCATGAAGGGGCCGGCATCCTCAACCACGTTGATCGAGATCTGAACGTCGCCGATTCCGCCGATGTTGTCGCGCGCGGTGAGGCGGAAGCGGAGCGACCGCTCGTCCATCGGGAGGCCCTCTCCGCGCACGGGCGGGTCCCTATCGAGCAGACGCCCCAACTCGGGGAAGTACCGGACAGGCTCCTCCACGGGGTCGAACGAGCGGAAAAAGGGCGGCGTCTCATCCCAACCCGGTGCCCCGGCCGGCGGCCCGGCCGGGCCGAGATCGAACTCCTCCCACGTGTAGGTCAGGTCCTCCAGGTCACCGTCGTCCTCGGCGCTGCCGGTGAGCACGAACGGCGTCCCGACGGGAATCGAGAGGCCGTCCCCTTCGGCCGACACATCGGGCGGCTCGTTCCCGGTCTCCGTCACCTCGGCGCAGTTGCTGCCACTGCCGACCGAGATGAAGTTCACGATCTCAATGAGGGATACGGTGTGGAAGTAGTCGTCGCTGTTGTTCTGGATATTGTCAACGGCACCGCAGATGCCGGCGTAGGCCATGATCGTCGAGCCGCTGCCGGGCTCGAAGGCCGTCGCGCCGTTGCGGTTACCACCGCCGCAGTTGCCGTTGATCCCGTTGAAGCTGTGGTTGCCCCGGAACTGGTGGCCTATCTCGTGCGAGACGAAGTCGACGTAGAAGGAGTCGCCAATGGGCATGCTGAGCCCGGTGACGCCGCGCGCCTTGTTCCCGTTGACGCAGACGACACCGAGGCCGGCGACGCCGCCGCCGCCCGTCGAAAAGACGTGGCCGATGTCGTAGTTCGCCGCACCGATGACGGTGTCTAGGTTCGACTGGTTCTGACCGAGCATCGTCGACCCGTTGTTGTTCGTGTACGGGTCTGTGGCCGGATCGGTGTAGATGACCTGATCGGTCGAGTCGATCAGGACCATGCGGACGGACAGGTCGCGCTCGTAAATCCCGTTGACCCGGTTCATCGCGATGACCATCGCGCTGAGGGCATCGGCGACGTTTGGATCGCGGCCGCGACGACTGCTGTGGAAGGCCGTGTACTCGCCGGTGGCGGCGAGGGCCAGCCGGTAGGTCCGCAGTTCGGCGCCGTTCTCGGGACGCGCTGCGTCCACGTCCACGGTCTCGGTCTCCCCCAACTCGTCGAGCACCTGCTCGTCGCCGAACGCCTCGAACACGCGCGCCTGATCCGGGGTGTAGTCCCGCTTGCGGTACACGACGTAGTGCTCCGCATCGCCCTCCTGCATCGGATCGACGAGTACGGTCCCGCCCGTGCCGAGAACCATTGCGCGGAACCCGTCCGGCGTCGAACTGATCCGGACCATGGTTCCCGGTGCATCGACCCCGCGCCCGAAGTAGGTGCGGATCTGGGAGTAGCGCGCCTGGAGCCCCGGTGCCATAACCGGCGCTTCCACGACGCGGAACGACGCGAACCCGCCGTCCGGCAGCGGCAGCGGCAGCACGACCCCGTTTCGGGTGCCGAGGGGCGTCGCTTCGAGCGGGGCCTCAGCCAGCATCGCTGCCATCACGGCCCGGTCCAACCGAACGGTCCGGTACACGTCGGGCACGATCTGCCGCTGCGCGCCCGAAAGGACGGAGGACTCGACAACGTCGGTCCAGGGCTGGTCCACGAGCCCCTGTGCGAACGCAGACGGGCCGGCTAGAGCCAGAAAAAGCACCGCTGCGAAGAGGGTGCGAGACAGGGAAGCAGAGAGAGAGGTAGCGCTGTACATAGTCCGTCTGTTGTGAGTGAGGGAACGACCCGGGGCTCAGCCTGTGCGGAGAGCCCAACCGGCCTCTCCCACCTACGGCTGCTTGAATATAGGCCCTCTCAAGCGTTTGTAAAGAGATGGCGCGGGACTTTGGCGCACTGCATCCTAATCGGCAGGAGGCCACTCCCCTCCCCCGCCTCCTACTCTTCCTTCAAAATCCAGTCGTGGGGATCGATGGTGACCTCAGCGTTTGGCGGCAGCGCGAGCCGCCCCTGGCCGGCTTCCATCGGAACGCGGCGGACCTCGCCGTTCACCGCCACCTCGACGGGGAGTTCGAGCGGATACTCCTCGGGCGTTTCCCACCGGAGCTGAAGCCGGTCGCCCTCGCGCTCGGTTACGAGGCGGGGCAGCGTGGGCTGGTAGAGGTAGAGCCGGAAGAGGGCGCTGAGATCCTGCCCCGACTCGTGCTCGAGAATCCGCTGAAAGTCTTTGGTCGTGGCGAACCGGGCCTGCCGGCCGTCGGTCACCTTCTCCATTGCGGGGTCCGGGTACGTCATCCGGCGGAGCGCGCGGAAGAAGGTCGGGTCGTCGTTCACGGCATAGCGGAGCGTATTCAGGAACCACATGCCTTTGAAGTACACGTCCGCGTCGGTCGCGCCCGTCGTGCCGCGCCGGCCGAAGTAGGCGTCCTGCGTGTCCACCGTGCCCGTAGGAACGACGGGGCGCTTGTTCTGAATCCGCCCGCGCTTCGAACGGAGGTAGCGGTGGTACGCGTCGAGCCCGCCGAGCCGCTCGGCGTAAAGCGCTTCGACGTATTCGGCGAAGCCCTCGTGGATCCAGAAATGGCTCCAGTCTGGCACGGTGACGAGGTTGCCCCACCACTCGTGCGCGAACTCGTGGAGGTGCAGCCAGTCGAACCCGAACTCGTTGTTCGTAAAGGTATCGCCGTACGCAATCGCCGTCTGATGCTCCATCCCGAGGTACGGCGACTGGACGACGGCGTACTTGTCCGCGCGGAACGGGTACGGACCGAAGACCTCTTCCATGAACCGCATGTGGTCCACGATCTGCGGCAGGAGCGCCTCGGCCTTCGCCCGGTCCTCGGGCAGCACGTAGAACGTGATCGGCAGCGGCTCCCCGGCCGTGCTCGTGTACTCCGCCTCGACCGTTTCGTAAGGCGCGACGTAGAGCGAGAGGCCGTAGTTGTTGATTGGCGTCGAGACGAACCAGTCGAAGGTGCGGGTGCCGTCGGGGTTGTCGGTGACGCCGCGGAAGCGACCGGCAGAAACAGCCGTGTGACCCGCGGGAACGGTGGCGCGCATACGCAGCGAGTCCGGCTCGTCCGACGGGTGGTCCTTCACCGGCCACCACAAGTCCGCCCCCTCCCCCTGGCAGGAAACGCCGACCCAGTAGGTCCCGTCCTCCCGGTCGATCCACGTGAAGCCCCCATCCCATGGCGGGTTCGGTGCTACGCGGGGCTTGCCCGCATAATCGACGCGCACGGCGATGGAATCGCCCGGCTGCCTCGTCCACTCGAGATCGATCAAGAGACGCCCTCCCAGCCGCTCGAAGGGCAGCGTCTCCCCTGTTACCGCATCGGCGACCTGCGCGACGGCGAACGTCGTATCGAGGTCGAGCACCATCGCATCGGTCGGCAACACAATCGTAGCGTAGGCGGCGAGGCGTCCCTCGATCACTTCCTGGGCCGGTAGGACGTGGAGTTCGAGGTCGTAAAAGTGTATGTCGAAGGCGGCCTGCTCCGGGATCAGAAGCCCGCCGGAGGAGGAGGGATCGGAGGGGGCCGGCTGTGCCTGGACGAGCGCGGCCGTGAGAAGGAAGAAGCAGAGGGTTCGGAGCATCGAGGTGCTGGCTGGAACGTGGGAAAGCGAAGGTACGGAGGACCGGGAACGCGCGATGGTCCCCCAATCACGTTCCGCGTCTCCCCACGTCTTCCGCCTCGAAGCCAACGTTGATCTCTCACCCTACAGCCCCTTCCGGTGCATCTTCTCCTCGCTTTCAACCGTAGAGAAAACGAAGGTCTATCGCGAGCATGCCTGCCGGCGACAATGCTTTCCATAGGTTCTTCGTTCCGGCCACATGAGCATCGGTAACGCAGAAGGTTTGCACACGATGACCCTTTTGCTCCCTCGTTTGCGTAAGTGTGAATAGATGGCCCTGAGATTTGGGCCTCGCTTTCGATAGCAGCTATGAATTTGATGTAACGTTCCGTAGCGCCTACCAGGTCCAATTAGGGCGCTACCCGGGCGGCAGGCTTGGTGGTGGGGCCTACCGCCCGATTTTTTATCGGCACGGTGCCGTTTCGATAGGCCGCTTCTCCGGGTGGGAGAAGCGGCCTGTTTCGATTTCAACGACCTCTGGATCCAGCCGTATGCAGAACAAGCGCACCCGACAGGGTCGTCGCCTTCGGCAGGACACGGCCCTTTCAACGCACCACCGCGCCGGGCTCCCCGCCCGCGGCGAGCACGGGGGTGAGGTTTCCCTCGCGGTCCTCCGCCATCAGCAGCATGCCCTGGCTCTCCAGCCCCATCATCGTCCGAGGCGCGAGGTTCGCCACGACGATGACGTGCTTGCCGAGGAGGTCTGAGGGGTTGAGGTGCTTCGCCACGCCCGCCAGCACCTGCCGCGTCTCGAAGCCGAGGTCGACTTCCAGCCGGAGCAGCTTGTCCGCCTTCTCTATCGGCTCGGCGACCATGACACGGCCGACGCGGAGATCGAGCCCTGCGAATTCGGGAAACTGGATCTCGTCTTTCAGCGGCTCGTAGGGCAGCCCTGCCGTTTCTACCCGGGCGGCGCGCGCCTCCAGCTTGTCGAGTTGGGCCTGGATCGCCTCGTCCTCGATCTTCTGGAAGAGGATTTCCGGCTCACCGAGCGCGTGGCCTTCGGGGAGCAAGGCGATGCCCGCCGCTTCCCACCCTACCGTACCGGTCACGCTATCGGATAGGGTATCGGGCGTGCTCGGGCGGACGTTTTCGAGGCAAAGCATCCGACGGAGCTTCGCGGCCGAGAAGGGGAGGACGGGGTCCATCAGCACGGCGAGCGAGGCGCAAAGTTGGAGGCAGACGTGGATCGTGTTCGCCATCGCCTGCAGGTCCGTATTCCGCGTGTGCCACGGCTCGGTGTCGTTGAAGTACTTGTTGCCGAGCCGAGCCAAACCGACCGTTTCCTGCACGGCCTCGCGTATCCGAAAGCCCTCGTACGCCGCACCGATCCGGTCCGGATACTCGGCGAGCGCGTCGAGTACGGCGCGGTCCACGTCGCTCGGATCTACGAGCGGCGGCACGACGCCGTCGGCGAAGCGGTGGGCGAAGGTGAGGGTGCGGTTGACGAAGTTGCCGAGGATGTCGGCGAGCTCGGAGTTGACACGGGCCTGGAAATCAGCCCACGAGAAGTCGGCGTCTTTCGTCTCGGGGAGCGTCGCGGCGAGGGCATAGCGGAGCAGGTCCGGCTCGAAGTCGTCGAGCACTTCGTGGAGCCAGACGGCCCAGCCGCGGCTCGTGGAGAGCTTGCGGCCTTCGAGGTTGAGGAACTCGTTGGCCGGGACGTTGGCAGGGAGCACGAACTGCGCGTCGTCGCCCGCTGCGTCGTTGTGCGTCATCAGCAGCGCCGGGAAGATGAGGGCGTGGAAGACGATGTTGTCTTTGCCGATGAAGTGGACGAGGTCGGTCCCCTCGTCCTGCCAGTAGCGCCGCCACGCCTCGGGCTGCCCCTGCCGCTCCGCCCACTCCTTCGTCGCCGAGATGTAGCCGATGGGCGCGTCGAACCAGACGTAGAGCACTTTGCCGTCGGCGCCCTCGACGGGGACGGGGACGCCCCACGGGAGGTCGCGCGTCATCGCCCGGTCGGCGAGGCCGTCGGCGAACCAGCTCTTCACCTGACCGCGTACGTTCGACTTCCACTCCGGATGCGTCTCGATCCACGCTTCGAGCCGGGGCTGGAGGTCGCCGAGCGGGAGGTACCAGTGCGTCGTCGAGCGGACCTCGGGCACGGCGTCGGTGAGCGCGCTACGCGGCTCGATGAGGTCCTTCGGCGAGAGCGACGAACCGCAGTTCTCGCACTGGTCGCCGTAGGCGTCCTCGTAGCCGCATACGGGGCACGTCCCCCGTACGAAGCGGTCGGCGAGGAAGAGGCCGGCGACGGGATCGTAGAGTTGCTCCTCGGTCTTCTCTTTGAAGACGCCCGCGTCGTAGAGCGTGCGAAAGAAGTCCTGGCTCGTCGCGCGGTGGACGGGCGAGGTCGTCCGGCCGTAGTAGTCGAACGACATCCCGAAGCGGCCGAAGCTCTCCTCGATCAAGGCGTGGTAGCGATCCACGATGTCCTGCGGGTCGACGCCTTCCTCGCGGGCGCGGAGCATGATCGGGACGCCGTGCTCGTCGGAGCCGCAGATGTAGACCACGTCGCGGCCCCGCAGCCGCTGATAGCGGCAGTAGAGGTCGGCCGGGAGGTACGCGCCCGCGAGGTGGCCGAGGTGGAGCGGGCCGTTCGCGTACGGGAGGGCGGAGGTGACGAGGATGCGATCAGCCATGACGGGGGGATGGGATGAGACGAAAAGCTACGGAGCGGCGTGCTCCGAGGTCCGGGCCGACCGCGAAGGTTTGAGCAGAAATGCTTTGGAGCCTCCCCGCGCCTTGGATGCTTCGAGAACCCAGCGGTATACTTCGTGCTGCGCTTTCAGCAGGTTTATTCCTGCTATCACGCTCGAATAACCGACACCCGACGCGGGCTCACCCCGCCTTCCCTCTATGACCCGACGCTTTCTCTTCACCCTCCTCGCCGCGACGCTCACCCTCGCTGCGTGCGAGCGGACGCCCGACGCGCGCAACCTCAACACGCTCGACAGAAAAGTCGCCTACATCGTCGGCCACGACCTCGGCAGTGCGCTCCACGACCAGATGGACCAGCTCGACGAGAGCATCGTCCTCGACGACGATCTAATCCTGCAAGCCGTCCGCGAGGGGCTCAAAGGCGACTCCCTCCGCTTTACGCCCGTCGAAGTCGACTCGATCATGCGGACCTTCCAGGACACCCTCACCGCCCGCGCTTCGGTCTCCAACCTGCGATCGAGCGAGGAATTCCTGGCTCAGAACGCCGAGCGCGACAGCGTCGAGGTGACAGCGACCGGGCTCCAGTACAAGGTGATCGAGGCGGGCGAAGGCGATTCGCCGCAGGTCGGCGACACGGTCCTCGTCAACTACCGTGGCACCCTGCCCGACAGCACCGAATTCGACTCCTCGTACAAGCGCGGTCGTCCCGCCCGGTTCGTCGTCGGCGAAGTGATTCCGGGCTGGAACGAGGCGCTCCAGCTCATGCAGGTGGGGTCGGGGTGGAAGCTTTTCATCCCGGCCAGTCTCGCCTACGGCGAGCAGGCCCCGCCGCAGATCGGCCCGAACCGCGCCCTCGTGTTCGACGTCGAGCTGCTGGACGTGATGCGCGGGCCGAGCACGCAGGAGAGCAACTGAGCGTAAAACATAGGCCGAAAACGTAAGGGTGCCGGTGGCGCAAGTCTCGCTACCGGCACCCTTACGTTTTACGCTTCACGTCCTCCTTCCTACACCTCGTCGCCGATGGCGCGGTAGGAGCGGGCGTAGTAGAGCAGCGGCCCATCGGCCTCGGCTTCGGTGACGCGGAGGACGCGGCCGAGAAAGAGCGAGTGGTCTCCAGCGTCGTGGAGCGCGTAGCGACGGCAGTGCAACACGCCAAACGTGTCGAGCAGGATCGGCGGCTGGTCTGAAGCCGCTTGCTCGTGCGGCACGTCGCGGAACTGCGCCTCGCTCGACAAATCGGGCAGGGCGAAATGATTTGCGAGGTCGGCCTGCGCTTCGCTCAAGAGGTGGACGGCGAACAACTCGGCCGCGAGCAAGGCCTCGTGGAGCGAGGAATCCTTCTGCACGTTGAACGAGATGAGCGGCGGATCGAGCGAGACGCTCGTGAACGAGCCGATCGTCGCCCCGCGCCGCTCTCCCCCTGCGGTGGCCGTGACAATCGTCACCGGCGAGGCTACGCGCCGCATCACCGCCCGCAGCATGTCCCCACCGACCCCTCCCTCTCCCGCGTGTGCCTCGTCGTCGTGGACGGGCGCGTCGAGGGGCGCGTGGTCGGGATGACGGAGGTCGAGGGACACGGGGGACAGATGATTCGTGGTGCGTGATACGTGGATGCAAGGGCTGCGGAGCGCTCAGCGCTCACGCATCACTCGCCACGCATCACGAGAACACGTCTTTGACTTTGCTGAAGAACGACTTCTTCTCCTGCGCCTCGTCCGGCCGGGGTTGGAACGCCGGTGCCTCCCGGAGCTGCTCGACGAGGTCGCGTTCCTCGCTGGTGAGCTTCGTCGGCGTCCACACCTGCACGGTGACGAGTTGGTCACCGCGCCGGCCGCCGCCGAGCTCGGGGATACCGCGCCCGCGCATCCGCAGGACGCGCCCGCTCTGGATGCCGGGGTCGATCTGCAAGCGCGCCCGCCCCTTCAGCGTCGGCACCTCGACTTCAGTGCCGAGGGCGGCGTCGGGGAACGAGAGGTGGAGGTCGCAGCGCACGTCGAGCCCATCGCGGGTGAGCTGCTCGTGCGGCGTCTCGATGATTTCGACGCGGAGGTCGCCGGGCGGGTCGCCCCGCCGTCCGGCGTTGCCGGCCCCACGGATCGAGAGGAAATGCCCTTCGCGCACGCCGGCCGGGATCTCGACCGCCGTCGTCTCCTCCCCCTTCACACGGCCCTCGCCATTGCAGTGCGAGCACGCGTGGGTGATGATCCGCCCCTCGCCCCGGCAGGCCGGGCACGGCTGAACGTTGACGAACTGGCCGAAGAACGTGCTCGACACCTGCCGGAACTCGCCGGAGCCGTTGCAGGTCGGGCACACTTGGTAGCCCGCCTCGCCGCCCTCGGCCCCCGTGGCGTCGCAGACCTCGCACGGGACGAACTTCTTCACCTTGATCTTCTTCTCGACGCCCTCAGCCACTTCTTCGAGGGTGAGCGCGAGCCGGACGCGGAGGTCGCTGCCGGTGCGCCGCCGCCCGCCGCGCCGGCCGAACACATCGCCCGCGTCGCCGCCGAAGATGTCCGAGAACGCGCTGAAGATGTCGGAGATGTCCTGGAATCCGCCGGGGCGTCCGCCGCCGTTGTTTACGCCGGCCTTGCCGAAGCGGTCGTAGCGCTGGCGCTTCTCCGGGTTGGAGAGCACCTCGTACGCCTCGGCCGCCTCCTTAAAGCGAGACTCCGCCTCGGCATCGCCCGGGTTGCGGTCCGGGTGGTACTGGAGAGCCTTCTGCCGGTACGCCTTTTTGATCTCGTCCGGCTGGGCCGTGCGCGCGACGCCGAGCACCTCGTAATAATCCATCGTCTCCGTTGAGCTTGCCATACACGTGGGGGGAATAGGGGAGTCGTTCTGCCCGGCCGCAGCTCGAACCTGCTGCGGAGGCATCTCGTGATGCGAGAGGCGTGCTACGTGAGACCGGGCGCGTTGGTGGCGCTCGGCCTCACGTAGCACGTATCGGCTACTGCGCTACGATGACGCGGGCGTGGCGGAGCACGCGGTCGCCCATCCGGTAGCCCTTTTGGATCTCGCCCACGACCGTTCCGGGCTCGGCGTTCGGCACCTCCTGCTGCATCAGCGCCTCGTGCAGGTGCTCGTCGAACGGCTCGCCGACGGCGTCGATCTCTTCGACGCCGAGGCTGCGGAGCGTGTCAGCAAACTTCTTGGCGACGAGGTCTACCCCGGTCTTGAGCGCCTCGTACGTCGGGCCGCCCTGCTCCGTCTCGGCCGCCGCCTCAGCGGCGGCGAGCGAGCGCTGGAGATCGTCCAGCACGTCGAGCGTCTGGAGCACGACCTCGCCCCGGCCGCGCTCGGCGGCCTGGCTCAGCTCGGTCTCGGTGCGGCGGCGGTAGTTCTGGAACTCGGCGGCGCGGCGCAGCAGTTGCTCTTCGAGCTGCCGGGTCTGCTCGCGGTGCCGGTCCAGTTCGGCGGCGAGGTCGTCAACGGGCGTGGCGGGCGTCTCCGACCCGCTCGCTTCGGCCGCCGGGTCCACGGGCTCGCGGACCTCCTCGGCTTCGGAGGCAAAATCGGGCACGGTCTGCGTGTTGTTGTCCTTCTCGGTCATGCGTTTCAGTCGTGAGCGCGGACGGGCCGCGCATTCGTGGTTCAATTCAAAGTTCCGCCGTCAGGCGTCGGGCGTGGCCCCGCTCAGGAGGCCCGCGAGGTACTCGACGAGCGTGATAACGTAGGCGTAGTCCATTCGTTTCGGCCCGATCACGCCGAGCGAGCCCGTCGTGTCGCCGAAGCGGTACTGCGCTTTCACGATGGAATACTTGCCACTGAAGTGGTTCGTGCTCTCGCTCTCGTGGCCGATCAGGACGACGGCACGACCGCCAGCGGGGTGCGGCGCCCCGGCTTCGAGCAGGTGAACGACGATGTCCTGGTTCTCCATCAGCTCGATCACGCTGCGGATTTCGCCGGGCTCCTGAAACTCCGGTTGCGTCACGATCTGCTGCGCCCCACCGACCTCGGCCTGCCGCTCCTCCGGGAGGTCGGCGAAGAGGGCCGCCGCTTCGTGCAGCACGAGCCGGACGACGCCCGTGCCATCGCCCGAGTCGAGGTCGCGCATCCGCTCAACGGCCGTCTGCCGGATCTCTTCGAGCGTCAGCCCGGCCAGCCGCTCGTTCATCGCCGACACCACGCGCTCGAGGTCCGTGCGGCGCACTTCGGCGTCCAGCTCAGCGACGATGGTTTTGACGAGACCGCCGCGCACGGAGACGACGAACATCAGCCGCGACGACGAGAGCGGGACCACGTCGAGCCGTTCCAGCACGCCCGTCGCGAGGCGCGGGCTGAGGACGACGCCGAGCAGGTTCGTGAACTGCCCGAGCAGGCGCGAGGTCTCGCGCATGAGGGATTCGACATCGCCGTAGAGTTGCTGCAACCCGGCGCGGAGGAGCTGCTGCTCGGCGAGCGAGACGCCGGGCAGGTCCATCAGTTCGTCGACGTAGGCTCGGTAGCCGAGGTCCGTCGGGACGCGGCCGGCCGAGGTGTGCGGGTGGTCGAGGTAGCCGTGCAGTTCGAGCGCGCTCAGCGTACTGCGGATCGACGCCGACGAGAGGTCTACGACGCCCTGCTCCGCCAGCACCTTCGACCCGACCGGGGCCGCCGTCTGAATGAACCGCGTGACGACGGAGCGCAGGATGACGGCTTCGCGCTCGTTCAAGCGCGGGCGATCACCGTTCGGCCGGGGTTCGTGGTCGGTCATGACATCGTGGGAGGCTGGCGTTTCCCGTACGGGATCCGTAGAGGGAAGACGTGACTGATACCGGACTCTGCCCGGCGTGTTCAGCAGCGCCGGTGCGTTTTTTATGGAGGACCGGCCGTCTGCGTAAGGCTACGCGCGTGCAAATACCTATCCGGAAACGCCCCACACCATCGTCCCCCCGAGGTGACCGGCGAGGGCGACGAGCACAGCCGCCGCGAGCGCAAGCGCCGCCACGAGGAGACGCAGACCGAGCGGGTCGCGCGCGTCCGGGCGGAGTCCCGCCCGGCGTCGCCACAGGAGCGTCCCGCCCCACGCCAGCGTCGCCGCCAGCCCGAGCCAGAGCGCCCACTCTCCGAAGATCTCGTGCCGCCCGACTAGCTCCTCGACAATCGGCGTGCCCTCAACCTGCTCGTAGAGCGCCTCGCCCGTCCGGTTGGCGGCGAGCGCGCCGAGCGCCCCGAGCCCGAGCGGGAGCCCCGTCGCGGTGCGCCACGGCTCCCGGCCCGTCACGGCGTAGAGCACCGACACGCCGCCGCCGAAGAGCAGAAGCGCAATCGGGAAGTGCACCACGAGCGGGTGCCACACGGGAATGTGGTAGTCCATAGCAGCGGAGGGGAAACACGCAGCGGCGGCCCTCGTACCGCCGCCCCGAATATCGGCCACCCGTAGCTTCCGAGCCACTCCACCTTCCTCCGCCTCATGGGACGCTTCCTTCTCTCCCTCGTCGCCGCCTTCCTCGGCACGCTCGCCGCGCTCTTTTTCCTCCTCCTGCTCGTCACGGCGCTGTTCGTCGGCAGCGAGACGGCCCCCGGCGTCGAGCACGGCTCCGTGCTCGAACTCGACCTCGGCGGGATCATCCCCGAAGTCGCCCCACTCGACCCCATCGGGTCGCTCGTCGGGAGGCGCGGGCTGACGCTGCGCGACGTGACCGAGGCCCTGCGGAAAGCTGCGGCCGACGACCGGATCGAGGCCGTGTGGCTCAAGCCAGAGGGGGTGTCGGCGTCGTGGGCGACGCTCTCCGAGGTGCGGGACGCGCTCGAGACCTACCGCGCGAGCGGGAAGCCGCTCATCGCTTCGAGTGGGGCGAACGGGTTCAGCGAGGCGAGCTACTACCTCGCCTCCGTCGCCGACTCCGTCTTCACGCCGCCCGAGGCGACGTTCGAGCTCAACGGGTTCTACCTCGCGGTCCCGTTCTTCGCCGGAGCGCTCGACAAGCTCGGGATCGAGCCTGAGGTGATCCGCGCCGGGGCGTATAAGAGCGCCGCCGAGAGCTTCACGAACAGCAAGTTCTCACCGGAAAACCGGCAGCAGTACGAAGAGCTCCTCGAAGGCGTGAGTCAACGTCAGTCGCGGGTTGAAGTAGAGAACGGGTTGGCAAGTCGCTGCGTCGTGCGTAGGGTGGAGTTGACCACTCCCCTCGCACCAGCAACCCCGCCAACCCGATGACCAGCAATGTACTCGACCAGGCCACCC
>JBBSMX010000105.1:0-14818 GCA_038232935.1 Rhodothermales bacterium | reverse complement strand
CCGCCTAACCACTTGGCGTGCAAACGACTTCGTCTACACGGAGATGCTCGTCCGGCAGGGCGCAGGGTGGAAGCTGGCCGTGCTGCATTTCACCATCCCGCCCCTCCCCGAGGACGAGCCGCTCCTCGGGGGGCGTTCGCCGCTTCCCTCACGCTCGCGGCTCCCACCGCGCCGCCGAATCCATGGTTAGCCGTCACTCCGCATGCGAATTGATACCGTCCGATCCCTCTTCGTTGCTGCCCCCTTCTGGCTCGCGCTCGCGGGGACGGCCCTCGCCCAAGCCCCCCATGACACCCTCGACTGGCAGCGCTACTACCCCCTCGCCATTGGGAACGCCTGGGAGTACCACGAAGCGGAGGTCCCCGGCGACCTCATCCGCCACGTCCTCGTCTCCGACACCACCGCCGGGCCCCACCGCTACTTCCGCCGCACGACCCACCACGAGCTCCAGACCCTCACCGACACCCTCCGCTGGGCTAGCCACGACTTCGTCCGGTATGACACGGCCGGCGTCGTCGTGGCCATCGCTTCCATAGAGGCCGACACGGTCGCGGTGGATCCGTGCCACGTTGGGGACTACTTCGTGCGGGATCTCCGGCTCGCGTTCGGAGCCCGTGCGGCGTGCCCGGGGGCGGAGGCCGACTCCGTCGTCGTAGAAGGCGCCTACGACACCTCATGGACGCTGGACGGAGTCGCCGTCGCCGTCGCCGCTGTCAAGCGGTATGTCGTCGATGGTTTGATCTTCTCGGAGTTCGTCGCCGATATCGGCCCCGTTGGTGGGGGGAACCTCTGGGGGCCGCGGCTCCACTACGCCCGCGTAGGCGGAGTGGAGTACGGTAGCCCCGTTCTCGTGGCCGTCGCCGCCGAGCCAACGCCACCGAAGGTGGCGGGGCTCGAAGTCCGCATCCTCCAGAACCCGGTGAGGGCGCGGGCTTCGTTCGAGGTCCGCGCTAGCCGGTCGGAGCGCGGCCGCATCGAGGTCTTCGACCTCTCAGGGCGGCGGGTGCGCACGGTGCCCGTCGAACTAGCGCCTGGTTGGAGACGGGTCGAGATCCCGACCGCGTCGCTTGCGGCGGGGACGTACGTCGCCCGGGTGTCGACCGTGGAGGGCGCGGCGTCCCGGCGGTTCACCGTCCTCCGCTAGCTCCCCGTGCCGGCTAGTATGTTGAGATCGGGTGGCATTCCGCCGCTCCGGGAGCGCCAGTCCGACGCCGCAGAGGTCCAGCGCCGAGCGTAGCTTCAGCGTGGAGATCGTGGGTTAGCTGGGACGGCACTCCCGCCCTTTCGCCGAGAGTCCGAACAGTTGCTAGTCCGAACAGTTGCTGGGGCCGTCCGTGCATCGCAGCGCGGTGTGGGATCGAGCCCGGATTCGCTAGGTCGGGCGCGGGGCGAGAAGACGAGAGAGCGATGGTACCTCCTCCCACCTACATCGGCATCGACGTGGCGAAGGACCACCTCGACGTTGCCGCGCTTCCCTCCGGTGAGGCGTGGCGCGTCGCCAACGACCCCGAGGGCATTGACGCGCTAGCCTCACGTCTGAGCGAGGCGCAAGCCACCCTCGTCGTGATGGAAGGGACCGGCGGAACGGACCGCTCACGGTCCGACGAGCACGCCGTTGCCGCAGCCCTCGCTGCGGCCGGCCTCGCTGTCGCCGTGGTGAACCCGCGCCAGGTGCGCGACTTCGCCAAGGCCATCGGTGAGTTGGCGAAGACGGACGCCCTCGATGCACGGGTGCTTGCCCTCTTCGCCGAGCGGGTACGCCCCGAGCCGCGCGCACTGCCGGATGCGGCTCAGCGTGCCTTAGAGGCGCTTCTCTCGCGGAGGCGACAGCTCATCGGGATGCTCGTGGCCGAGCGGAATCGGCTGCTCCTGGCCAATGCCGCCATCCAGAAGAGCTTGAAGAAGCATGTGCGCTGGCTGGAGAAGGAACTCGGCGCGGTCGAGGGCGAGGTGGCGAATGCCGTCGAGGCGAGTCCGCTCTGGCGAGCGAAGGAGGACCTGCTTCGGAGTGTGCCCGGCGTCGGGCGGGTGCTGGCCTCGACGCTACTGGCGGATCTCCCGGAGCTGGGTCAGCTGAACCGAAAGGAGATCGCAAAGCTCGTGGGTGTAGCTCCGCTGGCGCGTGACAGCGGGAAGCACCGGGGGCAGCGGATCGCGTGGGGCGGTCGGGCCGAGGTCCGGGGCGCGCTCTACATGTCGGCGCTGGCGTGCATCACGCACAACCCGGAGATCGGAGGGTTCTATAGGCGACTCGTCGAGCGGGGGAAGCCGAAGAAGGTGGCGCTGGTGGCGGCCATGCGTAAGTTGCTCGTGATGCTCAATGCGATGGTGCGCGACGGGGAGCGGTGGGATCCCGATATTGTGCCCACGACCGCTTGACTTTTCGCACAGTTGCTAACCCGCCGCAGCACACCGACACCGGGCTTCACCGCCTTGCTCATCTCCTCGTTGGCGTCTACTTTGCCACCGTTAACAGCCGTGTTGCCCGGCGCGGGTGAGCGGCCAAATGTTCTGCGGCTCCGCGAACCACAATGCTCGGGATGAAACGCTACGACACCATCGGTGGGGAGTATAGCCGGTACCGGGTCCCTGATCCACGCATCGCCGCGCGCATCTCGGAGGCCCTCGGCGATGCCGAGACGGTGCTGAACGTCGGAGCCGGAACGGGATCCTACGAGCCGAGGGACCGGCGCGTCGTCGCCGCCGAGCCATCCGAAACGATGATCGCTCAGCGCCCAGCGGAGGCCGCCCCCGTCGTCCAGGCCAGCGCGGAGAACCTCCCCTTCGCCGACGGGGCATTCGACGCCGCGATGGCGGTGCTCACGATCCACCATTGGGCCGACTGGCGGCGCGGGATCGCGGAGGTCGTCCGCGTGGCTCGATCCGCCGTCCTCCTGACGTGGGACCCCGCACACGAGGGGTTCTGGCTGACGCGAGACTACTTCCCGGACATCGTAGCTCTCGACCGCGCCATCTTCCCGCCGATCGATGCGCTCGTGTCCGCATTGGGAGGAGCCGACGTGCTGCCGGTCCCGATTCCACAGCACTGTACCGACGGGTTCGGCGCGGCCTACTGGCAGCAGCCGGAGGCGTACCTCGATGCAGGGGTGCGCGGCGCGATGTCCTCGTTCACGAGGATCGAGAACGTCGAGCCTCGTGTCGCCCAACTCGCGGACGACTTGAAATCGGGCCAATGGCATACCCGCTACGGTCATCTTTTGAGCGAGGAGACACTCGACGCGGGCTACCGCCTGGTAGTCTGCCGCCCGTGAAGCAGCCGGCTCCCTCTGTAGCCCGCCCCCGGGCTACACGATGATCATCGCGTCGCCGAAGGAGAACAGCCGGTACTCCTGCTCGATGGCCTGCTCGTACGCGTGCATCACCAGCTCGCGGTCCGAGAACGCCGAGACCAGCATGAGGAGCGTAGACTTCGGCATGTGGAAGTTGGTGATCAGCTGCTCGGCGATGCGGAACTCGTAGGGCGGGTAGATGAACTTGTCCGTCCAGCCCGTCCCCGGCTTCAGCCCGCCGCCGGCCGAAATGCTCGATTCCAGCGCCCGCACGCACGTCGTCCCGACGACGGTCACCGTGTTGTCCGGCGAGGCGAGCGCGCGGTTGATGGCCTCGCACTGCTCGTACTCGACGGTGAAGTTCTCCGAGTCCATCCGGTGCTTCGTGAGGTCCTCGACCTCGACCGGGCGGAACGTCCCGAGCCCGATGTGGAGCGTGACCGGGCAGACCGTGACGCCCTTCGCTTCGAGCCGCTCGATCAGCGCCGGGGTGAAGTGGAGCCCGGCCGTCGGCGCGGCGACGGCCCCGCGCTTGGCGGCGAACATCGTCTGGTAGCGCTCCTTGTCGTCGTCCTCGGCGTCGCGCTTGATGTAAGGCGGGATTGGGGTGTTACCGATCTCGTCGATCTGCTCGTAGAGCTCCTCGCACGTCCCGTCGAAGATGAACCGGATCGTCCGGCCCCGGCTCGTCGTGTTGTCCACGACCTCGGCGACGAGGCCGTTGTCGAAGTAGAGCTTGTTGCCGACGCGGATCTTGCGGGCGGGGTTGACGATCACGTCCCAGAGCCGGCTTTCGCGGTTGAGCTCGCGCAGGAGGAAGACCTCGATGCGGGCGCCCGTCTTCTCTTTGTTCCCGAACAGCCGCGCCGGGAACACCTTCGTGTTGTTCACCACGAGCACGTCGCCGTCTTCGAAGTAATCGATGATGTCGCAGAACGTGCGGTGCTCGACGGCGCGCTTGGCCCGGTCTACCACCATCAGCCGGGCGCTGTCGCGCGGCTCGGCCGGGTACTTAGCGATGAGATGCTTGGGGTATTCGTAGTCGAAGTCCGAGAGCTTCAGGGAGAGGGTGGGACGGAAGATGCGGGGCGCGGTAGCAACGCTACTCATACGATGAGGGGTGGCCGGTGAGTCGGAAGCACGGAGGGCGGGGCAGCGCCTCACAGCATGAAGGCATCATGAACCCCGCCGCAGATCGGCCGCTAATATAATCGTGTTCCCAGGCGACGCCAATCTTTTTAACCCCGACGCTGCTCCTCTCTCTCCTCCCGGTCCACCCTCCCCTTTCCTTCCATTTTCTTTTCCCCCCTCACTTCGCCGGCTGCACCCGCCCTACCACCTCGCCGAAACCGATCCGGTAGCCCTCGCCCTGCGCCCAGCCCGTCATCGTGACGAGGTCCCCGTCCTGCAGGAACTTCCGCTCGCCGCCCGGAACCTGGAGCGGCTTCGAGCCGCGCCACGTCAACTCCAGCATGCTCCCGTACGATCCCTCGTCGGTACCGCTGATCGTGCCGCTCGCCATCAGGTCGCCGGGGCGGGCGTTGCAGCCGTTCACGGTGTGATGGGCGAGCTGCTGCTCGATGCTCCAGTAAAGGTTCTGCGTGTTGGACCGGGCGATCGTCGTGGGCCTCGCCATGCCCTCGGCCTGGAGCCCCACTTCGAGGTGGATGCCGTAGGTCCGGTCGCCTTTCTGCCGGAGGTAGTCCAGCACGGCGGGATCGTCCTGCGGCTCGCCGGGGATGCGGAACGGCTCGAGCGCTTCCAGCATCACCACCCACGGGCTGATGCTCGTGGCGAAGCTCTTGCCGAGGAACGGCCCGAGCGGGACGTACTCCCACTTCTGGATGTCGCGCGCGCTCCAGTCGTTGACGAGGACGAGCCCGAAGATGTGCTCGTCGGCTTCGTCGATGGGGATGGGCCGGCCCAGCTCGTTGCCGGGACCGACGAAGAAACCCATTTCGAGCTCGAAGTCCAGCAGCTTCGACGCGCCGAAGACCGGCGGCGCGTCGTCGTCGGGTTTGAGCTGGCCGTGGGGCCGCACCACGTCGGTCCCGCTGACGACGACGGACGAGGCCCGCCCGTGGTAGCCGACGGGGAGGTGCAGCCAGTTCGGCAGGAGAGCGTTGTTCGGGTCGCGGAACATCGACCCGACGTTCGTGGCGTGCTGGCGCGACGAGTAGAAGTCGGTGTAGTCGCCGATCTGCGCGGGCAGCAGCATCTCGACCTCGTCCATCCGCACGAGGGCCTGCTCGCGGAGGGCTTCGTCGTCGCGGAGGGTCGGGTTGTCGTGGCGGAGGAGGTTCTGCACGGTGCGCCGCGCCTCGCGCCACGCGGGGCGGCCGAGTCCCATGAACAGGTTCAGCGACGACTGCGAGAAGGGCCGCCGCCCGGCGAGGTACTCCCCGTCGAACAGCCGCCGCTCCTCCAGCACCGCGAGGTCGAGGACGTACTCCCCAATCGCCACGCCCACCCTGGCGACGCCGCCCATCTTCCGCTTGAAGACGCCGAACGGGAGGTTCTGAATCGGAAAGTGGGAGTCGGCGGCGACCTTGACGAACGAGCGGAGGGCGGGGTCGTTGGTGGGGTTCATGCGGGGGATAGGCGTGTGGAGATGTGAGCGTGGAGAGGTGCGGACGGGTGCAGAGCAAGCGATCAGACATCGTACGTCCACACGTAATCAGAGCAGTCCGGCGGCGCGCAAGTCCTCGCGCGGCTCGTCGAACGAGCAGCTCCCGTAGGACAGGGCGAAAACGTCACGGGCCTCGGCGACCTGCTCGGCGGAGATACGGAGGTCTTGAAAGGCGAACCCGGCCTCATCGAACACGAACGCCTTGATGGACTCGGTGCGGAGCACCTGCCGGAGCGCGGCTTCGCTGAGGTCGAGCGCGTGGGCGAGCACGCCGGCGCCGAACACGTTGAGGAATCCGTGCATCATCGCCTCGGTCGTGCGGTCGTAGTGGCGGACGGGGTGGTGCAGGCCGGCCGTGGCTTTGAACGGGAGGCGGGCGTCGCGGCACGTCGCCAGCACGAAGGCGACCTGCTCGGGCGTCGGGAACGCGTCGGGCGTGACGCCGCCGCAGCGGACCTTGAAGCCGAACGCCGCGTCGCTGCCCGCGTTGTGCCGGGCGAGCGCGGCGACGGTCCCCTGCACCGTCGCACGCCAGTCCCCGACGAACGCTGCTTCGATGTGGATCCGTTCGAACGATGCCCCGGCCTGGGCCAGCGCCTCGTCCACGCGGAGCAGCACTTCAGCGACGGCGTCTGCGCCGGCTTCAGTGATCACGTCGGGAAATCGGGCCTCGTATAGGTCGGCACGAACACGGCCTTCGTGCGTAGCCTCAAACATGCGGATAGCCCGCAGGTCGGTGCGGAAGCTGCGCAGGAACGTCTCCGGATCGCCCCCGCCCGTGCCGAGCACGGAAACCGGGAACGGGCGCCCCGGCTCGAAGCGGTCGGTGTAGGCATCGAGCCCAACGAGACGGGACGCCGGGCAGATGAACCGGCCGAGCATCCACGCGTCGGCGGACTGCCGGTAGGCGGCGAAGTCGGGGACGGCTTCGTCCAGGCTCAACCGCGCGGGCGGGAAGAGACCGGCGTAGTCGATGAGGCCGGTGAGGAAAGCCCGCATCCCAGCGGATACGGTGGACCGCGAGCGAGTAGAGCTTGTAGAGGACGTCGTCATAAAAGGGGCGTGGGTGAAGCGCCGGAGACGATGGCACACGCGAGAGCGGCGGGGCACGTTCCATCCACCCTCGGAAGTGGCCGGGGTTGTTGGTCCCTAAAGATAGTGTTAGCTTACAAAGTGGACCGGAATAGGCAACCAGCCACGTATTGTCTACGTTCTGCTCACCTGCCGCCCCGGACTGGAAGAGGCAAGCAGGTCGCTTCGCCCCCTCTCTTCGCAACCCACCGCCAACACGACCATGGACCTCTCACGCCTTCCTACCTTGCGTTTCCCTCTCCTGCTCGGCCTCCTGGCCCTCACCTTCCTCGTCGCTGGTGCCGATAGCTGCGGCAGCGATCCGAACGTGACGGGCGCGAAGCTAGAGATGAAGAACGAGGACTATGACCGCGTCCTCGAACTCACCGCCGCCGCCCTCGAAACGAACCCCGACAACGAGGAGGCCTACTTCATGCGCGGGGAGGCTTACCGGCTCAAAGCCGAGAAGATGAGTGACGCCGCCGGGCGTAACGCGCTGCTCGCCGATATGGCGCAGGCCTACAACCGCTCGCTCGAACTAGGGCACGACGCGAGCGAAGTGACGAACCGCCTGCAGGTGGCCTGGGGTGCCGAGATGAACTTCGGTGCCCGCGCCTTCCGCCGCGCCGCCGACGACCCCAGCGCGTATGCCGACGCGGCGGCGTCCTTCGGTAACGCCATTACGGTGCTGCCCGACTCCTCGGCCGGCCACCTCAACCAGGGCCTCGCCCTCCTCGCCGCCGGCAACGCCGCCGACGCCGCCGAGCCGCTCCAGATGGCGATCGACAAGGGCGCCAACAGCGCCGAGGCCTACATCTACCTCGGCCGCATCTACCTCACCTCCGAGGACCGCGAGAACGATGCCCTCGCCGTCCTCGAACAGGGTCAGGCCGAGTTCCCCGACAACGAGGAGATCCAGACCGAGATCCTCAACGCGTACGTCCGCGCCGGCCAGACCGACCGCGCTATCGACGCCTACGACGCCCGGATCACGGCCGATCCGGACAACCCGCTCTACCGCTACAACTACGGCTCCCTCCTGCTCCAGGCCGAGCGCTACGACGAGGCCATCGAGCAGCTGACGCGCGCGGCGGAGCTCGACGCCCAGAACGCGAACGCCTTCTACAACCTCGGGGCGGCCTACCAGAACAAGGCCGCCAGCTTCAACGAGCGCGTGGCCGAGCTGGAGGACGCCCGCGCCGGCCAGGCTGAGGTGGACGCCGCCATCGCCTCGCGGACCGAGCTGCTGAACGAGGCGCTTCCGAACCTCGAACGGGCCCGTGCGCTCACCGAGGCCGGAGGCGAGGACACCTCCGACATCTGCCGAGCGCTGTTCCAGGTCTACGCATCGCTGGGCCAGGACCGGAAAGCGGAGGAAGCCGCCCAGTGCGCCGGCATGGACCTCAACTAATCGCTCTTTCCCGCAGACGGAACGGGGGCGCGGCGAGCTGCGCCCCCGTTCCTATTTCGTAAAGCGTGGGACGTAAGGAGGGCCACTCCAGCCCCCTGCCGCAGACGACCTTATGTTTTACGTTACTTACCCTTTACACTCAACACCATGCCCGCTACCGACGCTAGCCTTGCCTCGAACGGCCATTCCAGCACCGAAGCCGAGCTTGGCTTCGGCACGCGCGCCGTCCACGCCGGACAGGAGCCGGACCCCTCGACCGGCGCCATCATGACGCCGGTCTACCTCACCTCGACCTACGTCCAGGCCGCGCCCGGTGATCACAAGGGGCACGAGTACGCCCGCGTCTCGAACCCCACGCGCTCCGCGCTCGAGGCCAACCTCGCCTCGCTCGAAGGGGCCGCCGAGGGCATCTGCTTCGCCTCCGGGCTCGCCGCCGTGGACGCCATCCTCAAGCGGCTTCGGCCCGGCGACCACGTCGTCGCCACGAACGACCTCTACGGCGGGACGTACCGGCTCATGCGCCAGGTGTTCGAGCCCTTCGGGCTGAGGTTCTCCTTCGTGGACATGACCGACCTCGACGCCGTCGATGCCGCCCTCGCCGACGAGACGAAGCTGGTCTGGACCGAGACGCCGACGAACCCGCTCCTGCGGATCATCGACATTGAGGCCGTTGCCGAGCGTGCCGAAGCGAAGGGGATCGATCTCGTCGTGGACAACACGTTCGCCTCCCCCTACCTCCAGCAGCCGCTCGACCTGGGCGCAACCCTCGTCCTCCACTCGACGACGAAATACCTCGGTGGGCACTCCGACGTGATCGGCGGGGCCGTGCTGACGAGCGACGAAGGCTGGACGGACCACCTCCGCTTTCAGATCAAGGCCGTCGGTGCCGCACCGGGGCCGATGGACTGCTTCCTCGTCCTGCGCGCCACCAAGACGCTCCACCTCCGCATGGAGCGCCACTGCGAGAACGCCCGCGCCCTCGCCACCTATCTCGACGAGCACCCGAAAGTAGCAACCGTTCGCTACCCCGGCCTTCCTTCCCACCCCGGCCACGAGATCGCCCGCCGGCAGATGCGCGACTTCGGCGGGATGGTCTCCTTCACGCTCAAAAACGACGCGGTCGAGAACGCCGTGGCCCTGATGCAGGCGCTCCGCGTGTTCTCCCTCGCCGAGAGCCTGGGCGGCGTCGAGAGCCTCGTCAGCCACCCGGCTTCGATGACGCACGCCTCGATCCCGCTCGAAGAGCGCCTCGCTGCCGGACTCTCGGACTCCCTCATTCGCCTCTCCGTCGGCGTCGAGGATGTCGACGATTTGCGGACCGATCTCGACCGGGCACTTAACACCGTCTGACTGGTACGGTAGGAACCGACGCTCTCCCGCGCTCTCCCCTGCATGGAAAAGGCTGCCGCCAAAGAACGTGTCAACCGCACCACCGTCGCTCGCTTCGAGCAGTGGGCGCTGCCGCGCATGGCCCAGCGCCTGCCCGAGTGGGTAACGCCGGACACGTTGACGGGGATCGGGCTGCTCTCGGCCGTCGTCATCGGCGCGTCGTACGTCCTCACCCAGTACAGCCTGGACTGGCTGTGGCTCGCCTCGCTCGGCTTCGTCGTCCACTGGTGGGGCGACTCGCTCGACGGCACGCTCGCCCGAGTCCGCGACATCCGCCGCGAGCGCTACGGCTTCTACGTGGACCACCAAAGCGACGCGGTTTCGACGTTTTTGATCTTCGTCGGGCTGGGCTTGTCGCCGCTGATGGAGCTGTCCGTCGCGCTCTTCCTCATCATCGCGTACTACCTGATGATGATCCACGTCAACCTCGTGACGATCACGCGGGACGTATTCAAGATCTCGTTCGCGGGCGCGGGGCCGACGGAGCTTCGGCTGTTCATGATCGCGGCCAACACCGCCGTCTTCTTTCTCGGCAACCCCGTCGTCGCCGTGGCGGGCTACGAGCTCCGGCTGTTCAGCCTGATCGGCATCGTCGGCACGGGCATCCTACTCGTCGTCTACGCCATATTCGGGCTGATCGAACGCGCCAAACTCGCCAAGCTCGACCCGACGCCGCCGCGCCGCCCTCCCCTCGAAGCTCGCGTGGGCTCGGACGGGCAGCCGGGACTCACCGCAGAGCAGATCCCCAAGAAGGAGCCCGCCGGATCGCGGTAGTCAGGCGGACTCGGCCCGCACGCCTTCGCCCACGGTGAGGGTGCCGGATCGGAGGACGCGAGCGTAGAGCCGGCTCCAGCCCGGATGGCGCTCCTGGCTGATCCGCTTGAACTGCGCGTCGGCGAAGGAGGCGGCAATCGTCCGGCACGGCGTCGTGTAGCTTGTAACCTGAAGCCGCACGCCGCAGTCGAAGGCAAGCGCAGCGCCGGGCGCGAGCGCATCCCAACTCAGCCCCGCGAGCGTCACGTTCTCCCCGACGCTGCCGGGGAACACCGGATGGCCCTCTTGCTGCAACGCGAGGAGGCGCTCCAGCGACCACAGGCACACGGCCCGCTCCGGACCACCGTGGATCTTCGGGTGATCGACGCCGTCGCCTGCGAGCCCGAGCGGGCCGATCTCCGCCGAACGCACCGCAACCTTCGGCACGCCGCCGGGCGAGGTATTGAGTTGGAAGACGCGACCGGACATGGGGACGAGAGGATGGGTCATCCGAGGATGGTTCATCCCAAGCTACTACCCCCGCGCTCCTCCGTCCAAAAGCTGGATGGCACCCGCCGCTCGATCACTACCGCCCGAGGGAGAACACCCGGTTCACGTTGAAGCCGAACCGGAAATCCCCCGCAAAGAAGTCGTCGGCGTTGCAGGCGAGGGCATGCTGCTCGGTGAGCCACTGCGAGGACGTGAAGAAGAGCTGGAACACGTGCCCCCCGGTCTCCAAGTCGAGGCCGACGGAGAAGACGTCGGCCGTCCCGTCGGACCGGTTGCCGAGCACGGGGAGGTACTCGGCGAGGATGGCCACACGCCGGCTCAGCACGAAGCGACCGGCCAGCCCGACCGCGATGTGGTCGTTCTCTTCTTCGAGGATCTCGTCGCCCGCGCCGCGCTCGATGAACACGGTATTGAAGTGGGAAACCATGGGCGAGACCTGCAGGCTGAGCCGATCCGTGACCTTCCGCGCCACCAGCAGCGACGCGAAGTAGCTCAGACGGTCGGCGAAGGCGAAGCCGTTCGCCAGCGTTGTGATCCCCACGTCCCCCTTCAGCGCGACCTCCACAGGGATCCGGTCGTCTTTGGTTTGCCGCAGCAGGTTCGCTTTGAACCGGGCGTCGTAGAGCTTGTCGAACCGGGATCGGCCGATCCCCACCGAGAGCCGGTCGAAGACGCCGTAGTCTATACCGAAGCGGATGTTCGCCGAGCCGTCGAGCCCGAAGAGCGTTTCGACGCCGTCCGTGGCGATGCCGAAGGCGTGCAGGATCGTGACGTTGAGGTTGCCCTGAGGCAGGTTCGTGACGGAGCTCGTGAGGATCACAGTCGGAGCCCAGAACACTTCGTCGACGGGGCCGCCGGGATCGGCGCGATCGCGCGGCATCTGAGCCACCGCCCCCGCGCTCAGGCAGAGGGCGAGGGCGGGCACCGTCAGGTTGCGTAGCAGGAGCATGGCAGCGGCGTTAGCGGTTTTCGGGAGGGAGCAGCGCTTCGATGCGCACCTGCTGTACTTCATCCACCTTCACGATCAGCAGGCGCGGCGGGACGATGTCGTAGTCCTCCAGGTTCACCGACCACGCGGCGTCCACCTTCAGCCCGCTGTCCGTTCGCTGGAGCGTCTCCTCGATCTCCACCTCGCGGCTCACCCCGTGCAGCTTGAAGGCGCCCCGCACCCGCACCGGCTGCGCCGCGCTGCTAGCCAGGTCGAAGCCTTCGAGGGTGCCGAAGAACTCGGCGAAGGGGAAGCGGTCGGTCTCCAGCGTCTCGCGCATGTCCTTGTCGCGCTTGCCGATCCCCGTGTCGAGCGTCGTCAGATCGAGGAAGAAGTCCACCGTCGCCTCGCCCAGATCGATCCGTCCGACGAGGTGGTCGGAGAGACCCGTGAAGGTGTGGAGGGGAACGCTGGAGGTGAAGGCAGCGTGCCCGCTCTCGGTCTTGAACGACTGCGCCTGAGCCGAGCCGGTCGCCCCCATCAGCAGCACGACAAGAGCCGGAAGGAACCAGTAGGAGCGCCTCATGACACCTCGGTTCGGGGGAGCATGTCGCTCCGGTTTCGGATTCAGTTATCCAGCGCGCCTTCGTCGATCCACGCCCGTATTAAAGCGATCTGGTCCGGAGCTAAGGGGGCGCGGCCCCTCGGCATGCGCTCCCCGAACCGGGGCGAAGGCCCTAGCTTGTCGATGAGAATGCTGGCTCCGGCATCACCCGGTATGACCACCCGCTCTCCGTACTGCTCGCCGACACTGGTAATCACCTGCTGGTAGCTCCCCAACGCTACTCCGCTGGTGCGCTCGCCTACGTGGCACACGGCGCAGGACCCCGTGAAGAGCGGCAGCACGTCCCGCGAAAAGCTGACGGCCTCGTCGGGCGGCACCAGCATCGTGCGGTCGATCTGCCGGCTTTGGCAGCCCGCGAGCAGCGCGCACGTAGCGAGCACGGTCCACCCCGCCGTGCGCAGGCGGTAGCCGCAGCGCGTGAGCGTAGACTGCGCAGCCGGGCGTTCCCTGCGCAGCCTTCCTTGGGTGCCGCATCCGAGCACAAGCGAAGGCACCAAACCACAACCGGGCGGGAAGGCAAAGGACGTCATGGGCTAGGGGCGTAAAGGCTTACGTTCCCTACCCCTACTCAACAACCGTTCCCCCCTCGCCTCAGAACTTCGTCTCGATTCCGACGAACACTTCGACGGCGCGGAGGGCGTTGCGGGCGTAGGGCGCCGTGAACGCCTGCACGCTCAGCCCGGTGTCCCCGAAGACGGTGAACGTCGCTCCTAGGCCCGTCCGCACGTAGCGCTGCTGCGGGAACGCCTCGGGCTGCACGCCGAGCGCCGTCTCGACGGACTCGGGAGGATCGACCGACCACACCACGTCTACCAGCCCCTGCAATAACAACCGACCGAAGAGGGTATAGCCCGCTTCCAGCTTGAAGAGGAGTTCGTCGCTGTACCCCACCTCGCTGCCGGCGTCGGCGACGCACAGTTCCTCGGCATCGTCGGGCTGCAACGCTGGGCAGTCGACGACACGGGAGAAACCGAAGACGGAGGTGCGGTGGCGGTAGCCGACGCCTGTCTGCGCGTAGGCCGGCAGCGGCCACAGGCTTCGGCCGTAGGCCAGCAGCAACTGCGCGTCTACCTGCCCCGGCCCCACCGTCGGCGCGTAGTTGCGCCGGTAGCCGAGGGGGACGGTGAACCCGATGTTCGCCGCGAGCGCCGAGCGTTCGTCGAGCACCCCGATAGCGTCCTCCAGCCCTACCCGCAGTCCGAGCACCGCCGAGCCGAGGTCCGCGGCGCGCCGCTCCACCGGCACGGCGAACCCGCCGTCGCGGATGAAGAGGCGCTTGTACGGGAGCGTCCCGAACAGCGTCAGCTTCGGCGCGAGCCCGACTTCGCCGTAGAGGTAGCGGCTGCGGTCGCGGAACGGGGTCCCGTCCGTGTTCGGGTCGTAGGGGACGACGTCGCCGTTGGCGTCGTAGCGCTCCGATGCGTTCGCGAAGCCCTGCGTGATTTTGAAATAGGCCTCGCCCGGCTGCATCGTCCATGCCTGCGCATGCGCGAGGGCCGGGAGGCACAGGAGGACGAGCAGCGCGGCAATCCGGTTCAGCATAGGGCGGAGTAACGTCAGCGACAGAAACAGTGGGCGGGCCAAGATCGCCGCCTTTCGTCCGCCCGGCAAGGGGGAGTCAGAAAGACGGAGTACAAAGGACGAGTTCACATCGGACTGCTGCGAGCTCTTAGAACGCCTAACAAAACTCCTGAGTTGTCATGGCGAGCGCCCCCATCGGCGGAGCCTGTGCTGAGCGAAGTCGAACGTACTCAGGGCAGGGTCCGGGAGCGCGGCAACCCCGCCGGGCTCGGCGAAGCCCATCTCCCGATTCCAGCGAACCGAGGGAGATTGCCACGTCGCTCCGGGACGAGTCCCTACGCTCCTCGCAATGCCATAGGACTTACGCAGTTGGCAGATGAGCGAGCATAGGGTTCTCCAAGAACGACCGCATCGCCCCGCGGACCACCCGGCACTTCGCCTCGAAGTGGCTCACGCTCGTCCTAAGGCGGTGCACCTCCAGCCGGAGATACGCCCGCACCGAGAGCAGGAGGTGGTTGGCCTGAGCGACGGCCGAGCGTGCCTGCGAGCGCTCGGCCCCGCAGTGCTGCTTCAGCGAGCGGTGGTACGACTCGATCCCCCAGGCCTGCCGCTCCAACTCGGCCCGCTCCGCCTCGGTCGTCTCCAGCCGGCTCGCCGCGTAGTACTCCGCGCGTCCGTCTCGGGACACCGT
>JBBSMX010000104.1:0-14947 GCA_038232935.1 Rhodothermales bacterium | reverse complement strand
CTGGCGTCGGCGCTGTACCTGCCATCGCTCGGTTTCTACAGCGACGACTGGAGCGTGCTCGGGTACGCAAGTGCGTCGGAGGATGCGTCGTACCTCGGAATCTACCGCGCCATCTTCGGCCCGCTCGTCCAGATGCGGCCGGTACAGTTTCTTTACCTCGCCGCGCTCTACAAAGCGTTCGGTGCCGACCCGCTGGGCTATCACATCGTCAATACGCTCGTGTTGGCAGCAGGCGCGGTGCTGTTCTACCTCGTCCTCCGGCGCGTCGGCGCGTCGCGCGTGCTCGCGCTCGCAGTGCCGCTCGTCTACGCCCTCCTTCCGCACTACTCGACGAATAAGCTGTGGATGGCCGCGTTTCAAATCGGGCTGAGCATGACGCTCTATTTCCTCAGCCTCTATGCCGACCTGCGGGCCGGGACGACGCTAGGCTGCCGGTACGCCGTCTGGAAGCCCCTAGCCCTCTTGGCCTTGGTGGGTAGCGCGCTCGCCTATGAGCTCGTCCTGCCGATTCTCGTCGTCAATCCCCTCGTCATCTGGTACGTGGAGCGGCGGCGGAGTGCGCCGACTTCGCACCGGACCAGCCTCAAAGCGCTCGCTGCGGCAGCGCTCCCCAACGCCCTCGCTCTCGCGGTTGTCGCCGTGTTCAAGGTGGCGACGACCTCCCGTGCGGACTTCGGGGCAGACGATCCGGTCTGGCACCTCAAATGGTTCTATGGACTGATGAGGGGGAACGTGCGCGTCGGCTTCGTGGAGTATGGCCTGGAGCTTCCTCTCCGGCTCTGGGATGTCGCCCAGCACTACTTTGACGGTCCGACGTTCGCGCTCGGCCTCGCGCTCGGCCTCGCCGTCTTCTTTTACCTGAATCGCATCGCGTGGCAGGAGGGGGCCAACCTCGGCGACCGGCGGATGATGATCGTCGGCGGCGTTCTTGGGCTCGTCGTGTTTGGATTGGGGTACGCGATCTTCCTCACGAACTACAACGCCTTTGCCACGGCGACCGGGATCGCGAATCGGGTGGCGATGGCGGGGAGCGTCGGGGTCGCGCTCTGTTTCGTGGCGGCGGCAGGCCTCCTCAGTTCTTTGCTCCCATCGTCGGATGGACGGCGGCGATGTTTCGCCGCGCTCATCGCATTCCTGGCTGCGAGCGGGTTCATCCTCACGACCACGATTGCGTCGTTCTGGATCGAGGCGTACGAGCAGGAGCAGCGCGTTCTGGCCGCGATCTACGATCACTTCCCGACGCTCCCGACTGGGAGTACCATGCTCCTCGACGGGATTTGTCCCTACGTCGGGCCAGCCGTCGTCTTCGAGTCGAACTGGGACCTGGAGGGCGCTCTCCTGATGCACTACCGCGACTATGAACTCCAGGCCGACGTGATCGCGCGCACGACGAAGGTGGAGGAGGAGGGCCTCTCCACGTCGATCTATGCGGACGGTCTCGGAGAGGGGATCTACACCCGCTACCCGTATGGCGAGCACGTGTACGTCTACGACGTCGTGCGAGACGCGAGCACGACGCTGCCCGATGCGGAAGCGGCCCGCACGTACTTTCAGACCTACAACCCGGATTTCAACGCCGCCTGCCCCAAAGGCCGCGCCGGGTACGGCGTCCCCATCTTCTAACCCGTAACCGACGGCCAACGCTGATGTCGAACCCGCCCCCGAGGTTGAGTGTCGTCGTCCCGGTCTATGGTGAGGCAGCCGGGCTCCAGTCGTTCGTGGCCGAGCTGGCGACCGTGCTGGATGGCCTTGAGGACCCGTACGAACTGGTGATTGTGGACGACGGCTCGGCCGACGGAACGTGGTCCGTGCTGGCGGAACTGGCGTCTTCGTATCCGCGATTGAACGCGCTCCGACTGAGCCGGAACTTCGGGAAGGAGGCCGCCCTGAGCGCAGGGCTGAACGCGGCGCGCGGCGAGGCTGTTGTTGTGATGGACGGCGATCTTCAGCACCCGCCGGCGCTGATCCCGGAGATGGTGCGCTTGTGGTCCGAGGCCGACATTGACGTGGTCGAGGCAGTGAAGGAGCGGCGCGGGAGCGAGTCGGTGTGGAGCCGGTGGCGGGCGGGGCTCTTCTACGGCTTGCTCGACCGGCTCTCTGGATACGATTTGCGCGGCGCGTCGGACTTCAAGCTGATGGACCGGCGCGTCGTGGAGGCGTGGCAGAGCATGGGTGAGCGCGCCCTCTTCTTCCGAGGGATGATCGCGTGGCTGGGTTTCCGCCACGCGCAGGTCCGCTTCACGGTCCCGGCGCGCCACAGCGGGCGCTCGAAGTGGAAGCTCGTCACGCTCGTCCGCCTCGCCACGAACGCGGTGACCTCGTTCTCGTCGTTCCCGCTCCAGTTCGTCACGGTAGCCGGGCTCGTGTTCCTCGGCTTCTCCGTCGTCCTCGGTGCGCAAACCTTGTACGAGAAGTTCGTAGGCCACGCCGTCGACGGCTTTACCACGGTGATCCTGCTGCTCCTGATCGTCGGGAGCCTGCTGATGCTGAGCCTGGGGATCATCGGCTCCTACATCGCGCGGATCTACGAGGAGGTCAAGGGCCGCCCCCGCTACGTCGTGGCCGACATGCTGGGGAAGGGGTCCGCCGAGGCGTCGCTGCCGATCGAGGATGGGGGGGGCGACGTTAGGGTGCCTGCGCCGCGTAGGCGTCCATGAATCGGATCGAGGCCTCGATGCCTTGGTGGAACCGGTCGAGGCCGAAGCGCTCGTTGGGGCTGTGGATGGCGCGCTCAGACAGGGCTATCGGAGGCGGAGGATGAAGTAGTGTGGGAGGCGTTGGGGGTCGTGGCCCCCGGCTGGCGCGGGCTGCTGGAGCATACCGGTCCGGCGGTTCCAGACAAATACGGAGGCCCCGCCGTCAAGGGCGACTTGGGTCTCAGGCACCACGCCGAGACGCGAGAGGAGCGACACGGGCGCGGTTATCGTGGTCTGTCCGTCGCTCGTGGCGAAGAGAAGCGTCTCGGTCACGCCGTCGCCGTCGGCGTCGAGAGCACCGAGCACCTGGAAGCGCGTGGCGATGCGCGAAGGGTGGGCCTCCGGTGCATAGCTCACGACGGCCTCAGCGAAGGCGGACCGGTCGAGTGGCATCCCAGTCGCCGGGTCGTACGCCGCGACGTGGGCGACACTGTCGCCCACGGCCAGCGCCCGCAGCGCCTGGCCCCAGCGGGCTGTCTCAGCACCAGGCTGGCCGGGACCGTATGGGCTGCTCCCGCCCGTCACGACCTTGCCCCGCCGAGCGACGGGGAACGCGAGCTGTGTGCTCAGCCGGCCAGGCGTCTCGAAAAAGGCACCGTTGAGGATGGCCAGCGCGCCCGACGCCTCCGACTGGCGGACGACCTCAGCAGGGTCGAGCAGGCGGAACGCCGGGCTCGGCGTGTCCCCGGGGTAGAAGTGCGAGTCCTTCGTTCCTCCCGGCTCCATCGGTCCCAGAACCTGCTCTACGACCACGTCGCCCATGTCGGCCCATTGGACGAGGAACGCGCCCGAATCCGAGACGATCTCGGCAAGCGCGTAGGCGTCGCCCTCACGGTCGAGAGCGCGGGCCTCGAGTCCGGCCGCGCGCAGTCGCTTGGCGAGTAGCACGGGGAGCCCAACCGTGTCCGGCTCGGCGTTCTGGCCGACGGTGGGCACGGTGCCGACGCCGGGCACCGCCGGGTCCGCACACGCAATGACCGTCAGCAGGGCGAGGCCGGTGAGAGCGATCCGCGCCGTTCTCATCGGTCCTGCTTGGCGTAGGCGTCCATGAACCGGATCGACGCCTCGATGCCCTGGTGGAAGCGGTCGAGGCCGAAGCGTTCGTTGGGGCTGTGGATGGCATCGGAATCGAGGCCGAAGCCCATCAGCACAGTGTCCAATCCCAACAGCCGCTTGAAGTCGGCGACGACGGGGATCGAGCCGCCCTCACGGGTGAAGTGCGGTTTCTGGCCGAACACGCCTTCGAGCGCGGCGGCGGCGGCTTGCATCGCCGGTGCGGTCGTGTCCACGATGGCACCGTGGCCGCCGTGGAGGTCGCGGAAGTCCAGCGTCATCGTCTCCGGGACGTGCTGCTCGAAGTGGCGGCGGAGCTTCTCGGTGATCTCGTCCGGCGTCTGGTCCGGGACGAGGCGGCACGAGATCTTCGCTGTTGCCTTCGACGGGAGGACGGTCTTCGCGCCCTTGCCGGTGTAGCCTCCCCAGATGCCGTTCACGTCGAGCGTGGGCCGGGCCGTGGTGCCTTCGAGGACCGTGTAGCCGTCTTCAGTCTTCGAGGCCTTGATGCCCGCCTCCTCCATCCACCGGCCCATGTCGAACGGGAGCTGCCGGAAGCCCTCGCGCTCCTCCTCCGAGAGATCGCGGACGTGGTCGTAGAACCCTTCGATGGTGACGCGGTGGTGGTCATCGTGGAGGTCGGCGATCATCCGGGCGAGGGCGTTGATCGGGTTCTCGACGCCGCCGCCGTAGACGCCGGAGTGGAGGTCGCGCGCCGGGCCGGTGAGTTCCACTTCCACATATGCCAGCCCGCGAAGGCCGTAGGCGATGCTCGGCACGCCGGGCGCGAAGAGCGACGTGTCGGAGACGAGCACGACATCGGCCGCGAGGAGGTCTTTGTGCTTCTCGATAAACGGCGCGAGGTGGACGCTTCCACTCTCCTCTTCGCCCTCGATCATCATCTTGAGGTTGACGGGCAGGTCGTCACCGCTCTGGAGGTAGGCCTCGACGGATTTGACGTGCATGAACGCCTGCCCCTTGTCGTCGGCGGAGCCGCGCGCGATGATATCAGTGCCTTTGATGACGGGCTCGAACGGCGGGCTGTCCCACAGCTCCAGCGGGTCGGGCGGCTGCACGTCGTAGTGCCCGTAGACGAGCACCGTAGGCCGGTCGTCGCCGGCGTGGTGCTCGGCGTAGACGATGGGGTGGCCGCCCGTCTCCATCACGTCCACGGTCTCGACGCCGATCCGGCGGAGGTCGTCGGCGAGCCAGTCGGCGGCGCGGCGGGTGTCTTCGTCGTAGTCGGAGTCCGTGGAGATGGAGGGGATGCGGAGCCAGTCCGTGAGCTGGGCGACGAAGTCGTCGGCGTGGGCCTGGGCGTAGTCGAGGGCGTCGGTCATGAGGCGGGTGGCTTTAAGCTGTTGGCTATGGGCGAGGGGCAGAGTGCTAATAGCTACGAGCCAATAGCTTTTCGCGCGTACAAAATAAGCCGGGGCGAGGTGGCGGCGTGAGGGCCACCGCTGTAGTCGCCGAAGGTGGCGCGGAGGTCGAGCCCGGCGGCGGCGACCATCCGCCGGAAGTCGGCGAGGGTGAGCAGGCGGACGGACTCGGTGAACGTGCGCGCGTCGCCGTTTTTGTGGAGCGTGATCTCTTTGTTGAGCCGCCCGTTCTCGACCCAACGCCGCTGCGCGATGCGGAAGCCCTCGACCTCGCGCTCGTCCTCGGGCACGAGGTGGGCGAGGGCGTAGGGCGCGTTGAGGAAGTCCTGCACGAGCCAGCCGCCGGGCACGAGGGCGCGCGCCATCGCGTCCACCGCACGCTGGTGGTCGGCGGCGTCCTCGAAGTAGCCGAACGTCGTGAACAGGTTGACGACGCCGTCGAAGGCCGCCTCGAACGGGAGCCGCCGCATGTCCTCCTGCCGGAACGTGAGGGCGAGGCCCTCGCTCGCGGCGCGTTCGCGGGCGGTGCGGAGCGCCTTTGCCGAGAGGTCCACGCCGGTGACGGCATAGCCGCGCGCGGCGAGGATGCGGGCGTGCCGCCCCCGGCCGCACCCCACGTCGAGGATCGACGCGCCAGGCTCCGGCTCGGCCGTCCGCTCGATGAGGTCCGCGAGGCGGCGGGCTTCGGAGAGGTTGCGCTGGTCGTAGACGAGTTCGTACGCGTCGGAGTCGAACCAGTCTTCGTACCAGGGCACGGCCATTGGGTGATTCGCTGAGTTAGTGATTGAGTGATTGAGGGGCCATGATCACTCAATCACCCATTCGCCAAATCGGCGAAGGGATGGAGGGCGTCCTCGACGGGCCGTGTCGCGTCGAACCAGCCGAGGACGCGGCGGACGACGCCGTCGAGCAGGGCGTCCGGGCACGAGGCCCCGGCCGTCAGCACGATGTCCACAGGGCGCTCGGCGGCCGTCGCCCAGGGGAACCAGTCCTCGGTTTCGAGGACCTCGTGGGTGTGGAGGTCGAAGTGGCGGATCGCGTCGCGCTCGACGTCCTCGGCCCCGGAGACGAAGTACGTCGGCATGTGCTCGGCGCAGAGCTCGACGAGGTGGCTCGTGTTCGACGAGTTGTATCCGCCGACGACGAGGGCGAGGTCGGCCCCGTCTTCGATCAGGGTGTAGGTGGCGTCCTGGTTTTCCTTCGTCGCGTAGCAGAGCGTGTCGGACGTGTCGGCGAAGTGGTCGGCCACGTCGTCCGCGCCGTAGCGGTCCATGACGGCGTCTTTGAGGAGGTCGGCGATGGCCTGCGTCTCGGTCGCCAGCATCGTCGTCTGGTTGACGACGCCGATGCGGCGGAGGTCGCGCTCGGGGTCGAAGTCGGCGGTGTGGCGGTCGCGGAAGCGCTCGAAGAAGAACGCGGCGTCGGTCTCGCCCCGGATCACGCGGGCGAGGTCCTCGGCCTCCTCCATGTCGCGGACGACGAGGACGGCGCGGGCGCTCGCTTTGGCGTGGGAGATCGTGGCGCGCGTCTCCTCGTGGTAGCGCTTGCCGTGGACGACGATGGTGTAGTCCTTCCGGCCGATCTGCTCGCTCCGCTTCCAGACCTTCTCCACGAACGGGCACGTCGTGTTGTAGGCCTCCGTCGAGACGCCGCGGGCGGCGAGTTCGGCCTCGATCTCGCGCGTGGTCCCGAAGGCGGGGATGATCACGAGGTCGTCGGCGCTGAGCGCGTCGAACGGGATGAGCTGCTCGCCGGCCGTGGTGCGGAGGAAGCGGATGCCGCGCGCCTGCAAGTCGTCGTTGACGTGGGGGTTGTGGATCATCTCGGAGAGGAGGAAGATCCGCCCGGCCGCGGCCTTGCCCGGGTGCTCGTCGAGGGCGCGGTACGCGATCTCGATGGCGTTCTCGACGCCGTAGCAGAACCCGAAGTGGCGGGCGATCTTGAACCGCACCGGGCCGAAGTCGAGCACGCTCGGGCTGAGGTCGCGCTTGCGCGGGTCGGCCGCCCGCCGCGCCTCTTTGACGACGGAGATGATCGAGCTCTGGTAAAAGGTGGGGACGTCGAACTGGCGCATGGGGGCTCGGATGCTAAGGCGGCCATGATACGTTGGAGCCCTCGCTCGGTTCGTGAAAGGCACGTGACGGGCGGGAGCGGGGATGAAACCTCGCCGGGGTAGCCGGCTTTCCAACGGGAGCTGCACGATGATCGTGCGGTTATGGAATTACGAACGATGCCTTTTTGAATCGATGAGGCCGCGAATGTTTGGTAGGTTCCGGCGTCGAGCCCTTCTGCGCTATCGTCCTCCCAAGCCTCTCCACTCCTGAACAACGGTCCCGCTCATGTCTCTTGCAACCACGTCAAGCCGGCTCGCGCGTGCGCTGCGCTTCGCCTTCGCGCTCGCCCTCTTCCTCACGGGCACTGCCCGAGCGCAGTGGATCAACGAGGTCCACTACGACAACGACGGTGCGGACGACGGGGAAGCCGTCGAAGTCGTCCTCCCCAGCTCCGCCGATCCGGCCGACTTCGACCTCTACCTCTACAACGGCAGCAGCGGGGCCGTCTATGGCGGCCCCATCGACCTCGGCACGTTCGCAGCCGGGGCTTCCGAGAACGGCTTCACGGTCTACTCCCTCGCCATCGCCGGCATCCAGAATGGGTCGCCGGACGGCCTCGCCCTCGCCGAGGGCGGCACGCTCGTCCCCGGCCAGTTCCTCTCGTACGAGGGCTCGTTCGCGGGAGTAGGCGGCCCGGCCGACGGCATAACCTCCACCGACATCGGCGTGATGGAGCTGGGTGACACGCCCCTCGGGCAGTCGCTCCAACTCACCGGCACCGGCAGCGCGTACGCGGACTTCACGTGGACGGGCCCGGCCGCCGCCTCGTTCAGCAGTGTCAACGAAGGCCAGACAGTGGAAGCCAGCCCCACGCCCGTTGTCACGTTTACGGCCGCCGAGGGCACCGTGGCCGAGGGCAGCGACGCTACGCTTACCATCGCCCTCGACTTCCCGAACGACACGCCCGACGGCAACCCCGTCACCGTCACCGTCACGTTCGACGAGGACGCGAGCACGGCCAGTGCGAGCGATTTCAGCGTGGACCCCCTGCAGGTCACCTTCGACGGTACCGCCGACAACGAGCAGCAGTCCGTCATCGTGAGTACGACGTCGGACGAGGCCATTGAGGGCGACGAGACGGCGGTCTTCGACCTCTTCATCGCCGGGGGCATCGCCGTGCTCGGCACGCCCTCCACCTTCACCCTTACCATCGAAGACGGCGAGGTGCCCGACCCGGCGCGCGTGCAGGTGATCCACAACGCGCCTGACCCGGCCGCCGAGTTCGTGGACATCTCCATCGTGGATGTCGGCAAAGGCGGCGACGGGGCCCTGTTCGACGACGTGCCGTTCCGCAGCGCCACGCCGTTCTTCGACCTCGCACCCGGCACCTACCAGGTCATCGTCACCGACGAAGAGGATCTCGGCGTCGTCATCATCGACGAGATGGTGACCATAGTGTCCGGCCAGACGTACCAACTCATCGCCAGCGGCGTCATCGACCCGAGCCAGTTCGAGCCGAACCCGAGCGGGCAGGACATCGCGGCCACGCTCTTCGTGAATGCTGGCGCGCGCGAAGCCTCGACCATTCCTGGGATCGTGCAACTCATCGGCGTGCAAGGCTCGACGGACGCGCCCGCCGTGGATGTGCTCGAGACCGGCACCGGAACGCTGATCGTGGACGACGCGATCTACGGCGACATCGGCGAGTACGTCAACGTGCCGCCCGATGCGTACATCGTCGAGTTTACCTCGGGCGACGGGAGCACCGTGTACGGCACCGTCTTCGCGGACGTGAGCGGGCTCGGCGGTCAGGCCGCCACCGTCCTCGCCTCCGGCTTCCTCACGCCGGAGAACGACCAGAACGGTCCCTTCGTCGGGCTGCTGGTCGTGCTGCCGGACGGGACCTCGTTCCTCCTGCCTTACATCGTCGACATCGCCGGGGCGCGGTCGCTCCCGAACGGCTCGCCCGTCCGGATCGAGGGCGTCGTGACGCGCGCGATGGGGGCGTTCACCCGGATGCAGGACGAGACCGGCGGCATCACGATCCGCCAGACCAGCGGGGCCTTCTTCGACGACGTGGCCGACGGCACGATTGCACCCGGCACGGTCCTCCGCGTCACCGGGACGACGAGCGAGTTCAACCAGCTCAAGCAGATCAACGCGGGCGACCTCCAGAGCTACGAGGTCCTCGGCACGACCGACGTGCCCGAGCCGCAGACCGTGACGCTCGCCGAGATTGCGGCCGACGGCGAAGCCTACGAGAGCGAGCTGATCGCGGTCGAGGAGTTCGCTATCGAGGATATCGGGGACGATGTCTTCCAGCCCGCCACGACGTACCAGATTTCGGACGCGACGCTCGACGACGGCTCCGTCACGCTCCGCATTCCAAACGCGGACGACACGGCCATCGACGGCACGCCTATCCCCGATGCGCTCGCCACCTTCACCGGCGTCCTCGGGCAGTTCAGTTCCGATGATCCGGCCGCAGGCTACCAGCTCAATCCGGTGCAGGAGGACGACATTGAGGCACAGGAGGTCGTGACGGTGCCCGTCCAGATCATCCACAACGCGCCCGACCCGGCCCTCGCCGAAGTAGACGTCTACTTCGGCGGAGAGCTAGCGCTCGACGACCTCGCCTTCCGCACGGCGACGCCCTTTGACAGTTTTCCGTCTGGCGTCGAGATTGAGGTCGCGGTGGCACCGGGCGATTCGGAGAGCGCGGACGACGCCATCTTTACGGAAACGTATACATTCGATCCTGCCGCCACGTACCAGCTCATCGCTACGGGCGTCGGCGAGGGCGACTTCGAGCCGAACCCGGACGGCGAGGACATCTCGTTCACGCTCCTCGTCAACGACGCGGCGATGACCTTCTCCCCGACGGACGATACGATTTCGGACTTCAACTTCGTCCACAGTACGCCGGACGCATCGATGATCGTCGTCCGCAATGACGAGACGGTGCTGTACGACGATGTTTCCTACGGTGAAATCACCGGCTATCGGCCGATCGCGCCGGATACCGAACTCGGGGTTACACCCGCTGACAGGGGAGGTAACGAAAACATCTTCTTCTTCAGTTTTCCCGACCGCGTTGACGAAGCGGGGACGATCCTCGCCTCCGGCTTCCTTGATCCAAGAGCCCAACCCGGTGACGCACCCGCCTTCGGACTCCTCGTCGTGTTTGCGGATGGGACAGCGGATTTCATCAACCCCTCTGTTCTGCCGAACACGGAGAGCGGCGTGGTGCCCACGGCCTTCGCGCTCGACGGCAACTATCCGAACCCGTTCGCCACGACGACGACGCTACGCTACGATCTCCCTGCCGACGCGCAGGTGAGCGTCGAGGTCTACGACGTGCTCGGGCGGCAGGTGTTGGAGGTCGCGCCGCAGCCAATCTCAGCCGGGGCGGGCCGCACGCTCGTGCTCGACGCGGTCCTGCCTTCGGGTTCGTACCTCTACCGTCTCACGGCGGAGATGCCGACCGAGACCGTCGTCGAGACCGGCCGGATGACGGCGGTGCGGTAGAAGCAGAAGGGCCGAAAGCAGAGGTGAGCGGAAGGGGAGCCATCCTCTTCCGCTCGTTCTTTTCCTTTCAGATGCGGCGGCTGATGCGTGGCAGCATCTCCGCCTTCCACGCGGCGAAGCGGCCGTCGCGAATCGCGGCGCGGGCCTCGCGCATCAGCCACGTGTAGAACGCGAGGTTCTGCATCGAGGCCAGTTGGAGGCCGAGGATCTCGTTTGCAACCGTGAGGTGGCGGAGGTACGCCTTCGTGAAGTGCCGGCTCGCGTAGGCGTCGAGGCCGGGGTCGATGGGCTCGAAGTGGGCCTTCCACTGCGCGTTCTTGATGTTGACGACGCCCTCCGTCGTGAAGAGCGTGCCGTTGCGGCCGTTCCGCGTCGGCATCACACAGTCGAACATGTCGATGCCGCGCGCGATGTTCTCCAGCAGGTTCTCCGGCGTCCCGACGCCCATGAGGTAGCGCGGCTTCTCACGCGGCAGGAGCGGCGCGACGACCTCGACCATCTCGTACATCAGCGGCGCTGACTCCCCGACGGAGAGCCCGCCGATGGCGTAGCCCTCGAAGTCCATCTCCACCAACCGCCGCGCCGACTCGCGCCGGATCTCGGGATACGTCACGCCCTGTACGATGGCGAAGAGGGCCTGGTGGTGGCCGTAGCGCGGCTCGGTCGCGTGCAGCCGGTCCTGGCAGCGCTTCGCCCAGCGGATCGTGAGCTCGTTGGAACGGCGGGCGTAGCGTTCGTCCACGTCGGCTGCCGGGCACTCGTCGAGCACCATCATGATGTCGCTGCCGATGGACCGCTGCGTGTTCACGACGGACTCGGGTGTGAAGAGGTGGGCCGAGCCGTCGAGGTGGCTCTGGAAGCGAACCCCCTCTTCGGTGATCTTGCGCCGGTCCGAGAGGGAGAAGACCTGGAAGCCGCCCGAGTCCGTGAGGAGCGGGCGGGGCCAGCGCATGAAGGCGTGGAGGCCGCCGGCCGCCTCCAGCACCTCGGTGCCGGGGCGGAGGTAGAGGTGGTACGTGTTGCCGAGGATGATCTGCGCGCCGACGTCGTCCATCAGCTCGCGCGCCTGCACCGCCTTCACGCTGCCGACCGTACCGACGGGCATGAACACCGGCGTCTCGATCGCGCCGTGGTCGGTCTCGATTCGGCCGAGGCGGGCGTCGGTGTCGGCGTCTTCGTGGAGGAGGGTGAACGTCACGGGTCAGGCGGCAGGGTGTAACGGCGGGGGTCGAAGCTACGTGCTTGCTCCCACCGTCGCCGCCCGTTCATGGGAAGTTGCGCGATCTAGTCGGCGTAGGCTTGTGTGTGCACGCCGCGCACGGCCCGGCCGGACGGGTCGGCGGAGGCGGCGAACGAGGCGTCCCACGCGATCGCTTCGGGCGTGCTGCACGCGACGGACTTGCCGCCGGGCACGGTCCGGGCGCAGGCGTCGTGCGGGAAGTGCGCGGTGAAGAAGGTCCGGTAGAGGTAGGCCTCTTTCGTGTCGGGCGTGTTGATCGGGAAGCGGAAGGCGGAGCGAGCGAGCTGCTCGTCGCTCACCTGCGCCTCGGCGTGGGCTTTGAGCGAGTCGATCCAACTGTAGCCGACGCCGTCGGAGAACTGCTCCTTCTGCCGCCACGTGACCGACGCGGGGAGCGCATCTTCGAACGCCTCGCGCAGGATGTGCTTCTCCATCTTCCCGTCCGTCGCCATCTTCGCCGCCGGGTTCAGCCGCATCGCCACGTCGATGAACTGCTGGTCGAGGAAGGGGACGCGGGCTTCGATGCCCCACGCCGCCATCGACTTGTTGGCGCGGAGGCAGTCGTAGGAGTGAAGCCGGTCGAGCTTGCGGACGGTCTCTTCGTGGAAGGCGCGGGCGTCGGGGGCTTTGTGGAAGTAGAGGTAGCCGCCGAAGATCTCGTCGGCCCCTTCGCCGGAGAGAACCATTTTTATGCCCATCGCGCGGATGCGCCGGGCCATGAGGTACATCGGCGTGGCGGCGCGGACGGTCGTGACGTCGTAGGTTTCGAGGTGGTAGATCACGTCCGGGAGTGCGTCGAGCCCTTCCTGAACCGTGAAGTGCAGCTCGTGGTGCTCCGACCCGATGTGCCGGGCGACCTCGCGCGCGGCAGCTAGGTCCGGGCTACCGTCGAGCCCAATCGCGAACGAGTGGAGGTGGGGCCACCACGCCTCCGTCTCGTCGCCGTCCTCGACGCGGCGGGCGGCGAAGGTCTTGGCCGTCGCGGCGATGATCGAGGAGTCGAGCCCGCCGGAGAGGAGGACGCCGTAAGGCACGTCCGTCATAAGTTGGCGCTTCACCGCGGCCTCGAGGGCAGCGCGGAGTTCGGCAGGATCGGCCTCGTTGTCGGCGACGGACTCGTAATTCCACCAGTCGCGGGTGTAATAGCGGCGGGGCTCGCCGACCTCGCTGTCCCACACGTGGCCGGGCGGGAACTCGTCGATCTGCTTGCACACTGGTGCGAGCGCCTTCATCTCCGAGGCTACGTAGAGCGTCCCGTGTTCGTCGCGGCCGGTGTAGAGCGGCATCACGCCGTAGGGGTCGCGCGCGATGAGGTAGCGGTCGCGGTCGGCGTCGTAGAGCACGAAGGCGAAGATGTCGACGAGCCGGTCGAGGAAGTCGGCCCCGTGGTCGCGGTAGAGCGGGAGGAGGACCTCGCAGTCGGAGTCGGTCTCGAACGGGTACGGCTCCGCGAGGTCAGCGCGCAGGGCGCGGTGGTTGTAGATCTCGCCGTTGACGGCGAGCGCCTGCGAGCCGGTCTCGTTCATCAGCGGCTGCGCGCCGTGCAGCACATCCACAATCGCGAGGCGCTCGTGGGCGAGGATCGCGCGGTCCGATTCGTAGATGCCGGACCAGTCCGGCCCGCGGTGGCGCTGGAGCTTGGAGAGCCGGAGGGCGGTGGCGCGGAGGTCCTTCGCGTCGCCGTGAGGTTCGAGGATGCCGAGGATCGAGCACATAGAGAAATAGGGATAAAGCAAAAAAAGCGGCCCCTCCGCACTGGAGGAGCCGCTTGGAATGCCGGGGGTGAGTTTCGTCTATCTCGACGAGTACCGGGATCCGCGACTCCTTCTGGAGGTCGGATTCGGATTCGCGTTGAGGTTGTACGACGACGTAAACATGGAGGCCGCGAGGCGTGAGTCATCCTCAGGATAGGAAACCGGATGGGAGGAGTCAAGCGCCATCACTGGGCTAACCAAGGAGAAGGCACCCCGAGAGGTACACGAGCGCATATCCCACACGACCGACAAGAGATTCGGGCTATCCCAGTTCTGCGATGGCAGCGACCGTGCGTTCCACCTCGTCTTCGTTGTTGAGCAGGCTCGGGGCGATCCGGGCGTAGGAGACAGGGTAGGGACTCGAACTGCCGGTGATCCCCCGCTCGTGGAGGTGTGCCACCACCTCGTTCGGTGTGTGCCCGGCGACCTCGAAGCAAATGATCCCGGCGGAGAGAGTCGGGCTCATCGGGGTGTAGAGGCGAACGGCCGGCATGGCCGCGAGCGCTTCCTTCGCGATCGTGTTGAGCCCGTGGATCCGCTCCTGCACGCGCGCCTTCCCGAGGGCGAGGTGAAACCGGAACGCCTCGCCGAGCGCCCACCGGTGCTCGAACGAGTGGAAGCCGCCGGGGCTGAACCTGTTGCCCGGCGTCACGAGCGGCGTGTCCGGCGGGAGCGCCCCAATCCATATCCCCACCCACGGCCCGAAGTTCGGGATGACGAGGTCGAGCGACTCCCACGCCTCGGGACGTCCGTAGACGATTCCCGTCCCGCGCGGACCGAACAGCCACTTGTGCGTCCCCGCCATGAAGAAGTCGCAGCCGAGGCTGTCCGCCGTCACGTCGTCGATGCCGAAGCCGTGGACGCCGTCCACGCAGAAGAGCACGCGGTCGGTGGCGTCTCGGCCGGCGTTGACGGTGCGGAGTGCCTCGGCCATCGCCGCGATGGGCAGCTTCACGCCCGTCGAAGAATGCACCCAGGTGACGGCGAGCACCCGCGTCCGGTCGGTGATGGCATCTCGCATCCGGGAGACCACCTCGTCCACCGAGGTCTCCGCGGGGTCGTCGTAGAGGGCGACGCGGCGGACCGTGGCGCCCGTCCGCTTGGCGCGGAGGCGAAGGGCTTCGAAGGTGGAATAATGGTCGTGTGGTGTGGTGAGGATCTCGTGGTCGGGGCCATGCTGGAGTGCGCCGTAGACGAGGCCGAGCCCCATCGTCGTGCTGTCGGTGAGCGCGATGTGGGCGGG